>NZ_JBSGFR010000013.1:0-192436 GCF_053603475.1 Actinoplanes sp. NPDC004185 | reverse complement strand
GCGGTCTGGACCAGGTCGTCGGTGGGTTCGCCGCGGCCGGAGTAGCGGTGGGCGAGGTGGCGGGCCAGCGGCAGCCAGGCCTCGATGGCCCGGTCCCGCAGCGATACGCGGGAGGGGTGGCCAACGGGCATGGCAGCCATGGCGTTCAGCAGGTCGGCGGCACTGTCGGCCGGCGCCTCGCTGATCGCGGGCTTCGTCTTGGCAGCCTCAACTGTCTGAGTGGCAGTCATCTCGGTCCTTCCTTGGCACCTGTCCGGAGAGCCGGCCCGGTTTACACCGGACCCGGTCGGGCAAGGTATCGCTATCTGTTTCGTGACCGGCGACGATTCAAGATCGCCGCCGTCCGCGCACACTTGGCCGTTCGGTTATGACGACCTTAGCCGAGAGGGCCATAGATGACTAGCCGAAAGTATGAGTCACTTTATGTAGTCGAATGGTCACAGTAGATTACTGGGATCATTCGTCGTTTTTGCGGTCCTTTTCCGCCTTCTTTTCCTCCCTGGTCAGCGCCAGGTCGAGGGCCAGCACCGAAGCGATGATCAGCACCGGGTCCTCGCCCGCCTCGACCTGCACCGCGTAGGTGTCGCGGATCGTCAGCCAGCGCTTCGACACCGCGGCCACGTCCCGGCCGTCGCGCTCGATCACGTATTCGTGATCGAGCAGGTCGCCCTTCATGGTCAGGTCCTCGGGGCCGGGGACATCGATGGTGAACTTGTCCCGGAACGGCGTGAAGAGGTTCTTGCGGACCTCGGCGGCCTTCTCCCCGCCGATCCGGATCTCGTACGTCGGGCGCAGCGACACCAGATGCCGGTGCACGCTGGCCACCTCGGTCCCGGACGCATCCTCGATGACCACCTTGTCGCGGGCGCTGAACACCTTGCCGTCGACGTGGAAGAGCTTGGCGCCGTGCTCGTCGAGGACGTCGAAGTCGTCGCCGATGGAGAAGAACTTCTCTCTGATCACATACATGGGCCCGATTGTGCCCCGTGGCGGCGGCACCGGCTCGCCGTTGAGCCGGTGCCACCGCGGCTCACGGCTTCAGGACGACCTTGATGCAGCCGTCCTCCTTCTTCTTGAACATGTCGTAGGCCTGCGGCGCCTGCTCCAGCGGCACCCGGTGCGTCGTCAGGTCGTCGACGCCCAGCGGGTCGTCGTCACCGGTCAGCAGGGGCAGGATGTCGTCCACCCACTGCTTCACGTGCGCCTGGCCCATCCGCAGGGTCACGCCCTTGTCGAAGAGGTCGAACATCGGGAACGGGTCGGCCTGGCCGCCGTACACGCCGATGATGGACACCGTGCCGGCCCGGCGGACCGCGGCGAACGCCGTACGCAGCGCGCCCATCCGGTCCACCCCGGCCTTGTCGATCGCCTTACGGGCGACCGCGTCGGGCAGCACCCCCGCGGCCTTCTGGGCGAACTCCTGGAACGGCGTGCCGTGAGCCTCCATGCCGACGGCCTCCACGACGCTGTCGGCACCGCGTCCGGACGTCAGCTCCAGCACCGCGGCCGGCACGTCGTCGACCTCGTCGAAGTTGATCGTCTCGATGCCGTGCCGGGCGGCCATGGCCAGCCGCTCGGGGACGTTGTCGGTGGCGATGACCCGGCCCGCGCCGAGGTGCCGGGCGATCCGGGCGGTCATCTGGCCGATCGGCCCGAGACCGGTCACGAAGACCGTGCCGCCAGGGGTGATGTCAGCCCACTGCGCGGCCTGCCAGGACGTGGTCAGCACGTCGGAGAGGAACAGGTAGCGCTCGTCGGGGTGACCCTCGGGCACCTTGATCGGCCCGAAGTGCGCCTGCGGGACCCGCAGGTACTCCGCCTGGCCGCCGGGGACCTGGCCGTACAGCTTGGTGTAGCCGAACAGCGACGCGCCCTTGCCGTGCTCCTTGACCTGGGTCGTCTCGCACTGCGCGAAGAAGCCCCGGCTGCACATCCAGCAGGAGCCGCAGGAGATGTTGAACGGGATGACCACCCGGTCGCCGGGCCTGATGTGGGTGACCTCGGGGCCGACCTCCTCCACGATGCCCATGGGCTCGTGGCCGAGGATGTCGCCCTGGTCCAGGTACATCCCCAGGACGTCGTACAGGTGCAGGTCGGACCCGCAGATCGCGGTCGAGGTCATCCGGACGATCGCGTCCGTCGGTTCTTGGATCTTGGGGTCGGGCACGGTCTCCACCGAAACCTTGGACGTGCCCTGCCAGGTGAGTGCTCGCATGCCGTGCGCCTCCGATGGGTGGTGTCACTTCAGGAGGTGCCCAATGCGAACCGGGATATTCCGGGGTTAGCCGACCCGTGCCCGGGCATCGCATCGAGACCGACGAGGAGAGGAACAACCATGACGGGACCGACGGGCCGGGAGTTCGCGGTGGTCACGGGTGCGTCCAGCGGCATCGGCTACGAGCTGGCCAAGCAGTTCGTGGAGAACGGCTACGACGTGCTGATGACCGCCGAGGACGAGGCGATCGAGCAGGCGGCGGCCGACCTGCGGCGGGACGGCCACCACGAGGTGATCGCGGTACGCGCCGACCTGGCCACCTTCGACGGTGTGGAGGAGCTCTACGCCGCGATTCTCAAATCCGGCCGCCCGGTGGACGCGATCGCCATCAACGCCGGCCGGGGCATCGGCGGCGACTTCGTCAGCCAGACCGAGCTGCGGGAGGAACTGAATGTCATCGACGTGAACGTGACGTCGACCGTGCACCTGGCCAAGCGGGTGCTGCCGGACCTGGTGGCCCGCGGGGCCGGCCGGGTGCTGTTCACGTCGTCGATCGCGTCGATGATGCCGGGCACCTACCAGGCCGTCTACAACGCGTCGAAGTCGTTCGTGCAGTCCTTCGCCGAGGCGCTGCGCAACGAGCTGAAGGACACCGGGGTCACGGTCACCGCCCTGATGCCGGGCCCCACGGACACCAACTTCTTCCACCGCGCCGAGATGGACGACACCAAGGTCGGCGCGAGCAAGAAGGACGACCCGGCCGTGGTGGCCAAGCAGGGCTTCGAGGCCCTGATGAAGGGCGACGAGAAGGTGGTGGCCGGCTCGGTGAAGACCAAGGTGCAGGCCGCGGCGTCCAAGGTCATGCCGGACAGCGCTAAGGCCCAGATGCACCGCAAGATGGCCGAGCCGGGCTCGGGCGAGTGAGCGCGACGGGTGGCGGGGCGCCGGCCCCGCCATCCGAGGCCTACAGGCGCTGGTCGCCGATGACCGAGAGCAGCTGGAGCTTCTCGTAGCTCGCCGAGCCCGGTACGGCGGTGAAGACCAGCAGTGTCTGGGACTGGTCCGGGTCGACCAGGGTCTGGCAGTGCAGGTCCAGCAGCCCCAGCTCGGGATGAAGAAAGCGTTTCTGATCCTCGAACACGGCACTGATGTCGTGGGCGCCCCACGCCGCTGCGAATTCCGGACTGGCCGCCAGCAGCGCGTCGATCAGAGCCGCCGCGCGCGAGCCGCGGCCCGCGCGGGTGTAGGCCAGCCGCAGCTGGGCGGTGTAGGTCCGCCCGTGCAGCTCGTGATCCTCCTCCGGATAGATCCGCCGTGAGTCCGGATCGGTGTACCAGCGGTAGACCGCGTTGCGCGCCGGGCCGGTCCAGCGGGAGTCGTCACCGAGCAGCGCGACCGCCGGTGGCGTCTGCCGCAGTGTCTCGCCGAGACTGCCCATGACCTGGGCCGGGGTGTCGGCCAGCCGGTCCAGGATGCGCATGATCCCCGGATTGATGTGGTCGGCGCGGTGCACCCGCTGCGGGGCGGCATGCCCGGCGATGCGGAACAGGTGGTCGCGCTCGTCCAGGCTCAGCCGCAGGCCACGGGCGATGGCGGCGAGCATCTGCTCGGACGGGTGCGGGCCGCGCTGCTGCTCGATGCGGCTGTAGTAATCGGCCGACATGTCGCAGAGCGCGGCGACCTCCTCGCGGCGCAGGCCGCCGGTGCGCCGGCGTGGCCCCCGCGGCAGCCCCACGTCCTCGGGCTGCAGCGCTTCGCGCCGGGTACGGAGGAAGTCGGCAAGCTGGGCACGGTCCACTCGCTCAGTGTCCCCGCGCGGCGGCACCGGATGAAGGACCTGCCGGTCCCCGGATCACCGGTCCCTGGACAAGCCGAGGCGCCGGCCTCGGGTGGAGCCGGCGCCATCGGTCGGGGGACGTTCCGCGGGGACGGTCCAGCCAGTTTCATCGATGCATTAGTTAACACGCAAGTAATCTGAGTTCCGGAACCACGGCCGCGGGTGAGGTGGATCTCCCCGTACGGGTTACGGCCGCGGTGGTCGGGCATGCTTGACGCTCGGTTCGCATCGAGCGCCCTCGTGGCCGAAAGGTGATTTGACAGTCTTTGGGGCGGACGCGAAGGCTGTCCAGGGCGTCCCGTTCCGCCGTGGAGGTTCCTTGTTCGCACTGTCCCGCCGCCGGCTGCTGGCCCTGGCCGGCGTCAGTGGCATCAGTGGTGCCCTGAGCCTGCCCGGGCCGGCGTCCGCCGCTGCGCCCGATCCGGTCGCCGATATCTACCGGCAGTTGTTACACATGCACACCCGGTGGGTGGAGGAGCAGTGGGACACCGGGATCGGTGCCTACCGCGCGGCGGACTTCCGCTTCGCCGCGGTGCTGGGCAACGCCGTCCTGCTCGGCCTGGACGACTACGACGCCCGCCTGGCCGATGTCGACGCCGGCACGCTGAAGGCCAAGACCGTCGCCACGATCCAGCGGTTCGCCGCCACCAACCGGTTCGCCGGCGGCACCGAGTGGGGCCGGCAGCTCTTCTGGGACTCCACATTCGAGCTGTATTTCGTGCTCGCCGCCCGGTTGCTCTGGGCCGACCTGGACGCCCAGACCCGGCGCAACGTGCAGCAGATCGCCGTGGGTCAGGCCTCGTACGCGTACGGGCTGGGCTCCGACGACGACCCGCTCAGCGGTGACTGGTCGCCCAACGGCACGGCCGGCGGCTGGCTCGGCGACACCAAGCTCGAGGAGATGGGCGTCTACGCCCAGGCCATCGCGCCCGGCCTCGCCTGGGCCGGTGACGACGAGGCGGCCGAGGGCTGGCGGGAGCGTTTCCTGCTCTGGGCCACGAACGCGAGCGGCCTGCCCGCCGCCGACCTGGCCAACCCCGCCGTCGTGGACGGGGAACGGATCGACCAGCGGGCCACCGCGCACAACCTGCACGACTCGTTCATCGTGGAGAACCACGAGTCGGCCAACCCGCACTACCAGGCCGAGCTCTGGCGTACGGCCGGGCGCGCGGCGATCCACTTCCTGGTCGCCGGTCGCCCGCTGCCCGAGGTGCTCACCCGCCAGCCCAACGGCGCCCAGCTCTGGGCGACGTTGCGCCTGCTGGCCAGCGACGCGGGTGAGCCGGTCATGCCGATGGTCGCCGACCGCTACCACCTGTACGGCCGCGACGTGCTGCCGCTGGCGTTCCTGGCCCAGGTCCAGGGCGACCGGGATGCCGCGCGGGCCGAGGCCGACCTGGCCGAGCGCCTGGTGCCCTACCTGCGGTACGAGCCGAAGTACCAGCTCACCAAGTTCAGCGGCGAGGACAAGTACGAGCCCGAGGCCCGCGCCGAGCTGGCCATCTCGTACCTCTTCCACCGCCTGCGCGACCGGCCGGTCCAGCCGGTCGGCCGAGCGGAGTTCTTCCGCCGCGCCAGCGGCACCCGGGACTTCGGCCGTGACGTCGGCCTCACCGCCCACCAGTCGGAGCAGGCGTTCGCGGCGGCCGTGACCAAGCCCGGCTTCGTCAACTTCCTCTGGCAGCCGGGACACGACAACTGGCTGATCGACACCCGGGAGCCGGCCTTCCTGCCCCCGGACACCGCGCCGACCGCCCGGTGGACCAGGGCGTGGAGCGAGGTCCGCGACGGGGTGGACGCCACCGCCACCGTGCTGGCCGTCGCCGGCGGCCGGGCCGGCTTTGCCACGCTGCCGACCGGCACGGTCGTCTACGCGAGCACCGGGCTCCCCGGCGAGGGCCGCCTCACTCTGTTCAATCTGTACATGCCGGGTGTGCCGGGGCTGACCGGCAGCCGCCTGTTCACCACGCCCACCGGCTCGGCACTGCTCAGTGACCCGGGTGACGGCGACATCACCTTCGCCCCGCGGGACGCCCGCTGGGTGCGGATGCTGGGCCGCGAGCCCGGCACCGAGTACGGCTACTCGATCTTCACCTTCTCCGTGCTGGACACCAGCGGCGCCGACCTGGCCCAGGGGGCGATGCCGACCGCGTCCTCAGAGGACATCTGGAATCCGGCCCGCAACGCCACCGACGGCAACCCGGACACCCGCTGGGCCGTGGCCCGCGAGGAGCGCGGCCGCGCCGACAGCTGGCTCGCCGTGGACCTGGGTTCCGCCGTCCGGGTGGCCGGGGTGCGCATCGCGTGGGAGGCCGCGTACGGCAAGAGATTCGTCATCCAGACCTCGACCGACGGCCTGAACTGGACCGACGCGGCCGCGGTGCCGCAGACCCGGTCGGCCGCCGGCTGGGTCGGCATCGACGGCCGGGCCGGCCTCGTCACGCACGGCACCAAGCGCAAGATCGTGGTGAGCCCGACCGAGGTGGTCGCGCCGGCCCCGATCATCGAGGGGTATCCAGGCCGCCGCACCGACCTGGCGAAGCTCGCCGCCCGCCCGTTGCCCACCGCTCGGGGCCTGCTGATCAGCGACGCCGACGGTTATCTGAGCGTCTTCAATCTCGCGGCCCGGCCGGTGACCGGGGCCGTGGTGCGCGTGCCCTCCGCCCGCCGGCTCTACCGCGGCCACCAGGTGGCTCGCCGCCGGGGCCTGGACTGGACGGTCAGCCTGGCCGGCGGCACCGCGGTCGTCGAGCCGCCCCGGTTCACGGTCGAGGACGCGGTGCCCGACGGCACCCGGTTCGAGGTGGCCGACTCCCACCACCTGACCGTCACCGCACCCGCGAAGCACAAGGTGGTGGCCACCGTCCGGGCCGGATCCTGGTCGTCGACCATCCGGGTGTCCGCCGGACGGTCGCGCAGCGTCACGGTGCCGGGTGCCCCGGTCACCCCGACCGCCGACCTGGCCCGGGGCCGCACCACGTTCCCCACCTCGCCGCTGCCGGCCGGGATGAGTGCACCGGCCCGTGCCGTGGACGGCGATCCGCGCACGGCGTGGCGCCCGGGCCCGGCCGGCCGGATGGTCGTCGACCTGGGTGCCGTGGTGGCGGTCGCCGACGTGCAGCTGACCTGGTCCAAGGGCCGCCGCCGACCGGTACGGGTCGAGGCCTCCCGGGACGGCGTCACGTACGCGCCGCTGGGTGGGCAGGCCCGTTATGTGGCGGTCGCGGTCGAGGGCTGGCGTCCGGGCGACGCGGAGCTGGTGCATCTCACCGTCCGGTGAACCGCTGCTGGATCAGCTTTCGCATTTTGCCCCACTTTCTCCGCTCGTGGAGCGATGATTCATCGCGAGCGGAAGGTGACGGGAATGCCGAATGCAGTGCTGAACGACGCCCAGCAGGTCACGGTGAAGCGCAGCCCGATCACGGGCCTGCTGGCCGACCGCAGCCTGGCGGTGAAGAACGTGGTCGCGGTGGCCGCGATGGCGATCGTCGCCGTGGTCGTCGGCGGGCTCGGCATCTACCGGATCTCGGAGATGAGCGACGACCTCACCCAGATGAAGGCCGAGCACGTCGACAGCCTCCAGCAGGTGGCCGAGCTGCGCGGGGGCATCGCCGAGATGTTCCGCGGCATGCTGCTCTACCAGATCGGCACGGACGCCGCCGGCAAGAAGCTGGGCCGGGACGCCGTCAGCGCCGCGGACACCAAGATCGACTCTGCGCTCGGCGCCTACTCCGAGATCGCGGCGGACTCGCAGGCGCGGCAGCAGAGCCTGGCCACCTTCACCGAGGCTCTCAAGCACTACCGGGCGCTGCGCGACACCGTCCTCTTCCAGGAGCCCATCTCGGGCGGGTACACGCTGCCCGCGCCGGACCAGATCCTCAACGAGTTCAACAGCGTCGAGGGCGCCATGAACACGTCGGTGGCCGACCTGCAGAAGCTGGAGGACACCGAGGCCAACGCCCTGGCCCAGGAGGCCGGCAAGGAGTTCCGCTCGGCCCGCACCATCATGATCGCCTCCCTGATCATCGGCATCCTGCTGGCCGCCGCCATCGCCATGCTGGTGGTCCGGCTGATCAAGCAGCAGCTCGCCACCGTGGCGACAGCACTGGGCGCGGTGGCTGACAACGACCTCACCATCCCGGCCGAGGTGCGTTCCCGCGACGAGCTGGGCCGGATGGCCATGGCCGTCAACCGAGCCCGCGACGGGCTGCGCGCCACGGTCGGGTCGCTGACCACCGGCGCTCACAACCTGGGGGCCAGCACCCAGCAGCTCACCGGCGTGACGGCCCGGATCGGCGAGAGTGCCCGCGAGGCCGCCGCCCAGGCCGGTCTGGTCGCGGCGGCCGCCGGTGACGTCTCCGGCTCGGTGCAGTCGGTCGCGGCCGGCAGTGACGAGATGGGCGCCTCGATCCGCGAGATCGCCCAGAACGCGAACGACGCCGCGCAGGTCGCCTCCAGCGCCGTCGGCGTCGCCCAGAGCACCAACGACACCGTCGCCAAGCTGGGCACCTCGTCCGCCGAGATCGGCGACGTGGTCAAGGTGATCACCGCGATCGCCGAGCAGACCAACCTGCTGGCCCTGAACGCGACCATCGAGGCGGCCCGGGCCGGCGACGCCGGCAAGGGCTTCGCGGTGGTGGCCAGCGAGGTCAAGGACCTGGCCCAGGAGACCGCACGGGCCACCGAGGACATCTCCCGGCGGGTCGAGACCATCCAGGCCGACACCTCCAGCGCGGTCGAGGCGATCGGCGAGATCTCGCAGATCATCCAGCGGATCAACGACTACCAGGTCACCATCGCCTCGGCGGTGGAGGAGCAGACGGCGACCACGGCCGAGATGAGCCGCAGCATCGGCGAGGCGGCCGGCGGCAGCTCGACCATCGCGACCAACATCAACGGCGTGGCGCACTCGGCCGAGCAGACCAGCAGCACACTGGTGGAGGCGGACGCCGCGGTGAGCCAGCTCAACGGGGTGGCCGAGGAACTGCGCGTGGTGGCGGAACGCTTCCGGGTCTGAGCGCCCGGACCGGAACGGACGAGGGCCTGCCGGCCGCAGCCGGCAGGCCCTCCGCCGTCACCGCCGCGGGGCGTCGGCCAGCCGGAACAGCGTCAGCCACTGCTCCGGCCAGACCAGACCCACGGGTACGCCGGTGGCCAGCCGCGCCGCCCGGAACGCCGAAGAGACGCGCCGGTCGCCGTACCGCCGGGACAGTGAGCTGTGCAGCGAGCCGCCGACGCCGGTGAAGCCCACCTCGACGAACCGCCGGTAGGCGGGCAGAGCCGCCGGCTCGACCAGCGGCACCCGCCGCCGTTCCAGGCGCAGGATGCCGCCGTCGACGCGCGGCACCGGGCGGAACGCCGACCGGGGGATCCGGCCCGCGAGCGTCCAGCTCATCAGCGGCCAGGTGCTGATCGTGAGCCGGGTCCACCGCCCGTAGCCACCGGTGCGTTTGCGGGCGTACTCGAGCTGGGTGAGCAGGGTGGCCGCGGTCAGCGTGCGGGCGTGCAGGCACCAGTCCACGACCGCCGACGTCAGCGCGTACGGGATGTTGCCCACCACCGCGAACGGCCGGTCCGGCGGCGTGGCCCGCAGGAAGTCCGCCACCCGTACGGTGAGGCCGGGCAGCGCCGGCAGCCCGGCCGCCACCTGCGGGTCCACTTCATAGCTGACCAGGTTGCGGGTGTGCCGGGCCAGCTCGGCGGTGAGGACGCCGCGGCCGGCGCCCACCTCGTACACCAGGTCACCGGGCCGGATGCCGGCCGCGGCGACGACCTGACGCACCGCGCGCGGATCGGAAAGGAAGTTCTGGCCGAACGCCCGGCGCGCGCGGGCGTGCTCGCGTCCGGCCGGTTTCGAACGGGGTAGTGCCATGGCCGTGGTCCTGTCTGCCGCCTTCTCGGCGGCGAACGCGGACAGGCGTCATCGTGGCCCGTCCGGTGGAAGAGGACGCGGGGGGCCCTGGCGCAGCAAGCGGCTCTAGGCGGTGCGGCGGCGCAGGGCGCGACGCCGGTGGCGCAGGCGGGACGAGTGCAGCGGTCCCCGCGCCACGGGCGTCAGAGCCCGGCCGAGGAGAGCATGCGTCGTAGGCATCCGGTGACCTTAACCTCGGCCGCCGGGGCCGGTCATGTGGTTTTCTCCGGTGCGCCGCGGGTGAAAAGCGGTGGCGGCCCGGACGCGGCTCTGGTTGCGTTCAGGGGATGACCGACTTCGATGATCCCGCGTTCTTCGGCGACCGCTGGGCGAGTCGCTACGACGACCTGAGCCAGGGCCCGGACCCCGCGGCGGCCGTGGACTTCCTGGCCGGGCTGGTCACGCCCGGGGCCCGGATCCTCGAGCTGGCCATCGGCGGCGGCCGGGTGGCGATCCCGCTGGCCCGCCGGGGCTTCGCCGTCGAGGGCGTCGAGGCGTCCCAGGCCGTCGTGGACAAGCTCCGCGCCGTGCCGGGCGGCCAGGACCTGCCCGTCCGCACCGCGGACATGGCTGATGTGCCCAGCACCGGGCTGTTCCCGCTGGTGTACGTCGTCTGGAACAGCCTGTTCAACCTCACCAGCCAGCAGCGTCAGGTGGACACGTTCCGCAACGTGGCGCGGGTGCTGGAGCCCGGCGGGGCGTTCGTGCTCGAGTGCTACGTGCCCGACCCCGCCGCCTACGACCGGCAGTTCAGCACCGACGACGTACGGGAGGACTCGGTCGGCTTCACCCTCACCGTGCACGACCGGATCGCCCAGCGGATCCAGATGCAGCACGTGACGGTGGACGGCAAGGGCGTCCGGCTCCTGCCCACCGCCCACCGCTACTGCTGGCCGGCCGAGCTCGACCTGATGGCCCAGCTCGCCGGCTTGCACCTGCGGGAACGGTGGGCGGACTGGGACCGTACGCCGTTCCGCGCCACCAGCGGCAGCCACATCTCGGTCTACGCCAGGCCCTGACCGAGCGTGCTCGCGGCGGCCTGCCGCAGATCGATGTCGCCGATCAGCCGGCGGGCGGTCTCCTCGTCCAGCTCACGCCGCATCATGGCCTCGCTGACCGCCAGCCGCTGCTGGTCGTAGCCGTCGCCGGCCGCCGTCGCGATCTCCACGCCCCGGGCCAGCATCGCCCGGGCCTGCTCCTCCTCGCCGCTGACGTCCAGCCGCAGCCACCGGACCAGCAGGCGGATCGTGGTGCCCTGCAGCAGCAGGGTGCCCAGGGTGACGAACAGCGCGATGGCCTGAATGGCGTCCCGGCCGGGGACGCTCTCCGGGACCGCGGCCGCCGCGGCCAGGGTGAGGATGCCGCGCATGCCGGTCCAGCCCACCACCACGCTCTCCCGTACGCCGGGAGCCGCCAGGCGGGTGCGGTCGCGGTCCTCGCGGCGGCCACGGGACCGGCGCTGCGCGATCCGGGCGGCCCGGCCGGGGTCCCGGGCGAGCCGGGCCCGGGCGAGGCGGTCGCCCATCCGCCACCGCCCGAACAGCAGGAACACGCCGACGAGCCGCAGCAGGACGGCGGCGATCAACAGCACGCCGGCCGCGATGAGTGTGCGGCTCAGGCCCGGCTCCGGCTCGGCGGCCAGGTCGTCCAGCACGAACCTCAGCTGCAACCCGATGTATGCGAAGACGAACGTCTCCAGCAGGAAGTCGACGACCGGCCAGAAGGCGTCCTCCTGCAACCGGGTCCGGTAGGCGCCCGGATACTGGTGCCGCGGGTCCAGGGACGTGTTCGCGCTGATCAGGAAGGCCGCGGAGACCACCGCGATGATGCCGGAGGCCTCGACCTGCTCGGCCAGCAGGAACGCGGTGAACGGCACCAGCAGCACCAGCGTGGTCTCCAGGGTCGGATTGCCCAGCCGCTTGCGCAGCAGCAAGGTGGCCGCCGTCAGCAGACCGCCGATGGCCGCGCCGAGGGCCGCGTTGCGCAGCAGCTCCAGGGTGCCGGCGCCCCAGCTGGTGTGCTCCCCGGCGACCGCGGCCACCGCGATGCTGAACAGGGTGAGTGCGGTGGCGTCGTTGACCAGGCTCTCCCCGGTCAGGATCGAGGTGACCCGGCGGGGCAGGCCCAGCTCCTTGCCGTGCGACACGGTCGTGATGGTGTCCGGCGGGGCCAGCACCGTACCGAGCACGAAGGCGGCGGCCAGCCCGATCGACGGCAGCAGCCACGAGGTCACCACCCCGAGGGCGCCCGCGGTCAGCACCACCAGCAGCACCCCGAGGTCGATGATGCTCCGCAGGTTCTGCCCGAACCCCGTGGCCGAGGCGTTGCGGGTGGCCGAGTAGAGCAGCGGGGGCACCACGATCGCCAGGATCAGCTCGCTGTCCAGCTCCAGCCGCGGCACCCCGGGCACGAAACTGATCCCGGCGGCCAGCGCGACGATGACCAGCCCGGGCTGCACGCCGCGCCGGTGGGCCAGGGCGGACACCGCGATGCCGGCTCCGGCGATGAGCAGGATCTGTACGCCGTTCATGATCGCCAGGCTAGTGGCCGGGCCCGCCGGTGTGACGTACTCCCTGGATGAGCGATCGCGTGGCCGGGGCCGCGCCGGTATGCTGGTCGGCGGGCCGTGACTGGCGCGTTCGGATGGGCCAACCATCGGGGAGCGGCCCCGTGCCGGACGACCGTTCTCCGGAGACGACCTGCCGTGCGCCTGGGCCTCTTCACCTGTGATAGGGAGGTCCGATGTCTGCACTGAACGCCGAATCGACCGCGTTCCGCTCCGCCCTGGAAGCGGTCCGCGCCGTCGAGCCCCGCATCGCCGACGCGATCGCCAAGGAGCTCACCGACCAGCGTGAGTCCCTCAAGCTCATCGCCTCCGAGAACTACGCGTCCCCGGCCGTGCTGCTCGCGATGGGCAACTGGCTCTCCGACAAGTACGCCGAGGGCACGATCGGCCGCCGCTTCTACGCCGGCTGCCAGAACGTCGACACCGTCGAGTCCGTCGCCGTCGAGCACGCCAAGGCCCTGTTCAACGCGCCGTACGCGTACGTCCAGCCGCACTCCGGCATCGACGCCAACCTGGTCGCGTACTGGGCGATCCTGGCCGACCGGGTCGAGGCGCCGGCGCTGGCCAAGGTGCAGAAGCGCAACGTCAACGACATGACCGACGCCGAGTGGGCCGAGCTGCGCGCCGCGTTCGGCAACCAGCGGATGCTCGGCATGAGCCTGGACGCCGGCGGCCACCTCACCCACGGCTTCCGGCCCAACATCTCCGGCAAGATGTTCGACCAGCGCAGCTACGGCGTCGACGCGGCCACCGGCCAGATCGACTACGCGGCGCTGCGTGAGTCGGCCAAGGAGTTCAAGCCGCTGGTCATCGTGGGCGGCTACTCGGCGTACCCGCGCAAGGTGAACTTCCGCATCATGCGGGAGATCGCCGACGAGGTCGGCGCGACCTTCATGGTCGACATGGCCCACTTCGCGGGCCTGGTCGCGGGCAAGGTCTTCACCGGCGACTTCGACCCGATCGCGAACGCGCACATCGTCACCACCACGACCCACAAGAGCCTGCGCGGCCCGCGCGGCGGCGCGGTCTTCTGCCAGCCCGAGCTCTCCGACCAGGTCGACCGGGGCTGCCCGATGGTCCTCGGCGGCCCGCTCGCGCACGTCATGGCGGCCAAGGCGATCGCCTTCGCGGAGGCCCGCCGGCCCGAGTTCGCCGACTACGCCCAGCGCATCGTCGACAACTCGCAGGCCCTGGCAGCCGGCCTGACCAGCCGCGGCGCCACGGTCGTCAGCGGCGGCACCGACAACCACCTGGTCCTCATCGACGTCGACAAGTACGGCCTGACCGGCCGCCAGGCCGAGCAGGCGCTGCTCGACTCGGGCATCGTCACCAACCGCAACGCGATCCCGCAGGACCCGAACGGCGCCTGGTACACGTCCGGCATCCGGATCGGCACCCCGGCGCTGACCACCCGGGGCCTGGGCACGGCGGAGATGGACCAGATCGCCGAGCTCATGCACACGGTGCTGAGCAGCACCAAGGCCGGCGCCTCGAAGGCGAAGTTCGACCTGGACGCGGCGGTCTCCGACCGGGTCGCCAAGCAGGCGACCGAGCTGCTCGCCGACTTCCCCCTCTACCCGACGGTGGACATCTCGGCCTGAGCAATGCCCCAGGCCGTGCTGTGAGATTCGGGGACCCGCTCATGAGCGGGTCCCCGAACTGTTCATCGACCGAGGTTGTTGTCGTCGCAGGTGGTGGAGACGGTCCCGGGTGAGGGTTGCTCGCAGGCCGGTTCGGCGTCGTCGGACGACGGACACCCGGTCAGGAGTAGCGCAGTCGACGCCGCGACCGCGGCGCAGATCGCAAGGTGCCTCCAGGGCCGGCGCCCGGTCGGCGTGGCCGGTCGGGGACCGGCAAACGCGGGGTCAGGAGCCGTAGTGCTTCTTGAGTCCATGTGGTCACCCAGACTTGAGTCGCGGTAGCTGCATCGGTCGGCGCTGGAGTCGAGGGCATTGATCCGTCGAGCCGGAAAGAGAATGCGACTGCGGCACCTTCACCGTCCAGCGTGGTTGGCGTCAGGGCGACACCACCGTAGCTTGCCGCTCGGCGAACGCTTCGCGGGTGATGTAGCGCTTGAGGCATCGCATGATCCTGGTCCTGGTCGGTCGCGGGCACCGGCTGAACGTTGGACAGCACGGGGACGAGGGAGGCCGGCTCCGGATTCCTGGCCGCCGGCCGGGCATTTGCCCCACTCTGTTTTCCCGGGCGCGCCGCCGAACACCAGGCCTGCCGCCGCCGAACAACGGATCACTCCGGCGCCATGGCGCCGTGTCACCGCTGACTGTTGATCGTGGGTGACCGAACGGCCGAACGCTGCGGAGTGCATGCCGCCTCCTTCACTCCCAAGGGTGCAAAACGGGCTCTTCAACGGGCAAAACGGGCTGGCATCATTTGGCCGGTGAACGGCCGCGGGCCGTTTCTCACCTCCCCCCGTTGGTAGCTCTTGGCGATGCCGTGCGCATTGCTTCGGAAGGCGACAAGTGCGAGACAGCAATTTTGCGGGGCATGGGCGGGCCGACGTGGTGGCGTTGATTCCGGCACACAACGAGGAGCGCTCCATCGGGGCGACCATCGAGGCTCTGCTGGCGCAGACCCGGGTGCCGGACCGGATCATCGTGATCGCGGACAACTGCTCCGACAACACTGTTGCCGTCGCCGCGTCGTATCAGCACCCGTCGTTGACGGTGACGCGGACGGTCAACAACCGGGACAAGAAATGTGGTGGCCTGAACGCGGCGTGGCGGCAGTACGCCCTCGACTCGGACATCGTGATCTGCCTGGACGCCGATACGATTCTGCCGGGCAACGCCGTCGAGGACTGGGTGCGGGAGTTCGCCGAGGACCCCGGCCTGGCCGGGTCGAGCAGCAAGTTCACCATGCGCGGCACCGAGTTCCTCGTCCGGTTGCAGCGGGCCGAATTCGCCAAGTGGACGGACGCCTCGCTGCGACGGGGGTGGACGTCGGTGCTCGCCGGGACAGCCTGCGCGATGCGGAACTCGGTGCTGCACGAGGTGGTGCGCACCCATCGCCGATACGGGCCGTGGCTGCACGCCAGTCAGGTCGAGGACTTCGAGTTGACCTACCGGATCCGCGAACTCGGCTACTACTGCCGGGTCTCCCCGACGGTGCGCGCCTACACCGACGCGATGCGTACGGTCAAAGCGCTGTGGGGCCAGCGGATGAAGTGGCAGGTCGGCACCGTCGAGGACCTCATCCGTTTCGGCCTGAACCGCAGAACGTGGATCGATTGGCGGCAGCAGGCGGCCGGCCTGCTCGCGGCTACGGTGCGGTTCGGCTGGCTCTTCTGCACCGTCCTCTACGCCGCGCTCGGGATCCTGCATTTCGCGCCGATCTGGTTCCTGGTGCCGCTGCTGTTCATCGCCAACGACGTGAAACAAGCGCTGCGGATCCCTGACCGTGACCGCTGGGACGTTCTTCTCGCTGCTGTGCTGCTGCCGCAGGAAGCGTTCGCCTGGATGCGCGCCGGCTGGTTCATCGCTGCCTGGTTCGAAGTTCTGAAAAGCAAGTTCACCGGTAAGCGCAAGGACCGCTGGAATCTGCAGTACGCCGCCGAAGGCGCGGCTTAACCAATACTGAAAGGGCAAATAACAATGTATGGAACGAAGATGGCGTTCGCGGGTGGTGGCGCTGTTCCCGTCGCCGGTGTGCTCATCGACCTGCCGGCCTGGATTCTCGCGTCGGTCACCATCACCTTCGCTGTCGGGGCGGTCGTCGGCCTGCTTCGCCCCAGCGGCAAGACGAAGCCCTGACGGCCGCCGGTGACCGTCGGCCTGCGGCAGCGTGCGGTTGCGATGGTGGGTCTGGTGATCGCCTCGGCCGGCCTGTACGGGCACATCGCCGGAGCATCCGAAGCGATGGTCGGTGACCCTCCCTGTGGGACTCCGCTTCTGAACGTCCCGGGCAGCGCACCCGGACCCCCGGTCGAGGTGGGGTGGACCCACCGCTGGATGAGTTCGCCGCCCGCCGTCAACGACTCCCACTGCTACCTGTTCCCGGTGCCGGCCGGCGGCACCTGGCTGGTCACCTTCGGCGTCGCGATGCGGGTCGATCAGCCGGTTTCCACCGTCGAGGTGTCGGTCGACACGACCGCTGGGCACGAGACGCACGTGGTCAGCACCGACACGCGGCTGAGCCGGGTGTCCGTGCTCGTGCCCGCGCCGGCCGGCCCGCTCCGGGTCTCGATCGTGGAACGCGGTCATCGGGTGGCGGTCACCTCCGCAGCACTCACCCTCGCCCGGCATGACACCGCGCCGCTGACGTCCGTCTTCTCCGACGAGTTCGACGGCATCGGCACGGCACCGGACGACGCGAGGTGGCGGCTCGAGACCGGCTTCGGCACATGGGGGAACAACGAACAGCAGACGTACACCGCAGACCCAGCGAACGTGCAGGTCGCGGCGGACCAGCTCGCTGTCGTGGCGCGGCGTGGACTCCCGGATACCGGAGTCCGCTACACGTCGGCCCGACTCAACAGCACCTACTCCGGTACGTACGGTCGGATCGAGGGCCGGATCAGAACTCCGGGTGGCACCGGGCTGCTCCCCGCCTTCTGGATGCTCGGCGTCGACGCCCGGCACGGGGGCTGGCCGGCCTGCGGCGAGATCGACATCATGGAGCACCTCGGCAGCCGGGAACCGCACACCGTGCATGCCTCCCTGCACGGACCCGACCTCGGTGGCACGCCGTGGAAAACAACTATGTCGACCGGTGCGGCGGCGCCCTTGGCCGACCAATTCCATACCTATGCGGTGGACTGGTGGCCCGGCCTCATCCAGATGTCGGTCGACGGGACCGTCTTCGCCACGTACGCGCCCGAGGACCTGCCGCCTGGCCGGCAGTGGGTCTTCGACAAGCCGTTCTACCTGTTGCTCAACGTGGCAGTGGGCGGTGACTGGCCCGGTGAACCGGATGCGACCGTGACCTTCCCGCAGACCATGTTCGTCGACTACGTCCGGTGGCTGCGTTGACCTCGGCCCCCCGGGTGATTGCCCGCCGAAACCGGGTAGCCCGGTGTCATGACCGACCAACCGAGCGACCAGCCCATCGGCGATCTCGAGACCGTGCACACCTTCGACGACGGGCCGATGCCCACCGGCGTCAGTGTCTCGGCCGGCGGGCGGATCTTCGTCAACTATCCGAAGTGGGGCGACGAGGTCGCCTTCACCGTGGCCGAGCTGCGGGACGGCACCGCCGTTCCCTATCCGGACCAGGCGTGGAACAACCCGTCCGGGGATGACGATGCGAAGGCCTTCGTGTCGGTGCAGAGCATCGTCGTCGACCCGGCCGATCGGCTCTGGGTGCTGGACACCGGGAGCCCGTTGTTCCAGCCGACCAGGCCCGGCGGTCCGAAGATGGTCTGCGTCGATCTGAGCACCGACACCGTCGTCCAGACGATCGTCTTCGAGCCCGACGTGGCGCTGCCCACGACCTATCTCAACGACGTGCGGTTCGACCTGCGGCGCAACGTCGCCTACATCACCGACTCGTCCGACCAGGGCCCGAACGGCATCATCGTGGTCGACCTGGCGTCCGGCACGGCCTGGCGGAAGCTGCACGAGCACCCGTCGACCAAGGCCGAGCAGCCCCCGGCCTTCCTGCCCGTGGTCGAGGGCGCCCCCGTCCTGGAGCGTCCGGCCGAGGGCCCGGCCAAGCCGGTGCTGATGGGCGCGGACGGCATCGCCATCAGCGCGGACGGCAGCCGGCTCTACTACTGCCCGCTCGCCTCACGGCACTGGTACAGCGTGTCGACCGACGCCCTGGTGGACCGCTCCGCCAGCGCCGACGAGGTGGCTGCCACGGTGGTGGACGAGGGAGACAAGGGCGGTGTCTCCGACGGGCTGGAGACCGACGACCAGGGCCGGTTGTATCTCACCCACGGCGAGCACAACGCGATTCTGCGGCGGCTGCCGGACGGCACGCTGGAGACGGTGGTGCACGATCCGCGGCTGCTGTGGCCCGACACGATGTCGGTCGCCGCGGACCGGCACCTCTACGTGACCGCCAACCAGCTGCACCGCCAGGCCAAGTACCAGAGCGGTACGGACCGGCGGCAGTACCCGTACTCGCTGTTCCGGGTGCCGATCGACGCCGGCCCGGTCAGGCTCGTCTGACGATCCGGTGCAGCTCGACGCCGGTCAGGACCCCGTCCGACACGGTCGCCGTCTGGTACGTCGCGTACGGCTGGCGGCGCCGGTCGGTCGGGGAGCCCGGGTTGAGCAGACGCAGGCCGGTCTCCGCCGTGGTGTCCCACGGGATATGGGAGTGGCCGAAGACCAGCACGTCCGTGTCCGGGAACCGGGCCGCGCAGCGCTCCTCGCGGCCGGTGGCCTGACCGGTCTCGTGGACCACGGCCAGCCGTAGCCCGTCCAGGTCGGCCCGGGCGATCTCGGGGAGCCGGGCGCGCAGGGCCGGACCGTCGTTGTTGCCGTAGCAGGCGATCAGCCGCTTCGACCGGGCGGTGAGCTCGTCCAGCAACGGAACGTCGACCCAGTCCCCGGCGTGGAGGACGACGTCGGCCGCGTCGACCGCCGCCCACAGCTCGGCCGGGAGGTCGCGGGCCCGCTTCGGCAGGTGGGTGTCTGCCATCAGTATCAACCGCATGACGCCACCCTAGAACCCCGGCGGACGAGGAAGCGCTTCCCGCGAGAAGGACCGCAGTGTCCCTTTTAGTCTTTAAGAGGCTTACGAGCGTCTTGCAAGTGCGGGCTCATTCGGGCGGGCCGATCCGACGGTGAGAACCGTTATCCAGCCGATTTTCCCGTCGGTGACGAGTCGCGGAAGCTGCTGCCGGAGGGGCGCGTCAGGACCCTATCAGCGCACGTCGGAACCGGTTCCGGAACTACCCGGCGGGGTGGCCGGCCGACCCTACGGGAAAGCTTCCGTGCAGCTAGGGCGGTTGTCGGCGGCAAAAACCGGTCCGGAAACATCGCCGCCGATCCTTTGACACATGGCCGTAACGAACTTAGCGTCCAGGAAGCAGTGAAGCGCTCTCTTCGATCGCTCCGGCTGTCATCCCCAACGGGCGCTTTCCCCGGCTCCCGCCCCTCGGACGCGTGACCCCCGCGCCCGTACCGCTGTGTCTAGGAGAAGCAATGGTCATCCCCGCTCCCTCCGTCGCCCCCGGGCGGTCACGCCGCCGATGGCGGCTCGCCGCCACCGGCGCCCTGGTCGCCACCGTCGTCGCCGGCTTCGGCGCGGTCACCGCGCTGAGCGCCGAAGCCGCCGAGACGCTGCTCTCCCAGGGCAAGCCCGCGACCGCGTCGTCCTCGGAGAACCCCGGCGCCTTCCCGGCCACGGCCGCGGTCGACGGCAACACGGGCACCCGCTGGGCGTCCGCGTTCGCCGACCCGCAGTGGCTGCAGGTCGACCTCGGCGCCAGCTCGGCCATCACCCGCGTCGAGCTGAACTGGGAGGCCGCGTACGCCCGGACCTTCCGGATCCAGACCTCGCTGAACGGCACCACCTGGGCCGACGCGACCGCGGCCACGGCCGGGACGGCCGGGGTGCAGAGCCTGCCGGTCTCCGCCACCGCGCGCTACGTGCGGATGTACGGCACCGAGCGCGCCACCCAGTACGGCTACTCGCTCTGGGAGTTCAAGGTCTTCGGCGGCACCACGGAAACGCCGCCGACCACCACCCCGCCCACCGGACCGACGCTCCCGGGCGGCGGCAGCCTCGGCGCCAACGTGACGGTCTTCGACCCGACCATGTCGATGGCGTCGATCCAGAGCACGGCCGACGCGATCTTCAAGCAGCAGGAGACCAACCAGTTCGGCCTCCAGCGCAACCTGCTCGCGTTCAAGCCGGGCACCTACAACGGCCTGAACATCCAGGTCGGCTTCAACACCTCGGTGATCGGCCTCGGCCAGAACCCCCAGGACGTACGGATCAACGGTGACATCACCGTCGACGCCGGCTGGTTCCAGGGCAACGCGACCCAGAACTTCTGGCGCTCGGTCGAGAACATCTCCCTCTACCCGGTCTCGGGGGCCAACCGCTGGGCCGTCTCGCAGGCCGCGCCGTTCCGGCGGATGGACATCCACGGTGACCTGAACCTCGCTCCGAACGGCTACGGCTGGGCGTCCGGCGGCTACATCGCCGACTCGCGGATCAGCGGCGTCGAGGGTCAGTACTCGCAGCAGCAGTGGTTCACCCGCAACAGCCAGATCGGCTCGAACTCCAACGCGGTGTGGAACCAGACCTTCGTCGGCGTGCAGGGTGCCCCGGCGGCCAGCTACCCGACCCCGCCGTACACGGTGATCGGCCAGACCCCGGTGATCCGGGAGAAGCCGTACCTCTACCAGGCCAACGGCCAGTACGCCGTCTTCGTGCCCAACCTGCAGACCAACGCGGCCGGCGTGACCTGGGCGAACGGCAACACCCCGGGCACCAGCATCCCGCTGAGCCAGTTCTACGTGGCCAAGCCGGGTGACTCCGCGGCGACGATCAACCAGGCGCTGGCGCAGGGCCTGAACCTGATGTTCCAGCCGGGCGTCTACCACGTGAACCAGACCATCAACGTGACCCGGGCCAACACCGTGGTCATGGGCCTGGGCTACGCGACGATCATCCCGGACAACGGCGTCACCCCGATGCAGGTGGCCGACGTCGACGGGGTCAAGCTGGCCGGCCTGTTCTTCGACGCGGGCACCACCAACTCGGCCAACCTGCTGGTGATCGGCCCGAACGGCTCCTCGGCGAACCACGCCGGCAACCCGACGACCGTGCAGGACGTGTTCTTCCGGATCGGCGGCTCGATCGCCGGCAAGGCCACCAACAGCCTGCTGGTCAACAGCAACAACACGATCATCGACCACATCTGGGCCTGGCGGGCCGACCACGGCAACGCCGGCACCTACGGCTGGACGGTCAACACCGCGGACAGCGGCCTGATCGTCAACGGTCAGAACGTGACCGCGTACGGCCTGTTCGTCGAGCACTACCAGAAGACCGAGATCCTCTGGAACGGCAACGGCGGCCGCACGTACTTCCTGCAGAACGAGCAGCCGTACGACCCGCCGTCGAACGCCGCCTGGCGCAGTGACGGCGTCGGCTACCCGGCGTACAAGGTGGCCGACAGTGTGTCCACCCACGAGGCCTGGGGGATGGGCAGCTACGCCTTCTTCCAGAACAACCCGGCGGTGCACTCGGCCAACGGCTTCCAGGCGCCGGTCAACGGGGGAGTGAAGCTGCACAACATCTTCACCATCTCGCTCGCCTCGGGCACCATCGACCACGTCGTCAACAACATCGGGCCGGCGGCCACGGCTGACCAGGTCGTGCCGCGTACGGTCACCAACTTCCCGTAGATCGACCGGTAACCTCACCGCTGCCGCGCGGGATCAGGGTCGTCGGAATCCTGATCTCGCGCGGCTCTGCGCTGAGCCCGTCCATCCGCTCGAAGAGTGCCTTCGCCGCGGCCCGGCCCATGGCCGCCGGGTCCTGGGCGATCACGGTGATCCCCGGCTCCAGCAGGTCGGCCAGCGGGAAGTCGTCGAAGCCGACCAGGGCCACGGTGTGTTGCCGGCCGAGCCGGCGCAACGCCCGGATCGCGCCGATGGTGATCAGGTTCTGACCGGTGAACAGCGCGGTCGGCGGCTCCGCCCGGGCGAGCAGGTCCAGCGTGGCCGCCTCGGCCGCCGCCGAGTCGTGCAGGCCACCGACCACGGTCGGCGCCAGCCCGGCGTCGTCGAGCACCGTGAGATAACCGCGTAACCGGCGGCGGGACGTGGCAATCCCGGCCAGGTCGCCGAGGAACGCGATGTGCCGGTGCCCGTACCCGATGAGGTGCCGCACCGCCTCGGCCGCCCCGGCCATGTTGCCGGTCAGCACGGTGTCGGCGGCGAAGCCGGCGGCGGGCCGGTCCACGAAGACCACCGGGATGTCCGGTGGCAACTCCCGCGCGAGGAACCCCTGGTCGGGCCCGGCCGGCGCGAGGATCAACCCGTCGGTGTGCCGGCGCGCGAAGGCCCGGGTCAGTTCGCGCTCCCGCTCGGGGTCCTCGTCGAGGCTGCCGGTGAGCACGTACACCCCGCGGGGCCGGGCCTCGTCCTCCACCGCTCGGTGCAGCACCGCCGAGAACGGGTTGCCCACGTCCTCCAGCAGCAGGCCGATGGTCGCGGTCCGCCGGTCGTTGCGACGGAGCATGCTCGCCCCGAGGTGCGGGCGGTAGTGCAGCGAGTCCACCGCCGCGCGGACCCGGGCGACCAGGGCGGGGTCCACCGTGGTCTCGCCGTTGACCACCCGCGAGACGGTCTTGAGGCTGACCCCGGCGGTGCGGGCGACGTCGTTCATGGTGGGTCGCCCGGGGGTCATGGTTCCCTCCATTGATCGACTTCCGCCGATGTTGATCACGCTACGCAACATTGTCGAAACTAATTGTTGACACCTGATGCGCCGAGTCGTCTACTGCAAGACAACGTTGTCTCTCGATTTCTGCTAAATCGATTTGGAGGGGACATGCGCCAATCAACGCTGATCAAGCGCGGGCGCCTCGGGCCTGCTCTGCTCGCCGTCGGCCTGGTGCTCGGCGCCGCGGCCTGCGGTGGCGACTCGGGCTCCGGGGACGGGGCAACCGTCGGACTCATCACCAAGACGGACACGAACCCCTTCTTCGTCAAGATGAAGGAGGGTGCGCAACAGGCGGCGGACAAGGCCGGCGTGAAGCTGCAGAGCTTCGCCGGCAAGCAGGACGGGGACAACGAGGCGCAGGTGCAGGCGATCGAGAGCTTGATCTCGGCCGGCGCCAAGGGCTTCCTGATCACCCCGAGCGACTCCAAGGCGATCGTCCCGGCGATCGACAAGGCGAAGCAGGCGGGCATGCTGGTCATCGCCCTGGACACCCCGACCGACCCGGCCAACGCCGTCGACGCGACCTTCGCCACCGACAACTACCAGGCCGGCAAGCTGATCGGGCAGTGGGCCAAGGCGAAGTTCGACAAGGAGAGCAAGCAGGCCAAGATCGCCATGCTCGACCTGAACGCCAACCAGGTCTCCGTGGACGTCAAGCGCGACCAGGGCTTCCTGGACGGCTTCGGCATCCCGGTGGGCGATGCCGACAAGATCGGTGACGAGTCCGACCCCCGCATCGTCGGGCACGACGTGACCGACGGCGCCGAGGACGGCGGCCGGACCGCGATGGAGAACCTGCTGCAGAAGGACCCGTCGATCAACCTGGTCTACACGATCAACGAGCCCGCCGCGGCCGGCGCGTACCAGGCGCTGAAGGCGGCCGGTAAGGACAAGACGGTCACCATCGTCTCGATCGACGGCGGCTGTCCCGGCGTCGACAACGTCAAGGCCGGAGTCATCGGGGCCACCTCGATGCAGTTCCCGCTCAAGATGGCCTCGCTCGGCATCGACGCGATCTCGGCCTTCGCCAAGGACGGCACCAAGCCGCAGGCCAGCGCGGGCAAGGACTTCGTGGACACCGGCGCGACCCTGATCACCGACCAGCCGCAGACCGGCATCGAGGCCAAGGACTCGGCCTGGGGCAAACAGAACTGCTGGGGCTGATCATGTCGACCACTGCCGTCAAGGAACCCTCGCCGCCGCAGGACTTCGACGTCCGGCGCAACGACTCCCTCGGGCTGCGGCTGCAGCATCTGCTGCACGGTAACCCGACCCTCGGCCCGCTGGCCGTCCTGATCGTGGCCATCCTCGCCTTCTCCGTCGCGAACCAGCGGTTCTTCTCCGCCCCCAACCTGTCGCTGGTGCTGGCCCAGGTCACCGTCATCGCGGTGCTGGCGCTGGGACAGACCCTGATCATCCTGACCGCCGGCATCGACCTGTCGGTCGGCGCCATCGCGGTCTTCTCCTCGATCCTGATGGCCAGCTTCGCCACCAAGCTCGGCATGCCGGGGATCCTGGCGCTGCTGCTCGGCCTGGTCGCGGGTACGGCGATGGGAGCCCTCAACGGCTTCCTGGTCACCCGGATCAAACTGCCACCGTTCATCGTCACCCTCGGCACGCTCAGCATCTTCTTCTCGCTGAACTCGGTCGTGTCCAAGAGCGAGACGATCCGCGGCTCCGACATGCCCGGCCTGATGACCTGGACCGGCACCACGATCCCGATCGGCGGCTTCCGGCTGACCTACGGCTCGATCATCATGCTGCTGCTGTTCGGGGCGTTCTTCTACGCGCTCAGCTCCACCGCCTGGGGCAAGCACGTCTACGCGACCGGCGACGACATCGAGTCGGCCCGGCTGGCCGGCATCCGGACCAGCCGCGTGCTGTTCTCCGTCTACACCGTGGCCGGCCTGCTGTACGCCGTCGGCGCGTGGATCCTGATCGGCCGCCTCGCCTCGGCCAGCCCCAACGTGGGCGTCGACTACAACCTCGACTCGATCACCGCTGTCGTGCTCGGCGGCACCAGCCTCTTCGGCGGTCGCGGTGGCGTGCTCGGCACTCTCATCGGCGCCCTGATCGTCGGCGTCTTCCGTAACGGCCTGCAACTGGCCGGCGTGGAAGTCGTCTGGCAGGGCTTCGCCATCGGCCTGCTCGTGCTGGTGGCCGTCTCCCTCGACCAGTGGATCAGGAAGGTGAAGACATGACCACGCCGGTGCTGGAGGCGCGCGGCCTGACCAAGCGGTACGGCCGGGTCACCGCGATCGAGAGCGGCGACCTGGAGCTCTACCCGGGCGAGATCCTGGCGGTCATCGGGGACAACGGCGCCGGCAAGTCGAGCCTGATCAAGGCGCTGTCCGGCGCGGTGGTCCCGGACAGCGGCGAGATCTACCTGGACGGGCAGCGGGTCAACTTCCGCAACCCGATGGACGCGCGGGCGGCCGGGATCGAGACGGTCTACCAGACCCTGGCGGTGGCCCCCGGGCTGGACATCGCCGACAACCTGTTCCTGGGCCGGGAGGAACGCAAGCCGGGGGTGCTGGGCTCGGTCTTCCGGATGCTCGACAAGGCGCACATGCGTACCGAGGCCAAGCGTCACATGAACGAGCTGGGCGTGGCGACGCTGCAGAACATCGGCCAGGCGGTGGAATCGCTGTCCGGCGGCCAGCGCCAGGCGGTGGCGGTGGCCCGTTCTGCCGCGTTCGGCAGCAAGGTCGTGATCCTGGACGAGCCCACCGCGGCGCTGGGCGTCAAGGAGGGCAACCGGGTGCTGCAACTGATCCGTGACGTCCGCGACCGGGGCCTGCCGGTGATCCTGATCAGCCACAACATGCCGCACGTGTTCGAGGTGGCCGACCGCATCCACATCCAGCGGCTGGGCCGCCGGGCCACCGTGATCACCCCGAAGAGCCATTCCATGTCCGAAGCGGTCGCCATCATGACCGGCGCCGCGGAGCCGCCGCCGCCGGTGGCCTGACCGGTCCTCCGCCCCCGCGCGTTCGGCGGGGGCGGAGTCCTGTCCGGCGGCCGTAAGGAAGCGGTAATGCCCGGAATGCTTCCGGTGGTCCCCGGCGGGCGTGTTGACTCAGCACTGTGCTGAAACGCTTGTTCGCGAAACCCGTGACCTGGGTGGCCGTCCTCGTGCTGGGGGCCGGCGCCGCCGTCGGTCTCTACTGGTTCCAGCCCTGGCGGCTGTTCACCGACAACACGGTCAACGAAACGCTGTCCACAGTGGTCGCTGCCCCGAGCAGCGCCGCCGCGCCGAGCAGCGCCGCCGCGCCGAGTGTCGCAGCTGAGCCCGCGGGACCGGTCGTGGTGCGCACGGGTTCGTTCATCACTCACGAGCACGCGACGGCCGGCACGGCCCGCCTGGTCCGCAACCCGGACGGCAGCCACCAGGTCGAGCTGGTCGGCCTGGACACCTCGGACGGCCCGGACCTGCGGGTCTGGCTCACCGACCAGGAGGTCCGCGAAGGCTCCGCGGGCTGGCGGGTCTTCGACGACGGCAAGTGGACGGAGCTCGGCCGCCTCAAGGGCAACCGCGGTGACCAGGTCTACCCGGTGCCGGGCAAGGTCGACCCCGAGGACTACCGCAGCATCAGCATCTGGTGCAAGCGCTTCGCCGTCTCGTTCGGAGCCGCCGCGCTGCAGTGACGGGTCTCAGGCGCTGCGGTCAGCAGCGCGGGTGGCCAGCCGGGCCTCGAGCCGGGCCCGGCAGGACGGCCACTCCGGCGCGATGATCGAAAACATCGCCGAGTCGCGCAGGCACCCGTCCTCACCCGGCGCCCAGGAGCGGGACCAGTTCCGCAGCACGCCCTCGAAGCGCGCGCCGACACTGGCGATCGCCGCCCGCGACCGGGCGTTGCGGGCATCGGTCTTCAGATCGACCCGGGCGACGCCCGCGGTCGTGAAGGCGTGGTCGAACAGCAGGAACTTCGCCTCGGTGTTGATGCCGGTGCCCTGGGCCGAAGCGGCCAGCCAGGTGAACCCCACCTCGACCGCGCACACCCGGATCCCGTCCGGCCACAGCCGCGGCTCCCAGTAGGCAGTGGCGCCGACGGCCCGCCCCGACGACAGGGCGACCTGCGCGTAGGGCGCCAGCCGTCCCGACGCGGCCCGGGCCAGCTGCTCCGCGATGTACCCGGTCATCTCGTCCGCCCGCGGCACCCAGGTGTAGCCGAAGGATCCGCGATCCTCCTCGGCGGCCACGGCCAGATCGGCCGCGTGCTGGAGGCCGAGCGGCTCCAGCCGCACCAGAGAGCCCGTCAGCACCGGAGCCGGCATCGGGAAGTCCATCGGGAGGTGCTCCTTCGGGCGCGGGGAAGCGTTCTCGCCCATCCTGGCGCTCGCCGCCTCCCCGGCACGACCGAATAATCCGCCCGGCTCAGGCGCCCCAGCCGGCCTGCTGACCGCCGACCCGCTCCTGCAGGATCTTCTCCTGGTAACCGCTGCGCCGGTAGGCCGCGACCGGGTTCGGATCCAGGCCCGCGTCCGCGCGGACCTCGGCCAGCAGCGGCCGGACGTCGGTGTTGTAGGCATCCATCAGCACCGCGTTGGCCTCCAGCACGTCGCCGTCGTTCTGGGCCCGGCCCAGCGCGTCCCGGTCGACCAGCAGCGCCTTGGCCGTCGCCTCCTGGATGTTCATCACCGAGCGGATGATCGCGGGGATCTTCGTCTCGATGTTGTGGCACTGGTCCAGCATGAAGTTGATGCCGTAGGCCGGGTCCAGCGCGCCGCCGCGGACGATCTCGTACATGATCCGGAACAGCTGGAACGGGTCCGCCGCCCCGGCCATCAGGTCGTCGTCGGCGTAGAAGCGGCTGTTGAAGTCGAAGGCGCCCAGCTTGTTCTGGCGCAGCAGGAACGCCACGATGAACTCGATGTTCGTGCCGGGGGCGTGGTGGCCGGTGTCGATGCACACCGTCGCCTTCTCACCCAGCTCGATGCAGTGCGCGTACGACGTGCCCCAGTCCGGGACGTCGGTGGCGTAGAAGGCCGGCTCGAACAGCTTGTACTCCAGCAGGATGCGCTGGTCGTCGCCGAGCCGGTCGTACGTCTCGCGCAGGGCCGCGGCCAGCCGGTCCTGGCGGTTGCGCAGGTCGTCCTGGCCGGGGTAGTTGATGCCGTCGGCGAACCACAGCTTCAGATCCCGCGAGCCGGTCGCGTCCATGATGGCGATCGCCTCGAGCAGGTGGTCGGTGGCCTTGCGGCGTACGCCGGCGTCCGGGTTGGTGACCGAGCCCAGCTTGTAGTCGTCGTCCTGGAAGACGTTGGTGTTGATGGCGCCGATCCCCACCCCGAGCGACTCGGCGTACGAACGCAGCTCGGCGTAGTCGTCCACCTTGTCCCACGGGATGTGCAGCGCGACCGTCGGCGCCACCCCGGTGAACTTGTGCACGGTGGCGGCGTCGGCGATCTTCTCCTGCGGGTTGCGGGGCACGCCGGCCTGGGCGAAGACCTTGAACCGGGTGCCGGAGTTGCCGAAGGCCCAGGACGGGGTCTCGATCCGCTGGGCGGCGAGGGCCCGCTTGACGGCGGCCAGATCAGCCATGTGGATCACTTCTCTTCTGCTAGGTGGAAGACCTCGGTCAGCAGCACGAAGCTCTCGTCCGGTGGGCGGCCGTCGATGCCGGTGAAGAACTCGGCCATCTCCGCCTGCCAGCGGGCGTTCACCTCGGTCCGCGCCATTGCCGCCTGGGCCGCCGCGAGGTCGTCGGTCTCGACGTAGCCGACCAGCAGCCCGTCGGAACGCAGGAACAGGGAGTAGTTGCGCCAGCCGGTGGCCCGCAATGCGTCCTGCATCTCGGGCCACACGGCCTGGTGCCGCTCCACGTACTCCGCCATCCGCTCGGGGCGGACCTGGAGGTTGAAGCAGTAGCGCATCGGTCAGAAGTTGAACTGGTCGATGTTCTCGGCGGTGAACTCGGTCGGCGGGCCGAGCACGATCTCGCCGGCCGCGCCGACGGTGTACTCGCCGAGCTTGCCGGCCTTGAACTTCTCGCCTTCCTTGCCGGTGATCTGGTTCGAGGCCAGTGCCGCACCCGCGTACGCGGCCAGGTAGCCGATGTCGGCCGGGTTCCACAGCGCGAACTTCTTCACGGTGCCGTCCTTGACGTACTCGCGCATCTGGTTCGGCAGGCCCAGCCCGGTGATCGCCACCTTGCCCTTGTAGTTCGAGGAGCTGACGTAGCGCGAGGCCGCGGCGATGCCCACGGTGGTCGGCGAGACGATGACCTTCAGGTTCGGGTACGACTGCAGCAGACCCTGCGCCTCCTGGAACGACTTCTGGTCGTCGTCGTTGCCGTACGCGGTCTTGACCAGCTTGAGCTTGGCGTTCTCGGGCTTGGCGAGCTCGGTCTTCATGACCTCGATCCAGGCGTTCTGGTTGGTCGCGTTCGGGGTCGCCGAGAGGATCGCGATCTCACCGGAGCCACCGGCCAGCTCACTGGCCATCTTGACCAGGCTCTCGCCGATGCCCTGGGTGGTGGCCTGGTTGATGAAGACGTCCCGGCAGTCCTTGGAGGCGTCCGAGTCGAAGGCCACGATCTTGATGCCGGCCTGGCGGGCCTGGTTGAGCGACGGGCAGACCGCGTTCGGGTCGTTGGCCGCGATGCCGATCACGTTCTGCTGCTGCTGGATCAGCGTGTTGATGTAGCTGACCTGCGAGGAGGCGCTGGCGTCGTTCGGGCCGACCAGCTTGTACTCGCCCTTGAGCTCGCCCGCGGCGACCTTGCCGCCACCCACCTCGACGTCGGTGTACGGGTTGTTGAGCTGCTTCGGCAGGAAGGCGATCTTGAGGCCTTCCTTGAGCTTCGCGTTCGGGTCGGCCGCGCCGGACTGCGCGGCGGCGGGGCCGGAGTTGTCGGCACTGTCCTTGGTGGTGCCACCGCAGGCAGCGATGCCGAGGACAAGAAGTGAGGCGGCGCCTGCGGAGAGTAGGCGTCGGTGGGAACGAAGCATGGCGTACTCCTTGGAGGGCGAGGGGTCAGACAGCAGCGGCGCGGCGAAGTTTCCGCCTTTGCCAGGTGGTGCGGATCGAGGTCGCGATGTTGGGCAGCAGCACGGAGAGCACGAGCAGGGCACCAGTGACGATGTTCAGCGCCTGGCCCGACACGTCCTGCAGGCGCAGGGCGTTCTGCAGAGCGGCGAGCAGGACCACGCCGGCCAGGACGCCGGGGAGGGTGCCCTTGCCGCCGAAGATGGAGACGCCGCCGAGCAGGACCGCGGCGACCACGGCCAGCTCGAGCCCGGCGCCGTTGTCAGCCCGGGCGCTGGAGTAGCGCAGCGTCCAGAGCACCCCGACCAGTCCGGCGACCGCGCCGCTGACCACATACAGCCAGAACTTGGTGCGGGCCACCCGGATGCCGGAGAAGTGGGCGGCCTGGGCGTTCGCGCCGATCGCGTACAGCGACCGGCCGAACGGGGTCGCGTGCAGGATCACCCCGAAGATCGCCGCCAGGACGACGATCAGGATGAGCACGTTGGGCACCGGCCCGTCGCCGATCGTGCCGGTCACCCAGCCGGTGTAGCTGAACGGGAAGTCCGCGACCGCGCCGTCACCCAGGACGACCAGCGCGAGCCCGCGGTACAGGGCGAGGGTGCCGATCGTGACCGCCAGCGACGGCAGGCCCAGCCCGGTGACCAGGAAGCCGTTCACCGCGCCGAGGAGCGCGCCGGCGATGACGCAGATCGGGATGATCGACTCGATGGACAGGCCCTGGTTCCACAGGTAGCCCATGATCGAGCTGGCCAGGCCGAGTGTGCTCGCCACCGACAGGTCGATCTCCCCGGTGACGATGATGAACGTCATCGGCAGCGCCACCAGCATGATCGGCAGCAGGTCCAGGATCAGGAAGGTGAAGTTGCGGCTGGTGCCGAAGTTGGTCACCGAGAACGACGCCACGATCAGCACGAAGACGGTCAGCAGCACGATGATGCTGTCCCAGGAGGCGAGTCTCCTTCTGAGCTCAGACATGGCTGTCCTTCTTCCGCAGCGAGCGGGCGATCCGCACCGCGACCAGGCGGTCGGCGCAGATGGCCAGGATGATCAGGGCGCCGACGATGGCCTGCTGCCAGAACTGGTTGATGTCCAGCACGGTCAGGGCGCTGCCGATCACGGTCAGCAGCAGGGCGCCGAGACCCGCGCCCCAGACCGTGCCGCTGCCGCCGAAGACCGCCACCCCGCCGACGACCACAGCCGCCACGACGTTGAGCTCCAGGCCGGTGCCGGCGGCCGCGTCGACCGTGCCGAACCGGGCGGCGAAGAGCACCCCGGCCAGTCCGGCGAGGGCGCCGCTCAGGATGAACGCGCCGAGCAGGTTGCGGGCCACCTTGATGCCGGCCAGCTCGGCGGCCTGCGGGCTGGAGCCCATCGCGTACAGCTCGCGGCCCACCCGGTAGTTGCGCATCAGCAGCGAGACGCCACCGACCACGACCAGCGCGATCAGCACCAGCCACGGGATGCCCAGGATCGCGTCGTTGGCGAAGGTCAGGAAGTGCCGCGGCAGCTCGTCGGCGTTGACCTGCTGGCCACCGGCCCACGAGTAGGTGATGCCGCGGAACATGTACAGCGTGCCCAGCGTGACCACCAGGGCGGGCACCCGGCCGTACCGGACCAGCACGCCGTTGAGCAGGCCGGCCGCGCCGCCGACGGCGAGGCCCACGAGGATCGCGACGACCATCGGCAGGCCGGGGTTGTCGCTCATCATGGTAGCGACGGTGAAGGCGCTGAGGCCGAGCACCGACCCGACCGAGAGGTCGATGTTGCGGGTGATGACCACGACGGCCTGCCCGGCGGCCATCACCGCGAGGATGGCCGTGTTGAGCAGGATGTCGCGGATGCTCTGCCCGGACAGGAACCGCGGGTTGCTCGCGGCGGTGTAGGCGACCAGCACCACCAGGGCCAGGATGATACCGAGCTCGCGGGTCTTGACCAGCCCGGAGAAGATCCGGCGGGGTGCCGCCACGGCCGCGGTCATGCCGTGCCCCCCTTTGGCATGCCCTTCTGGCCCTCGCGGTCGCGGCCGTTGCCGGCCGCCGGGAGGTGACGCTCGGTGCAGGCGGTCATGCCGTCACCTGCTGGCCCATTGCCGCGTACATGACGTTCTCCTCGGTGGCTTCGGCGCGGGTGAGCTGGGCCGCCACGTGCCCCTCGCGCAGGACGATGATCCGGTCGGCCATGCCCAGCACCTCGGGCAGCTCGGACGAGACCATGACGACGGCGAGCCCGCGGGCCGCCAGCGACGACATCAGCCGGTGCACCTCGGCCTTGGTGCCGACGTCGATGCCGCGGGTGGGCTCGTCGACGATCAGCAGCCTCGGGTCGGTGGCCAGCCATTTGGCCAGCACCACCTTCTGCTGGTTGCCGCCGGACAGCGTGCCCACCGGGTCGGACAGCCGGCCCAGCTTGGTCTGCAGCTGACTCGTCCAGCTCGTCGCCTCGCGGCGTTCGGCCGTGCCGAAGAGCAGACCGAGCCTGGCCAGCGCCCGGCTGCGCGGCAGGGTCACGTTGCGCTCGACCGACAGGTCCATGATCAGCCCCTGCTGGCGGCGGTCCTCGGGGACCAGGGCCATGCCGGCGGCCATGGCCGCGCGGGGCGAACCCGCCTTGAGCGGCTTGCCGAGGAAGCGGACCGACCCGGTGTCGTACCGGTCGACGCCGAACACCGCCTGCATGACCTCGGAACGGCCCGCACCGACCAGCCCGGCCAGCGCGACGATCTCGCCGGCCCGGACCGTGAAGCTGATGTCCCGGAAGACCCCTTCGCGGCCGAGTCCGTCCACTTCGAGCACGGTCTCGCCGATCTCGGTGTCCTGCTTGGGGAACAGCGTGCTCAGGTCGCGTCCGACCATCCGCCGGATCATGTCGTCGACGCTGAGGTCGGCGACCAGCTCGGTGCACACGTGCTTGCCGTCCCGCATGATCGTGACCCGCTGGCAGAGCGCGGTGATCTCCTCGAAGCGGTGCGAGATGAACATGATCGCGGCGCCCTCGTCGCGCAGCGCCCGGGTGACCGCGAAGAGCCGGTCGACCTCGACCCCGCTGAGCGCGGCGGTCGGCTCATCCATGATCAGGACTCGGGCCTCGCTGGAGAGCGCCTTGGCGATCTCGACGAGCTGCTGGTCGGCGATGGAGAGCCCGCGCGCCGGGCGGTCCGGGTCGATGTGCACGCCGAGGCGGGTGAAGAGCCGGGCCGCGTTGTCGTGCATCGCCCGGCGGTCGATCTGCCGCAAGCGGGTGAGCGGCTGGTTGCCCATCGCGATGTTCTCGGCCACGGACAGGTCGGGGAAGAGCGTCGGCTCCTGGTAGATCACCGCGATGCCGGCCGCCTTGGCGTCACCGGGCCCGGCGAACTCGACCTCCGTGCCGTTGACGGCCAGCGCGCCGGTGTCCGGCCGGTGCACGCCGGCGAGCATCTTGACGATGGTGGACTTGCCCGCGCCGTTCTCGCCGACCAGGGCGTGCGCCTCGCCCGCGTACAGGGGGAAGCTGACGCCCTGCACGGCCGCGACGGCGCCGAAGGACTTGGTCACCTCGCGCACTTCGAGCAATGCCGGGCCGGGCCGCGACTCGTCGGGCGTTGCCGCCACGGGCCACCTCCGCAGGGGATGTTTGAAATGTTTCATACGGCGTGTGACGAACGTAGGTGGCCCCGATCACACGTGTCAAGCACCTGGTGAAACCTTCTCGAAACGAGAAGCCGGGTGGTACGAGTTATCCCGTACGATGTCGCTTCAACGTTTCAAAGGGGGATCCGTGGTCAACGGCAGGACACCGTCCGTCAAGGACGTCGCCCGCTCGGCCGGGGTCTCCCTGGGCACGGTCTCGAACGTGATGAACCGCCCCGAGGTGGTCAGCCCCAGCACCCGGGAGCGGGTCGAGCGGGCGATGGCGGAGCTGGGCTTCGTGCGCAACGAGTCGGCCCGGCAGCTGCGGGCCGGCACCAGCCGCACCCTGGCGTACGTGATGCTGGACGGCAGCAACCCCTTCTTCCACGATGTCGCGCAGGGCATCGAGCTCGCCGCCGAGGACGCCGACCTCTCGCTGTTCATCTGCAACAGCAACGGCCGGGCCGAGCGCGAGGAGGTCCACCTCGACCGCCTCATGCAGCAGCGGGTGCAGGGCATCCTGATCACCCCGGTCAATCCGGACGCGCCGCACCTGGCCGAGATCAGCCGGCGCGGCATCCCGGTGGTCATCGTCGACCGGGTCGGTGCGGGTGGTCTCTTCTGCTCTGTCGCCGTCGATGACGTGCTGGGCGGCCGGATCGCGGTCGAGCATCTGGCCGAGCAGGGGCACACCCGGGTCGCGGTGGTCGGCGGGCCGGAGTCGATCGGCCAGGTCCGCGAGCGCGTCGAGGGGGCCCGGCAGATCTGGGCCGAGCTGGGCCTGCCGCCGGAGGACCTGACCTATCTGCCGACGGCCGGGCTGACCGTCGCCGAGGGCCGCTCGGCCGGTGAGCGGCTCGCCGGCATCCCGGCCCGACGCCGGCCGACCGCCGCGTTCTGCGCCAACGACCTGCTCGCGCTCGGCCTGTTGCAGCAGAGCATCGGCGCGGGCCTGCAGGTGCCGGAGGAGCTGGCCATCGTGGGCTTCGACGACATCGAGTTCGCCGCCGCGGCTGCGGTGCCGCTCACCTCGGTGCGCCAGCCGCGCCAGGAGCTGGGCCGGGCCGCGGCGCAGCTGGTGCTGGACGAGGCGACCAATCCCGAGCACGTGCACCAGCAGCCGTTGTTCGTCCCGGAGCTGGTCGCGCGGGCCTCCACCGTCGTCCGTTCCCGCGCTTACTGACAACGATTCATCAGGCGGCGGATCCGGCGCGAAGTATTGACCGCGGCTGCGCCCGGGCCGTAACCTGCTGGCAATCTGTGAAACGTTTCATGGCCCCGCCTGCGAAGGATGCTCATGTCGAACCCCGCAGTCAGCGACCTCCTGGCCCGCAGCAACCGCCTGGGCGCCGACCCGCGCAACACCAACTACGCCGGCGGCAACACCTCGGCCAAGGGGACGGAGATCGACCCCGTCACCGCGGCGCTGACCGAGCTGGTCTGGGTCAAGGGGTCGGGCGGCGACCTCGGCACGCTGCAGGAGTCCGGCCTCGCGGTGCTGCGGGTGGACCGGCTCCGGGCGCTGGCCGGCGTCTTCCCCGGCGTCGACCGCGAGGACGAGATGGTGGCCGCCTTCGACTACTGCCTGCACGGCCGCGGTGGCGCTGCCCCGTCGATCGACACGGCCATGCACGGCCTGGTGGACGCGCCGCACGTCGATCACCTGCACCCGGACGCCGGCATCGCGCTGGCGACCGCGGCCGACGGCCCGGCACTGACCAAGGAGATCTTCGGCGACCGGGTGCTGTGGGTGCCGTGGCGCCGGCCCGGTTTCCAGCTCGGCCTCGACATCGCCGCCGTGCAGCGGGCCAATCCGCAGGCCATCGGCGTCGTGCTCGGCGGGCACGGGATCACCGCGTGGGGCGCCACCAGCGCCGAGTGCGAGGCCAACTCGCTGGAGATCATCAACACCGCCGCGGCGTGGATCGCCGCGCACGGCCGCGAGGCGCCGTTCGGCCCGCTGGTCCACGAGCCCCTGCCCGATGCGGTACGCCGTGAGCGCGCGGCCGCCCTGTTCCCGATCGTGCGCGGTCTCGCCTCCACGGATCGTCCGCAGGTGGGCCACTACACCGACAGCGAGGTCGTGCTCGACTTCGTACGCCGCGAGCGGATGCCCGAGCTGGCCGCGCTGGGCACCTCCTGTCCGGACCACTTCCTGCGTACCAAGGTCAAGCCGCTGGTGCTCGACACGGCGCCGGACGCCCCGCTGGAGGAGGTCGAGGCCCGGCTCAAGGAGCTGCACGCCGCCTACCGCGAGGACTACCGCGGCTACTACGAGCGGCACGCCGGCCCGGACAGCCCGGCCATGCGCGGCGCGGACCCGGCGATCGTGCTGATCCCCGGCGTCGGCATGTTCAGCTTCGGTGCCAACAAGCAGACCGCGCGGGTGGCCGGCGAGTTCTACGTCAACGCGATCAACGTGATGCACGGTGCCGAGTCGGTCTCGACCTACGCGCCGATCGACGAGTCGGAGAAGTTCCGGATCGAGTACTGGGCCCTCGAGGAGGCCAAGCTCCGGCGGATGCCCCGGCCCAAGCCGCTGGCCACCCGGATCGCGTTCGTCACCGGTGGCGGCTCGGGCATCGGCAAGGCGATCGCGCTGCGGCTCGCCGCCGAGGGCGCCTGCGTGGTCGTGGCGGACCGGGACTTCGAGGCCGCGACCGCGGTGGCGGCCGAGATCGGCGGCCCGGACGTCGCGGTGGCGGTGGCCGCCGACGTGACCTCCGAGGCGCAGATCGGCACCGCGCTGCGGGACGCGGTGCTGGCCTTCGGCGGGGTGGACCTGGTGGTCAACAACGCCGGGCTGTCCATCTCCAAGCCGCTGCTGGAGACCACCGAGGCCGACTGGGACCTGCAGCACGACGTCATGGCCAAGGGCTCGTTCCTGGTCGCCAAGGCCGCCGCCGGCGTCATGATCGGGCAGGGGCTGGGCGGCGACATCGTCTACATCTCCAGCAAGAACTCGCTGTTCGCGGGCCCGAACAACGTCGCGTACGGCGCGGCCAAGGCCGACCAGGCCCACCAGGTCCGGCTGCTCGCGGCCGAGCTGGGCGGGCACGGCATCCGGGTCAACGGCATCAACCCCGACGGCGTGGTCCGCGGCTCCGGCATCTTCGCCGGTGGCTGGGGCGCCCAGCGGGCCGCCGTGTACGGCGTACCGGAATCCGAGCTCGGCGCCTACTACGCCCAGCGCACGCTGCTCAAGCGCGAGGTGCTCCCGGAGCACGTGGCCAACGCGGTGTTCGTGCTGACCGGCGGGGAGCTGTCGCACACGACCGGCCTGCACATCCCGGTCGACGCCGGGGTGGCGGCGGCCTTCCTGCGGTGAACACCTTCGCGGCGGTCGACCTGGGCGCGTCCAGCGGGCGCGTCATGGTCGGCCGGGTCGGTCCAGGGTCGCTGTCGCTGGACGCCGTCAACCGTTTCGCCAACGAGCCGGTGCGCGCCGGCGGGACGCTGTACTGGGACATCCTCGCGCTGTACCGCGGGGTCCTGGAGGGTCTGCGCCTCGCCGGGCCGGTCGACGGCATCGGCATCGACTCGTGGGCGGTGGACTACGGGCTGCTCGACGCGACCGGGACCCTGCTCGGCAACCCGGTGCACTACCGGGACACCCGCACCGAGGGCGCGGCCGCCAAGGTCGCCGCGGTCGTCGGCGAGGACAAGCTGTACGCGCTGACCGGCCTGCAGAAGCTGCCGTTCAACACGATCTACCAGCTGGTGGCCGCGGCCGGCACCCCGCAGCTGGACGCGGCCCGGCAGCTGCTCATGATCCCGGACCTGCTGGCCTACTGGCTGACCGGTGAAACGGGAGCGGAATTCACCAACGCTTCCACCACCCAGCTTCTCGATCTAGGCTCAGGGGGGTGGGCCGGAGAACTGATGTCCGCGCTCGGGATCCGGCCCACTCTCTTCCCGCCGCTGCGCGCGCCCGGCACGGTGATCGGACCGGTGCGGCCCGAGCTCGGCCTGGGCACTCCGGACGTCATCGCGGTCGGCTCGCACGACACCGCCTCGGCCGTGGTGGGCGTCCCGGCCGCCGGTGACAATTTCGCGTACATCTCCTGCGGGACGTGGTCGCTGGTCGGCGTCGAGCTGGACGCGCCGGTGCTGACCGAGGCGTCCCGGCTGGCCAACTTCACCAACGAGGGCGGCGTCGACGGCACTGTGCGCTATCTGCGCAACGTGATGGGGCTCTGGCCGTTGCAGGAGTGCCTGCGCGAGTGGGGTGCGCCGGACCTGCCGGTGCTGCTGCGCGAGGCGGCCGCCGTGCCCGCCTTCCGGGTTGTCGTCGACCTGGACGATCCCGTGTTCCTGCCGCCGGGGGACATGGTCGGCCGCCTGAGCCGGGCCGGTGGGCGCTCGCTGTCGGGGCCGGCGGAAACAGTGCGGTGCATCCTGGACAGCCTGGCGCTCGCCCACCGTCGTGCGGTGCGCCAGGCCCAGGAGCTGTCCGGGCGGCACGTCGACGCGGTGCACATCGTCGGCGGTGGCGCCCGCAACGAGCTGCTCTGCCAGCTCACGGCCGACGCCTGCGGGCTGCCCGTGCTGGCCGGCCCGGTCGAGGCGACCGCATTCGGCAACGTGCTCGTGCAGGCGCGGGCGGCCGGAACGATCAGCGGTGATCTCTCGGCACTACGGGCCCTGCTGCGGGAGACTCAGCAGATCGTGCGCTACGAACCGCGCGGCGACGCAGCCGCGTGGCAAGCGGTCGAGCGCCGGCTGGAGGCCTGACATGCGCATCGCCTTGTTCGTGACCTGCCTGGCCGACACCATGTTCCCGGCCGCGGCCAAGGCGACCGTGCAGTTGCTGGAGCGGCTGGGCCACGAGGTGGTCTTCCCCGCGGGGCAGACCTGCTGCGGCCAGATGCACATCAACACCGGCTACCAGAAGGACGCACTGCCGCTGGTCCGCCGGCACGTGCGCACGTTCGCGCCGTACGACGTGGTGGTGGCGCCCTCCGGATCGTGTGTCGGGTCGGTGCGGCACCAGCACGCCATGGTGGCCCGGGCGGCGGGCGACGAAGGGCTGGCCGCGCGGGCCGAGGACGTCGCCGGCCGGACGTACGAGCTGTCCGAGCTGCTGGTGGACGTGCTCGGGGTGGAGGACGTCGGGGCGTACTACCCACACCGGGTCACGTACCACCCGACCTGCCACTCGCTGCGGATGATCCGGGTCGGCGACAAGCCGCAGCGGCTGCTGCGCCACGTCCGCGGGCTGGAACTTATCGAGCTGCCCGCGGCCGACCAGTGCTGCGGGTTCGGCGGCACCTTCGCCCTGAAGAACGCCGACACGTCGACCGCGATGCTGGCCGACAAGATGCGCCACGTGCTCGACACCGGCGCGGAGGTCTGCACGGCCGGCGACTCGTCCTGCCTGATGCACATCGGCGGCGGCCTGTCCCGGCTCGACGCGGGCGTCCGGACCGTGCACCTCGCCGAGATCCTCGCCGCGACGGAGGCCCCATGACCACTTTCCTGGGTATGCCCACGCCCGCGCCGCGCGGAGTGGGAAACCTGCGTGGCGACGAGCCGTTCCCGGCCGCCGCCCGCAAGGCGCTGGGCAACGCGCAGCTGCGCCGCAACCTGGGCCACGCCACCACGACGATCCGGGCGAAGTCCGGCGCGGTCATCGGCGAGCTGCCCGACTGGCAGGAGCTGCGTACGGCCGGCTCGGCGCTCAAGACCGACACCATGGCGCGGCTGCCCGAGCTGCTGCTCCAGCTGGAGGAGAAGGTCACCGCGGCCGGCGGCGTCGTGCACTGGGCGGCCGACGCGAACGAGGCCAACCAGATCGTCACGGAGCTGGTACGGGCCACCGGCCACGACCGGGTCATCAAGGTCAAATCGATGGCCACCCAGGAGATCGGCCTCAACGAGGCGCTGGAGGCGGCCGGCATCGAGCCGGTGGAGACCGACCTGGCCGAGCTCATCGTCCAGCTCGGGCACGACAAGCCCAGCCACATCCTGGTGCCGGCGATCCACCGCAACCGCGCCGAGATCCGCGAGATCTTCCTGCGCGAGATGCCCGGGGTCGACCCGGCGCTGACCGACGAACCGGTGATCCTGGCCGGGGCCGCGCGGCGCTACCTGCGCGAGACCTTCCTCAGCACCAAGGTCGCGGTGTCCGGGGCCAACTTCGCCATCGCGGAGACCGGGACGCTGGCGGTGCTGGAGTCCGAGGGCAACGGCCGGATGTGCCTGACCCTGCCGGAAACCCTGATCACGGTCATGGGCATCGAGAAGCTCGTGCCGACGTGGCAGGACCTCGAGGTGTTCCTGCAACTGCTGCCGCGGGCGTCGACCGGGGAGCGGATGAACCCGTACACGTCGATGTGGACCGGGGTGACGCCCGGCGACGGGCCGCAGAACTTCCACCTGGTGCTGCTGGACAACGGGCGCAGCGCGGTGCTGGCCGACGAGGTGGGCCGCCAGGCGCTGCACTGCATCCGTTGCTCGGCGTGCCTCAACGTGTGCCCGGTGTACGAGCGGACCGGCGGGCACGCGTACGGGTCGGTCTATCCCGGGCCGATCGGGGCGGTGCTGTCGCCGCAGCTCACCGGGGTCGAGGACAACGCTTCACTGCCGTACGCGTCGTCGCTCTGCGGTGCCTGTTTCGACGCCTGCCCGGTGAAGATCGACATCCCCTCGATCCTGGTGCACCTGCGCAACGAGGTGCCCCATCCACGGGCCGAGAAGGCGGTGATGGCGTCGGCGGCGTACACGATGGACCACCCGAAGCTCTACGCGGCCGCGCAGCATGCCGCCAAGCTCAGCAAACTCGCCGGCCGGCGGTTGCCGCCGCCGTTCAACGGCTGGACCGCCAGCCGGGACCTGCCGGACCCGCCGCCGGAGACCTTCCGCGACTGGTGGGCCAAGCGATGAGCAGCCGCGAGCTGATGCTGGGCCGGATCCGGGCCGCGCTCGGCGACACCGCGCCGCCGGCCGCGATCCCACGCGACTACCGCCGCGGCGACCAGGTGGCCGATCTCGACCTGCTGGTGCACCGGCTCGAGGACTACAAGGCGGTCGTGCACTGCGGTGTCTCGATCGCCGGGACCGTGGCCGCCCTCGCCCCCGCGCCACTGATCGTGCCGCCCGGCATCGATCCCGCGTGGCTGCCGGACGGTGTCGAGGCGCTGCGCGACGACGGGCTGAGCGCCGACACGCTGGCGGTCGCCGGGGGAGTGCTGACCGCGGCCACGGTCGCCGTCGCGGAGACCGGGACCATCGTGCTCGACGGCTCGCCCGACCAGGGCCGCCGGATCATCTCCCTGCTGCCGGACCTGCACATCTGCGTGGTACGCGCGGACCAGGTGGTCGCGTCGGTGCCGGAGGCGCTGACCCGGCTCGACCCGCACCGCCCGCTGACCTGGATCAGCGGCCCGTCGGCGACCAGCGACATCGAACTCAACCGCGTCGAGGGCGTGCACGGCCCGCGCCGCCTGCACGTCATCCTTCTGGAGGCATCGTGACTCAACGGCAGACCAGGATCGGCCTGGTGGCGGGCGGGCTGGGGACGTACTGGCCGCAGTTCCCGGGGCTGTTGCCGCAGCTGCAGGAATCGGCCCGTTATGTCTCGCAGCGGTTCCAGGAGATGGAGACCGAGGTCGTCGACGTCGGGTTCATCTCGGACGCCCAGGAGGGGGCGGCGGCCGCGGAGAAGCTGCGCCGCGCTGACTGCGACCTGATCGTGCTGTTCCTGACGACGTACCTCACTGCCTCGATGGTCTTGCCGATCGCCCAGCGCGCCAACACCCCGGTGCTGGTGATCGACCTGCAGCCGACCGAGAAGATGGACCACGCGTCCTTCGACACCGGCGCCTGGCTGGCCTACTGCGGGCAGTGTCCGGTGCCGGAGATGGGCAACACGTTCCGCCGTGCCGGGATCCCGTTCCGGTCGGTCTCCGGCTGGCTGCGGCAGGAGTCGGCCTGGCGGCGGATCGGCCAGTGGATCCGGGCCGCGCACGTCCGGGCGGCGCTGCGGCACGCCCGGCACGGCCTGATGGGTCACCTCTACCCCGGCATGCTCGACGTCTCGACCGACCTGACGCTGCTGCCGGTGACCTTCGGCTCGCACGTCGAGGTGCTGGAGTTCGACGACCTGCGGCAGCGCGTCGAGAAGGTCACCGAGGCCGAGACCAGGCAGCGGATGGACCTGGCCCGGGAGATCTTCACCCTGGACGACACGGTCCGGGAGGAGGACTTCGCCTGGGGCGCGACCGTCTCCGTGGCGCTGGACCGCCTCGTCGACGACTTCGAGCTGGACAGCATCGCCTACTACCACCGCGGCCTCGACGGCGAGCAGCACGAACGGCTCGGTGCCGGCATGATCCTGGGCGCGTCGCTGCTCACCGCCCGCGGCATCCCGACGACCGGCGAGTACGAGCTGCGCACGACCGTGGCCCAGCTGGCCACCCAGGCGGTCGGGGCCGGCGGCTCCTTCTGCGAGCTGCAGGCGCTGAACTTCGAGGACAACGTGGTGGAGATGGGCCACGACGGCCCGGCGCACCTGGCGGTCAGCGCCAGCGACCCGCTGCTGCGCGGGCTGGGCGTCTACCACGGCAAGCGCGGCTGGGGCGTCAGCGTCGAGTTCGACGTACGGCCCGGCCCGGTCACGTTGCTGGGTCTGGGGCAGGACCGGGACGGGTCGCTGTCGTTCATCGCCGCCGAGGGGACCGTAGTGCCGGGTCCGCTGCTGGCGATCGGCAACACGACCAGCCGGGTCGACTTCGGCCGCGACCCGGGCGAATGGGTGGACGACTGGAGCGCGTCCGGGGTGGGCCACCACTGGTCACTGTCGCTGGACCACCGGGCCGCGGACTACAAGGCAGCGGCGAGCCTGCTGGGCATCGACTTCCGGCAAGTCTGAACGCTGGAAAGATCTTGCGCCGCCGCTCTAGGCGACTACACGCGTGTGTAATAACCTACACACGTGAGTAGTGATCTGACGGCGCGAGCCCGCATCCGGGACGCGGCCATCCGCCTCTTCGCCGAGAAGGGCATCGGTCCGGCCACGATCCGCGACATCGCCCAGGCCGCCTCCGTGTCCTCGGGCCTGCTGCGGCACCACTTCGGGTCCAAGGAGGGCCTGCGCGACGCCTGCGACGACTTCGCGACCGAGCGGATGGCCACCCTGCGCGCACAACTGCTGGCGCGGGGCGCCTTCGGCGATGCCGCCTTCGTCGGTTCGGTGCACCCCGAGTCGATGCTGCTGCAGCGCTATCTCGTGCGCTCCATGATGGACGGATCACCCGCGGCCGAGGTCATGTTCGAACGGATGGTGGAGGCCGGGGAGCTGTGGCTGGCCGACCAGCCGATCAAGAGCAAGGATCCGCGCGCGTACGCCGCCGTGCTCGTCGCGATGAAGATGGGCATGTTCCTCATGCGGGAACAGCTCTCCCGGGTGCTCGGCGTCGATCTCGACGAGCCCGCCCACCACGCCCGCATGCTCCGGGCCTCCGTCGAGATCTTCACGCAACCGCTGCTCGATGCCGACCGGGCCGACGAGGCGTACGCGGCCCTGGACCGGCTCATCGTCCCTGAGGAGTCATGACATGACCGAGGCGATCAGCGTCGCCGGGCTCACCAAGAGCTTCGGGCGCACCCGGGCCCTGAGCGGCCTGTACCTGCACGTGCGGACCGGCGAGGTGCACGGCTTCCTCGGGCCCAACGGCGCCGGCAAGACCACCACCATCCGCATCCTGCTGGGCCTCATGCGCGCCGACGCCGGCAGCGCCTCCCTGCTGGGCGGCGATCCGTGGGCCGACGCGACCGCACTGCACAAGCGGCTCGCGTACGTGCCGGGCGACGTCACGCTCTGGCCCAACCTGTCCGGTGGCGAGGTCATCGACCTGCTGGGCCGGCTGCGCGGCGGGCTCGACCCGCGGCGCCGCGACGAGCTGCTGGAGCGTTTCGAGCTGGACCCGCGCAAGAAGGGCCGCACCTACTCCAAGGGCAACCGGCAGAAGGTCGCCCTGGTCGCCGCGCTGGCCTCCGATGTGGAGCTGCTCATCCTGGACGAGCCGACCTCGGGGCTGGACCCGTTGATGGAGGAGGTGTTCCGCGACGTCATCCGCGACGAGCGCCGCAACGACCGGACCGTGCTGCTGTCCAGCCACATCCTGTCCGAGGTCGAGGCGCTCTGCGACCGGATCACCATCATCCGCGAGGGCCGCACCGTGGAGACGGGCACGCTGGCCGACCTGCGCCACCTGACCCGTACCTCGATCGAGGCGGAGCTGATCGGGCCGGTCGACGGGCTGGCCACCCTGCCGGGCGTGCACGGCCTGCGCACCGAGGCGGGCCGGGTGCACTTCGACGTGGACGCCGACGCGCTCGACCCGGCGCTGCGCAAGCTGGTCGGGGTGGGTGTGCGCAGCCTGGTCAGCCAGCCGCCCACCCTGGAGGAGCTGTTCCTCCGGCAGTACCGGGAGCCGGCGCGATGACCGGCACCGGCCAGCTCATCCGGCTGATCCTGCGCCGCGACCGGGTGCTGCTGCCGCTCTGGGTGGTGCCGCTGACGCTCATCCCGGCGCTCTACGTCTCGTCCTTCGAGGCGTTGTTCCCGACCGACGCCGGCCGCATCGCCTACGCCCGGGTCAGCGCGGGCAACGCCGGTTTCGTCGCGCTCTACGGTCCGCTGCACGGCACCGGCCTCGGCGAGCTGGTCGCCTGGCGGGGCGGCTTCATCCCGGTGCTGGTCGCGCTGTTCAGCGTGCTCACGGTCGTCCGGCACACCCGTACGGATGAGGAGGCCGGACGCACCGAGCTGATCGGGGCCGCCGCGGTCTCGCGGCACGCCGGGCTCTTCGCCGCGCTGATCGTGGCCTTCGGCGCCAACGCGGTGCTGGCCCTGATCCAGGCACCGGTGATGATCTCCCAGGGGCTGCCGGTCACCGGCTCGGTGCTGATGGCGCTGGAATTCGCGCTGGCCGGCGGCATGTTCGCCGCCGTCGCCGCGGTCTGCGCCCAGCTGGCCGGGGGCGCGCGGTCGGCGCGCTCGCTCGCGCTGGTCGCGCTGGGAATCGCGTACGTGCTGCGCCTGGCCGGCGACGTCAGCGACCTGGGGAACGGCGCGACCGGCTGGCTCTCCTGGCTCTCCCCGATCGGCTGGGTCCAGCACATGTTCCCGTACGGCGCGGACGTGTGGTGGCCGATCATCCCCGCCGCCGGGCTCAGCGCTCTGCTCGTCGGGGTCGCCGTGTTCCTGGCCGCGCACCGCGACGTCGGCGCCGGTGTGCTGCCCGACCGCCCCGGCCCGGCGGTCGCTGCCCCCGGGCTGCGTTCCCCGCTGGCGCTGGCCTGGCGGTTGCACCGCGGCATGCTGATCGGCTGGGTGACCGGCTTCGCGCTGCTCGGGCTCGTCTTCGGCGCCGTCGCGCAGAGCGTCGCCGACCTGGTCGGGGACAGTCCCGAGCTGGCCGATGTCTTCACCCGGCTGGGTGGCGCCGCGGGGGCGGTCGACAGCTACCTCGCCGGGGTCACCGGCATCCTGGGACTGATCGCCGCGGCCTACGCCGTGCAGGCCCTGCTGCGGCTCCGCGACGAGGAGGGGGCCGGGTCGGCGGAGCTGGTGCTGAGCACCGGCGTGAGCCGGCTGCGCTGGCTGGCGAGCCACCTGGTGTTCGCCTTCCTGGGGCCGGTCCTGGCCCTGGCGGTGAGCGGCGCGGTCGCCGGTCTGGTGCACGGACTGGCGTCCGGTGACTTGGGTGGCGAGGTCGCCGCGGTGCTGGGCGGTGTGCTCGCTCAGGTGCCCGCGGTCTGGGTGCTGGCCGCGGTGGCGGTCGGGCTCTTCGGCCTGCTGCCGAGGTTCGCCCCGGTCGCCTGGGGTGCCGTCGCGGCGTGCCTGCTCGTGCTGCTGGTCGGTGCCGCCCTCCAGCTCTCGCAGTGGGTGCTGGACCTCTCGCCGTTCACCCACGTCCCGCACCTACCGGGCGGGCACGCCACGGCCACCCCCTTCGTGGTGCTGACGCTGGTCGCCGTGGTGGTGGGCGCCGCCGGGCTGGCCGGCTTCCGGCGCCGCGACGTGCCGACCTTCTGACCGGTCCCGCGCCCGCGCCGCCGACCCGCCGCCGGCCCGAGGTGGGGCCGGCGGCGGCACGGTCAGCGGGGCCGGTCGGGGAGCAGGCGTTCCTCGAAGTCGAGCTCGCGTTCCAGCACCCGCAGACCTTCGTCGGAGAGGCGGTCAGCGTCCCGCCAGCGCAGCAGCTCCTCCCTCTGGGCGTCGATCACCGCCCGGCGCACCCGGAGCCCGGCCTCGTACTGCGGGGACACCGGCACCTCGTCCGAGTCGGACTGGTCGAGCAGGTCCAGCCGGCGGCGGTAGCGCTCCATCCGCAGGCCGAGCTGCTTGCGCACCGTCTCGATGGCGTGGTCCTCGATGTCGTCGTGCTTCTCGTGGTCGATCTCGTCGAGCCGGTCCAGGGCCGCCTGCACCGACGCCGAGCGGGCCTCGTTGCGCAGCCGCACCTTGTCGGCCTCGTTGGCCCGCAGCCCGAGCATCCGCACCAGCGGGGCGAACGTGACGCCCTGGCCGACCAGCGTCACCAGCACCACGACGAACGCGCAGAACAGCAGCAGGTCCCGGTCCGGGAACGGCGCGCCGCTCTTGGTGGTCAGCGGCACGGTGAAGATGGCCGCCAGGGTGATGACCCCGCGGGTGCCGGCCCAGCTCAGCGCCGTGATCTCCTTGCCGTTGAGCCCGCGTTCCCGGTCCCGGCCGCGCTGCTCGGTCTCGTCGCTGGTGCCGCCGAGCCGGGTGTGCAGCGAGATCGGCAGCATCTGGGTCAGCACCAGGAACAGCGGGCGCAACAGCAGCACCACGCCGACCGAGATGGACACCGCGATGACGATCGTGGAGGTCTCGTACTGCGACAGGCCCCGGACCACGGCCGGCATCTGCTGACCGATCATCAGGAAGACCAGCCCCTCCAGCAGGAAGTCGACCAGCCGCCAGACCGCGCTCACCTGCAAGCGGCTGGCGCCCGAGCTCATCCTGGGCATGTCGTGCCCGACGATCAGTCCGGCCACCACCACGGCCAGCACCCCGGAGACGTGCACCCGCTCGGCCAGCAGGTACGCCACGAACGGCGTGCCGAGCGAGATGGCGTTGGCGATCAGCGGGTCCTGCATGAGCCGCCGGGCGGCCCGGACGGTGTAGGCGACGACCATGCCGGCGATCACTCCGCCGACCGCCATGATGACGAACTCGCCCACGGCCGAGGTGATGGAGAAGCTGCCGTTGGAGGCGGCGGCCAGCGCGACGCTGAGCAGGGTCAGCGCGGTGGCGTCGTTGAGCAGGCCCTCACCCTGGATCAGGGTGACGATGTTGCGGGGCAGGCCGATCCGCTTGCCGATCGCGAGTGCGGCCACGGGATCGGGCGGCGCCACCGCGGCGCCCACGGCGACGCCGGCGGCGAGCGTGGCGCCCGCCACGAACAGGCTGAAGCCGTAGCCGATGAGCAGGGCGGTGAGCAGCACCAGCACGACGGAGAGGCTGATCACTGTGCGCAGGTTGCGCCGGATGTCGACCAGCGAGGAGTCCAGCGCCGCGCTGTAGAGCAGCGGCGGCAGGATGAGCGTCAGGACCAGATGGGGGTCCAGCTCGATGTTGGGGCCGGGCAGGACGGCGTAGACAATGCCGATGACCGTCAGCAGGGCGGCGGCGGGCAGACCGGTCTTGCCGGCGACCCACCGCATCGCCACCACCACGGCGACACCGGCCAGGATGAACAGCAACGTCGTCTCGACTTTCACCCGGCACATTCTCCCGGACGGCGGCCGATCGCGCGCTCATGATCGACGGTGGCCCGGGTCTCCCGGCGAGCGGCGAGACCCGGACCGTCGATCGATCAGTACCGGTAGTGGTCCGGCTTGTACGGGCCCTCGACGTCGATGCCGAGGTATTCCGCCTGCTTCTTGGTCAGCGTGGTGAGCCGGACGCCGAGCGCGTCCAGGTGCAGCCGCGCGACCTTCTCGTCCAGGTGCTTGGGCAGCACGTAGACCTGTTTGTCGTACGCCTCCGGCTTGGTCCAGAGCTCGATCTGGGCCATCACCTGGTTGGTGAAGGAGTTCGACATCACGAAGCTCGGGTGCCCGGTGGCGTTGCCCAGGTTCATCAGGCGGCCCTCGGACAGCACGATCACCGCGTGGCCGTCCGGGAAGCGCCACTCGTGGACCTGCGGCTTGATCTCGACCTTCTCGATGCCCGGGACCTTGGCCAGGCCGGCCATGTCGATCTCGTCGTCGAAGTGACCGACGTTGCCGACGATCGCGTTGTGCTTCATCTGCGCCATGTGCTCGGGCGTGATGATGTCCTGGCCACCGGTGGTGGTGATGAAGATGTCCGCCTCGGCGACGACGTCCTCGATCCGGGCGACCTGCATGCCGTCCATCGCCGCCTGCAGCGCGCAGATCGGGTCGATCTCGGTGACGACGACGCGGGCACCCTGGCCCCGCAGCGTCTCGGCCGAGCCCTTGCCGACGTCGCCGTAGCCGCACACCACGGCGAGCTTGCCGCCCAGCATGACGTCGGTGGCCCGGTTCAGGCCGTCGACCAGCGAGTGCCGGATGCCGTACTTGTTGTCGAACTTGCTCTTGGTGACCGAGTCGTTGACGTTGATCGCCGGGAAGAGCAGCTCGCCGGTCTTGGCGAACTTGTAGAGCCGGGCGACGCCGGTGGTGGTCTCCTCGGTGACGCCCTTGATCCCGGCGGCGATCTTGGTGAACCGCTGGGAGTCCGACGCCAGGCTGCGGCGCAGGGTGTCGAGGATGATCGTGTATTCGTGGGAGTCCTCGGCGGTGGTCGCCGGGACCGCGCCGGCCAGCTCGAACTCCCGGCCCTTGTGCACGAGCAGGGTGGCGTCGCCGCCGTCGTCGAGGATCATGTTGGGGCCGAGGCCGTCACCGAAGGTGAACAGCTGCTCGGTGCACCACCAGTACTCCTCCAGCGTCTCGCCCTTCCAGGCGAAGACGGGGGTACCGGTGGGCGCCTCGACGGTGCCCTCGGGGCCCACGACGACGGCCGCGGCAGCCTCGTCCTGGGTCGAGAAGATGTTGCAGGAGACCCAGCGGACGTCGGCGCCGAGAGCCACGAGGGTCTCGATCAGCACGGCCGTCTGGATGGTCATGTGCAGCGAGCCGGCGATGCGCGCGCCGCGCAGCGGCTTGGTGTCGGCGTACTCGGCGCGGATCGACATCAGGCCCGGCATCTCGTGCTCGGCCAGACGCATCTGGTGGCGGCCGAAGGCGGCCAGCGACAGGTCGGCAACGGCGAAGTCGAGGCCGTTGCGCTGCTGGAGACGATTGTTCATGAAGAAGGGCACCCCCCTCATCGGGAGGCGCCCTTGCGTCTGTGACCCGAGGGGCCGAGCGTGGCGGATGTCCGTGGACTCCGTCGCAGCGCCTCTCGACCCGGGGCTCGCGCCGCTTTCGGCGCACGTTCCACCATAGCGGCCAAGCTCCAAGATCGCTGCTACGACCGAAACCTCAGGCTCGGCGTTCCTGCTGGTCAAGCAGGGCCTGAGTAAATTGTGGCGTGTCCCACTGTTCGGTCAGGGCCCGGTGCAGCAGGTCTGCCTGGGTCGGCGGGGCCAGACCGCCGATCGGCTGGTCACGGTCCAGGTTCGTGGGGAACGCGTAGCCCTCGGCCGCCGCCGCGACCACGTTGGCCACGTTCCCATTGAAGCCGCGCAGCACCGGGTAGAGCGCCCGGCACATGGCGGTCCGGTCCACGGTCTCCATGGCCCGGCCGAACGCCGAGGACACCTGCAGCAGGTTGGCCATCCGGTGGACGTCCGCGCTGCGATTGGTGCCCGCGCCGTGGAACAGCGCCGGGTTGAAGAACACCGCGTCGCCCTTCTCCAGCGGCAGCTGCACGTGGTTGGCCTCGAAGTAGGCGGTGAACTCGGCCAGGTGGAAGGCGAGATAGCCGGCCGGGTACTTCTGCGAGTGCGGCAGGTACAGCGTCGGGCCGGTCTCCACCGGCATGTCGACGTGGGCGACCGCACCCTGCAAGGTCAGCGCGGGGGAGAGCTGATGGATGTGCGCCGGATAGCTCTCGGCCTGCTCCCGGCTCATGAAGCCGAGGTGGTAGTCGCGGTGCGCCACCTGGGCCCGCCCACCCGGGTTCACCACGTTGATCTGGGAGGTGACCTGGTAGCCGCGGCCCAGCCAGGCCGAGGAGACCAGCGCGAGGGTGTCGTTGGCGTAGTAGTCGGCGAACGCCGCCGGATCCCGCAGGGCGAACTTGTCCAGCGCGCCCCAGACGCGATCGTTGGCGCCCGGTTTGGCGAAGTGGTCGCCGCCGACCACCCCGGCCGCTTTCTGCTCCTCGATCATCGCGGTGAAGACTGCGGTGGCGCGGTCCACCACGGCCGGGTCGAACGCGCCCCGGATGACCACGATGCCGGGGCCGTCGAGCAGCGCGCGGGCCAGCTCGGACTGCACCCCACGGCGGTCGGCGGCGGCAACGTCCGGCTCGTAGATCAGCACGTTCTGCCGCACCTGGGCGGCGTGCGGGTAGTCGGCCGGGTCGGTCGCCTGCTCGATCAGGGCCCGGAAGTCGGCGAGGCGGCAGTCGGCCGCCGCGAACCAGGTAGTCATATCGGCAGGCTAGGCCCGCCGACCACCTCAGAAGCCCTTGAGAACCCCTCAATAAACCCTCATCGTGTACGGGTGAAGCACCCGTACCGGATCCGGGAGATCGCCGCCCAGTCCGGGTTGAGCCCGGCCACGGTCGACCGGGTGCTGCACGCCCGGGGCGGGGTCCGGGCGAGCACGGTCCGCGAGGTCGAACAGGCCATCGCCGACCTGGACCGGCAGCAGTCGCAGCTGCGCCTCGGCGGCCGCACGTTCATGGTCGACGTCGTCGTGCAGGCCCCGCAGCGGTTCTGCACCGCCGTACGCGCCGCCCTCGAGGCCGAGCTGCCCGCGCTGCGCCCCGCCGTCATCCGGTCCCGTTTCCACTTCCTGGACAGCCCGGCGGTCGGCGACCTCGTCGGCGTGCTCGACCGGGTGATCCGCAAGGGCTCGCACGGCGTCATCCTCAAGGCCCCGGACGTGCCCGAGGTGGTGACCGCGGTGACCCGGCTGACCGGGCGCGGCACGCCGGTCGTGACCCTGGTCACGGACCTGCCGACGAGCGCCCGGGCCGCGTACGTGGGCATCGACAACCGCGCGGCCGGTGCCACGGCTGCTTATCTGGTGCAGCAGTGGCTCGCGGACCGGGCCGGGGACGTGCTGGTGGTGCGCGGGCACGGTTCGTTCCGGGGAGAGGACGAGCGCGAGATGGGGTTCCGGGCCGAGATGCGCGCGCGCAACGCGGGGCGCCGGCTGCTGGAGGTCGTGGACGAGGAGGACCGGGCTGACGCCGTACACATCGGCACCCGGGAGGTCCTCGCCGCACACCCGGCGGTCCGCGCGGTTTATTCGCTCTATGCCGGTGCCGGCGGCAACGCCGCGGTGGTCGACGCATTCGACCGGCAGCGGCGTTCCTACGACGTGTTCGTCGCGCACGACCTCGACGGGGAGAACACCGCGTTGCTGCGCGAGCGCCGGCTCTCCGCCGTGCTGCACCACGACCTGCGCCAGGACCTGCGCCGGGCCTGCCAGGTGGTGATGCAGGCGCAGGGCGCGCTGCCCGGACCGGTGCGCTCGAACCCGTCGGCGATCCAGGTGATCACGCCGCACAACGCCCCGCCCGCGGAATTCTGAAGTTTCTCGTCCGGCTGTCCGGAACCGCGGTGCCCGTTCGTCACCGTGGTGAGATCACGAAAAAGAGGAGAGCCCCGAGATGAAGTTCATGATGTTCGTCTGCACCGACACCGAGCCGGAGACCGACGAGACGCTGGTGCCCGACATCGAGACCTGGGTGGCCGAGAACGACGCCGCCGGCCGGCGGGTGGAGGGCAGCGTGCTCGGCTCGCCCGCGGCGGCCACGACGGTCCGGGTACGCGGCGGCGACCTGCTCGTCTCCGACGGCCCGTTCGCCGAGACCAAGGAGGTCATCGTGGGCTTCGACATCCTGGAGTGCGCCGACCTGGACGAGGCGATCGAGGTGGCCCGCAAGCACCCGATGGCCTACGGCGGCCGGCTGGAGCTGCGGCCGTTCGTGGATCTGGACAACTGATGCCGGACCCCGGGCAGGCGGTCGCCGCGGCGGGCGCGGACTCGTATCCGCGGATCGTCGCCGCCCTGATCCGGGTGACCGGTGACTGGACCCTGGCCGAGGACTGCGCCCAGGAGGCGTTGACGACGGCCCTCGAACGCTGGCCGCAGGACGGGGTGCCGGCGAACCCGGGTGGCTGGCTGATGACGGTCGCGCGCAACCGTGCGCTGGACGTGCTGCGGCGCGCGACCGTCGAACGCCGCAAGCTCCAGGAACTGGCTGTGCTGACCGAGCCCGTCGAGCGCGAGGACCAGCAGGGGGAGGAAGTCGTGGACGACCGGCTGCGGCTGATCTTCACCTGTTGCCATCCCGCGCTGGCGTTGGAGGCCCGGGTCGCGCTGACCCTGCGGACCATCGCCGGGGTGCCGACCGCGGACATCGCGAGCGCCTTCCTGGTCACCGAGTCGACCATGACGCGGCGGCTGACCCGGGCCAAGGCCAGGATCGCCACGGCCGGTATCCCGTACCGGGTGCCGGCCGGGGCGGCGCTGGCCGAGCGGCTGCCCGGCGTCCTGGCGGTGTTGTACCTGCTGTTCACCCGGGGCTACGACGCCGACGGGGAGCCGGCCTTCGCCGAGGAGGCGATCCGGCTGACCCGGCTGCTCCACGACCTGATGCCGGGGGAGCCGGAGATCACCGGGCTGCTGGCGTTGTGCCTGCTCCAACACTCCCGGCGGGCCGCCCGCCGCGACGACGACGGCAACCTGCGCACACTGGACCAGCAGGACCGGTCACTCTGGGACCACGCCGCCATCGCCGAGGCGCTCGCGCTGCTGCCGGCGACCACCGGCCCGTACGCGTTGCAGGCCCGCATCGCCGCCTGCCACGCCACGACGCCGACCGACTGGCCGGCCGTCGCCGGCCTCTACGACCAGTTGTTCTCGCTGCTGCCGACACCGGTGGTGGCACTCAACCGGGCGGTGGCCCACGGGTACGCGTACGAGCCGGCGGCCGGGTTGCGGCTGCTGGCCGAGGCGGGGGTCGGTGGGGTGCTGGACGGGTACCCGTACGCCATCGCCGCGGAGGCCGACCTGACCGCCCGGGCCGGGGACACCGGCCGGGCCGTGACGCTCTTCGAACAGGCCGCCGCGGCCGCCCCGGCCGGACCCGTGCGCCGGGCTCTGCTGACCCGGGCCGAGGAACTATCCCGAGACGAGGAACCATGACCACACCGACCGTGGAATTCAACGGTGACTTCAGCGAGCCGGGCGCCCCGGCGGTGCCCTGGGCCGACGTCGAGCGGGTGCTGACGACGTCGGAGATGTTCTTCCTGTCGACCGTCCGGGCCGACGGCCGCCCGCACGTCACCCCGCTGCCGGCGATCTGGGACCGCGGTGTGCTGCACATCTGCACCGGCGACCAGGAGCAGAAGGCGAAGAACCTGGCCCGCAACCCGGCCTGCGTGCTGTCCACCGGCACCAGCGCTTTGCACGGCGGCCTGGACGTGGTGGTCGAGGGCGTCGCCGTCCGCGTCACCGGGCCGGACCGGCTGCGGGAGCTCGCGGCCCTCTGGAAGTCCAAACTGGACTGGCACTTCGAGGTGGGCGAGGACGCCTTCCGGGACCCGGCCGGACGCAACGGCCTGGTCTACGGCGTCCGGCCCACGAAGGTGCTTTCCTTCGGCAAGGGGCCATACACGCAGACCAGATACCGCTTCGCCTCAGCCGAGGATCGCGCGTAGCCGGTCGGCGCTGCGGCGTACGTCGGCGACCGGGCCCTCGCCCACCGGCTCCGCCCGCAGGATCGTGTCCTGCTCGAGCACCCACCAGCCGTCGTAGTCGTGGCGCCGCAGCGCCGCCGCGACCGCGGCGAAGTCCACGTCCCCGTCGCCGATCGGCCGGTACATGCCCGCGTCCACGGCGTCGGTGTAGGTGCGCCGGCCGGACCGGACCTGCCCGGCGATGCTGTCGTCGACGTCCTTGGCGTGCACGTGGGCGATCCGGTCGCCGGCCGACCGGGCCAGCGCCACCGGGTCGGTGCCGCCGATCAGCAGGTGCCCGGTGTCCAGGCAGAGCCCGATGCCGCTGCCGTCCAGGACCCGCTGCACCTCGGCGGTCTGCTCGACCATCGTGCCGACGTGCGGGTGCAGCACCGCGGTGAGACCACGCTCCCGGGCTTGGGCGTCGAGCTTGTCGAGATTGGTGAGCAACCGCTGCCAGCCCTCGGCGTCCAGTTCGGGCCGGGCGTCGTAACCCTCCTGGCCGGTGGCCGCGGCCAGCACCACGGTGTCCGCCCCGGCGGCCACGAACCGGTCCAGGTCCAGGACCGGCTGATGCGCCGGATCGTGCAAAACCACCGGTACGAAGCCGCCGACGGCGCGCAGACCCAGCTCCCGCAGGAGCTCGTCGGAGGGCAGGAAGCCGTCCGGACCGAACTCCGTCGCGGTCAGGCCCACCTCGCGCATCTCCCGCAGGACCCGTTCCGGGCTCAGCTGATGTCCCCAGCCCGGCACCTCACAGACACCCCAGGAGATGGGCGCTCCGGCGATCTTCATGCTGCGCTCCTCGCTGTGCTCCTCCTTGAGAATGGGCTGGCCGGGAATGGGTCACAAGCGGCCCCGTCCATCAAAAACACCTCAGCGGCGGGCACCCCGGGTCGGCCGAAAGTCTGATTCACGCACGGTGAAGTCCCGCTCGGAGCCGATGCGCCCGGGTGGCCGCATTGGCGAAGCTCATCTCGGATCTCCAGACGAGGCGCGGAAGGACCACCATGACGATCGACGACGAGAATCGGCCGGCCCGGCAACGGGTCACGCTGACCGATATCAGCTCCCGGGCGTGGGAACACCCCGCCGACCGCGGCGCCCTCACCGCCCTGCGTGAACTGCGCGGCTTCGACGACGTCGTGAAGGCGTTCTTCGGCATGTGGAACGAGCGCGGCTTCCGCCTGCAGTACCTGGCCGGCTCGATCCGGGTCGACCACCGCCAGTACCCCCGCGTGTACCAGCGGTTCACCGAGGCGGCGACCACCCTCGACGTGGCCGAGCTGCCGGAACTGTTCGTCAGCCAGTCACCGATGATCCACGGCCAGGCGATCGGCATGGACAAGCCGTTCATCGTGATCACGACCGCCGCGGTGGAGAAGCTGGACGACGACGAGCTGCGGGCCCTGTTGGGTCACGAGATCGGCCACGTACGCAGCGGCCACGCTGTCTACAAGACGATCATGATGATTCTGACCAAGTGGGCGACCAACGTCAGCTGGCTCCCGATCGGCGCGATCGCCCTGCGCGCCATCATCGCCGCCATGTACGAGTGGTGGCGCAAGGCGGAACTGTCGGCCGACCGGGCGGGCCTGCTCGCCGGCCAGGACCCGGCCGCGTCGATCCGCCTGCTGATGAAACTGGCCGGCGGCGGTGACCTCTCCCAGATCGACACGGCGGCGTTCCTGGAGCAGGCGGCCGAGTACCAGGGCGGCGGCGACCTGCGCGACAGCATCCACAAGATCAGCATGACCGCGTGGAGCAGCCACCCGGTCCCGGTGGCCCGCGCGGCGGAACTGCGCCGCTGGGTCGACTCCGGCGAGTACAGCCGCATCATCGGCGGCGACTACCCGCGCCGCGACTCGGACGGCAACACCTCGGTGACCGGCGACGTCAAGGCGGCAGCGAGCCACTACCGCGAGTCGTTCGAGAACTCCCAGGACCCGCTGGTGACGCTGGCCCGCCGGGTGACCGGCGGAGCGGCCGACCTGGGCGACTGGGCCGGCACCCAGGCCGGCAAGGCCCGGGCGTGGGCCAGCACGGCGGCGGACGCGGCCGGACGGGCGGCGCGCCGCGAGAGCCGTCCGGCCGACCGGCCCGCTGACCCGCCGGCCGGCGACACCCCGCCGGTCTGACCGGGACCGCCCGCGCCTTTGGTACCCCACCCCCGGCGCGGGCGGTCCCCCAGCACGGTGCTCGGCATAAAATCGGGCTGTGCAGACGCGTGCCGGAACCCCACGACCCATCACCCGCTACGGGAACCCCGTCCTGCATCGGCGATGCGCCGACGTGACCGTGTTCGACGAGGAGCTGCAACAGCTCATCGCCGACATGTTCGCCTCGATGGCCGCCGCGGAAGGGGTGGGCCTGGCGGCGAACCAGATCGGCGTCGACGCCCGGATCTTCGTCGTCGACTGCCCCGACGCGACGGAGACGAACGTCGTGGCGCACGTCGTCAACCCGGTCCTGCACGTGCCGGATGCGCGCGACCTGGAGGTGGACAGCGAGGGCTGTCTGTCGGTCCCGGGGGTCCGCGCCGACGTCGGCCGGCCCGCGACCGCCTACGTGACAGGCGTCGACATGTTCGGCAAGCCGGTACGCATCGACGGGACGGGGTTGTTGGCCCGCTGCCTGCAGCACGAGACGGATCACCTGGACGGGCTGCTCTACGTCGACCGGCTGCCGGGGAAGAAGCGTAAGCGGCTGCTTGCGGAGAGTGCCGAGGCTCCGGCTGTGGGCGTCACGGAGTAATCGCCGGCCGGGTGATCAGCCCTGTCTGCGCCGGGGATCATCCGAGCCGGGACGGGCCCGCGCCGGGCGGGTGGTCGGCGTCCGCCGACCGGAGGCTGCGACCGTCGCGACGGCCCGGCGGGCCGCCGCTTCCGCCGACCCGCCCCTGCTGACCGGAGAGTGGACCATCGGAGATTCGGCCATTCGGCGATGATCGACGGTACGGATGGACAATAACCGCCACGGTCGATACTCTTTCCTACGACGCCGTTGCGAGTTCTTCCCCCGTGGAATTCGCAGCGGCGCTCCTATTTTCCGGCCGTGTGTGGCTTCTGGCCCTCCGCGGCTACACAGCCCCCCGCCCTCCGCGGCTGCGCGGCCCGGCCCTCTGCGGCCCCGGCCCTCTGTGTCCCCCGCCCTTTGCGTCTCCTGGTCCTCTGCGTCTCCCGGCGCTCTGCGTCTCCGCGGCCCCCGCCCTGCGCGACTTGCGGGCCCGGCGAGTCGTCCCGGTCCGCGAGCCTTCCCGGTCCGGCGAGCCGTCCCGGTCCGCGAGCCTTCCCGGTCCGGCGAGCCGTCCCGGTCCGCAAGCCTTCCCGGTCCGGCGAGCCGTCCCGGTCCGCAAGCCTTCCCGGTCCGGCGAGCCGTCCCAGTCCGCGAGCCGTCCCAGTCCGCGAGCCGTCCCAGTCCGCGAGCCTTCCTGGTCCGGCGAGTCGTCCCGGTCCGCGAGCCTTTCGCTCCGGCGAGCCGTCCCGGCCCAAGGAGGTCTCCCGGCCCGGTGGGCCATGCCTCGCCGGTCCTCGCTGCGCCGCGAGTGCTGAGCACCCGTCGCTGATTCCATCCCATGGCCGGTTGCTTGAACCGTCCGGCGTTTCCTGCCGCTGAACCCCCAGCGCTTCCTGGCCGGCCGGTGACGGGCTCAGCCGACGGAGATCGGCAGGTTGGTGTAGCCGCGGATCGCCAGGCTGTCGCGACGGCCGGGTTCGCCGGCCAGGGCGAGCTGCGGGAAGCGGGCCAGCAACGCCGGGATGGCGATCTGCGCTTCGAGCCGGGCCAGGGGCGCACCGAGGCAGTAGTGGATGCCGCCGCCGAAGGACAGTGGAGCATTGTCCGGGCGGCGAAGGTCCAGCCGGTCCGGGTCGGTGAAGCGTTCCGGGTCGCGGTTGCCTGCTCCCAGGTAGGCCACGATCCGTTCGCCGCCGGCCACCGGCACGCCCGCGATTTCGACATCGTCCCAGGCCACCCGGCTCAGCAACTGCACCGGAGTGTCGAAGCGCAGCAGCTCCTCGACCGCTGACACCGCCAGCCCGGGCTCCCCGCGCAGCAGGTCGAGCTGGTCGGGGTTGCGCAGCAGGGCGACGACGCTGTTGGCCAGCAGGTTGGTGGTGGTCTCGAAGCCGGCCGCGAACAGCAGCGCCGCCATCGTGAGCAGCTCGTCCTCGGTGAGCTTCTCGCCGTCTTCCTCGGCTGCAACCAGCGCACTGATCAGGTCGTCACCCGGTTTGCGGCGGCGCTCGGCGGCCAGGCCGGCGAGATAGGCGCGGATGGTGGCGGCCGCCGGGTCCGCGGTGGCCAGCACCTCGGGCGTGATCACTTCGAGCACCTGGGTCCAGTCCCGGACCAGCCCTTGGAACTGCGCGCGATCCTCCTCGGGGATGCCGAGCAGCTCACCGATGACGTTGACCGGCAGGGGGAACGCGAACGCATCGATGAAGTCGACGTCGCCGTTCATCCGTACCAGAAGATCCTCGACCATCTCGGTGATCCGCGGCTGCAGGGCCTGGACCCGGCGGGCGGTGAAGGAGGAACTGACCAGCCGGCGCAGCCGGGTGTGGTCCGGCGGGTTGATCGCCAGGATGCTGGTGAAGAGCTGGTGCAGCGCGGGGTGGTCGGCCCAGTCGGCCCGGACGAACTCGAGCATGTGCGACGGCATGTGCCCGAGCCGTGGATCGCGGGTGACCGCGATGCAGTCGGCGTGCCGGGTGACAACCAGCGCGCCGTCGTCGGCGCGCACGACGGGGGAGATCTCGCGGAGTCGCTGATAACGAGGGTACGGATCCTCGCGGCCGGTCAGGTGGGTCAACTCATCGAGCAATGTCGATACTTCTGGACTCTCCACAATGTCCGTCACGGTGAAAAGGATACCGGCGGGTTGAGTGGGCGGGGTGCATCGTTTAGGCTCGGCCGAGCGTCATCAATCTGAGTTTACGGTCGTTCACCGACGCCCCTACATCGGGGGATGTGCAGCCTCGGCTGCTCATGGGCGTCGATGCTGCGACCGGTTTTCGTCGGTATGATCCGCATGTCCCATCTTGGCCCGGCGACGAGGGGAGTGCGGTGCCCAGCGAGTTCTCCATCGCCGAAAAACTGGACCGCCTCTTCACCCAGGTCAGGTCCGCGGGCCAGGGCGAGGCCAGCTACATGGCGGTGGCCGAGGCCATCCGGGCGCAGCAGGGCATCCAGATCTCGCACACGTACATCTGGCAGCTCCGCACCGGACGCCGCACCAATCCGACCGTCCAGCACCTGAAAGGCCTGGCGACGTACTTCGGCGTCCCGATCGCCTACTTCCTGGACGACGACGAGGCCCGGAAGATCGACAGTCAGCTGGCCCTGCTCGGCACCCTGCGCGACGCCAAGGTGAAGGAGATCGCTCTGCGTGCGGCTGACGTGTCACCGAGCAGCCGCGACACGATCGGCGAGCTGGTTCGCAAGGTGTGGGAGCTGGAACGGGACCGCGGCAAGCCTGACGCTTGAGCGTCTGCTCTCCACGAGCCGGCCTCTCGAGCACCCACCCTCGACGCCGGTCTCGGCCGACTTGCGTCTTCGGACTTGGCGTTTCGGTTCACGGGGCTGCGGGTGCGGGCCGGTGAGCGGCGAAGGCTGCTGGCTCGTCGCGGCGGAAGGCGGCGCTCACGGCGCTGAGCCAGGCCACCTCGTCGGCGATCTCCCCGCCGATGTCCGCCCAGCGGTCACCGTTCTCGATCGGGGGCGTCCCGTCCCGGCGCAGTCGAAGGGCGAGGGCGATACCGCATGCTTCGACCAGCGCCGGACGGTCGCCGACGTATTTCCGTGCCTCGTCGAGCGCGCCCGCCGGCAGGTAGTCCCGCAGCGTCAGCATGCCGTCCCGGATCTCGATCACCCGCCGGTAGAGGCGTAGCTGAACCTCGTCCACCCCGGCCAACTCGAGCAGCGCCCGTCGCCGGGGGAAGAGGATGACGTCGGGAAAGGTCTCTCGCATGACTTGCCACAGTGGACGCAGCGCCCACAGTGATCGGTAAGCCCGGAGAACGGAGCGCAGCTTGCCCCTCGCCGGCACGGTCACACCGATGAGACAGATAATGGTGCCGATCGTGCGGAGGGCGTTGGCCCCGGGCTCGGCTCGTTCGATCGGCATTTGGACGCCGAGGCTGTGCGCGACGATCGCCGCGGTCTTCAGCACTGCGTAAACGGCGACGAGGAAGGTGCCGAGGGCCATCGCGCGCAGCCCGTTGCGCAGCAGGGCGGCTTGGGCCGAGCGGCTGGTCCGCCAGAACAATGCCGTGGTGATGGCGAGGACTGCGCCCAGATATCCGTTCAGCACCACCCAGTAGGCCGCTGCCGTCGGCGGTATGGCCGCATCCAGAAGCTCGGTGGCCTTGGTCTTGATGCCACCGGGTGTGGCGCTGATCAAGATGATGAGAGCGACCAGCACCGAGGCGGCCAGCAGCTGCTGATAGCGCGCCGCGCGCGGGTGCTTCGCGTCGTAGTCGGTGATCAGGGAGACGAATCGCAGCAGGAAGAACGCGGTGAGGACACCCAGGACATGGGGGATGACCTGTGACTGCGGGATCCAGTCGCCGACCGTCGCGTTCACTCCGGGCGTCGCCACGGTCTTGGCCAGGGCGAGGGAGAACAGCGTCGCCCACATGGCTCGTTGCTGGGCGTCGCGCCAGAGGGCGGGCAGGCGAGCGACGACAGTGCCCCACAGCAGCACGAGCACGATGCCGGTGAGGGCGCCGTTCAAGACGAGAACTTCAGGACATCGGCAACTCGGCCGAGCGTGTCCCCGGATCGGCGACCGGTTGCCACGCCGAAGGCTGAGCGGGCCCGGATCAACGACGCCAGCATCTCGGCCTCGCGCTCCTGGGTCGTGGTGTAGCTGACGCGGCCGAGGATGGTTTCGATGGTCCGAGGGTCGAGGTCGGGAACCAGCCGGCCGATCCCGCTGCTGCTGCTTTTGCCGCCCGGTCCGGCGTTGACGCTCGTGGTGTGGCCGCTGAGCATGTGACTCAACTCATGCAAAACGATGTGCTCGGCGTGCAGCTGCGAGGTCTCCGGGTCATAGAACACGTAATCCGCGCTCTCCACGGAGATCCACAACCCGCACGGCGCTCCCGCGCTGAGCCCCGGCATCGGTTGCAGAGTGAGCGGGCGTCCGCGATGAGTAGCCATGGCAGCGCAGAAAATGTCCAGATCGAACGGATTCGGAATGGCAATGTTCTCGAGGCGGCGCTCGCAGCGCCGACGCAGCCGGCTCACCTGTTCCCCCCGGTCTAGGTCCGGCTGCCCAGGCTACTCGCAGGTATCCGTACTTCGAACCGACAGCCGTCGACGGTGTTGCGTACGCCGACGTGTCCGCCGTGCGCCTCCACCAGCCCCCGGACGATCGCCAACCCGAGACCACCGCCGGCCGCGGCATTGCCCGGGCCGTGATCCTGCGGTCGCGGCGTCCGGGACCGCTCGCCGCGAAACGCCACGTCAAAGACCCTGGGCAGGTCAGCCTCAGGGATGCCGCCGCAGGTGTCCGAAACAGCCAGCCAGACCTCGCCGCGCTCGGCCCCGGCGTCGACCACAACGGTGCCGTCCGGCGGGGTGTACCGCACGGAGTTGACCAGGAGATTGGCCACGACCCGGCTCAGCTCCGGCTCCCCGGCCGTCACCACGGGCCAGCCGGACTCGCGGGCAAGGATCCGCACTCCTCGCATGGCCGCGAGTGGCGCGGTGGTCGCGATGGCATCCGAGACGACGTCACCGAGCGGCACGCTGGACAGCGCGAGCCGCAGTGCGCCGGCGTTGATGCGCGACAGCTCGAACAGGTCGTCGACGAGATAGGCCATCCGGTCGGTCTCGATGCGGATCCGCCGGTGATACTCGGCCACGGTCGCCGGGTCGCCGACGACGTTGTCCTCGAGGGCCTCGGCCATCGCCCGCAGGCCGGCGAGCGGGGTGCGGAGGTCGTGCGACACCCAGGCCACCAGATCCCGCCGGCCGGCCTCCAGCTGGCGTTCCCGCTCGCGGGCTTGAGCGGCCCAGACCGAGGCCGTGGCGAGCCGGCGGCCGAAGGTGGCGCCGACCCCGAGGCTGACCGCGGCCGATGCTGCCACGGTGATCAGCACGACCTGAAGGTCGTGGGCCGAGAGAAACATGGCCCGGGCCACGGCGGCGACACCGGCCACGACGGAAGCGACGGTGATCGTCAGCAGCACGCAGACATGCAGGATGATCGACCGCTTCCGCAGCAGTCGCAACGCGATCTCGCCGACCACTCCGACAACAGCGCCGGCGGCGAGGGCGTAGAGACCGATGAGAATGAGATCAGACATTGCCGGACACCCGTTCGTAGCGGTAGCCGACACCCCAGGCGGTAAGGATGCGCCGCGGGGACGCCGGGTCGGCCTCGATCTTCTCCCGCAGTCGCCGCACGTGAACCGTCACCGTCGAGTGGTCGCCGAACTGCCAGCCCCACACCTTGTCGAGCAGCTCGGCCCGCGACCAGGCCCGAGCCGGATGGCGCATCAGGAACTCCAGCAGATCGAACTCCCGGGTGGTCAGCGGAAGCACTTCACCACCGAGGCGAGCGATCCGGCGCCCGGTGTCGGCGGTGAGGTCTCCGTCGACGACAGCGGCCGAGGCGGGCGGGACGACAGGTGCCACCGTCCGGCGCAGCACCGAGCGGATCCGCAGCACGAGCTCACGCGGCGAGAACGGCTTGGTGACGTAGTCGTCGGCGCCGACCTCGAGTCCCAGCACCCGATCCGACTCCTCGCCCAGCGCGGTGAGCATGACGACGGGTAGCTCGGGTGCGTCGCGGCGCAGGCGCCGGCAGACCTCCAAGCCGTCGATCCCGGGCATCATGAGGTCGAGGACGACGATGTCGGGCATCTCGGACGCCACGGCGGCAAGGGCGGCGAGCCCGTCGCTGACGAGCCGGACCTGGCAGCCTTCCTGCTCAAGATAGCGGCGGACGACGTCGCTGACAGTCGGGTCGTCGTCGACGACGAGTACGCGGTGGCTCACGGCTGCGACGCTACCCATGCGAGGGCCGGAGAGACCTTGCAATCCTCTTACGGTGTTGCCGCGGGGTGCTGGTTCTCGGCGGATCCGGGCAGGGTGAGCCGGTTGAGTCGGTCGGGAGTGGGAGCCGGCTGTGAGGCCCTGTGCCGGCCTCGTTCGGCCGGACGTGAGGCGCGGCTGGTCACGATGGGAGTCAGTCACTGCTGTCCTTCGGACGGCTGAGGCGGTGCCGCTTGCGGATCTTCGGCTGCTTCCGGCGGTGATGAGCGTGGACCGGCGGCTGGCCGTCGCGGGTCTTCGCTCAGCTGGGGCGATGGCGCGCGCAGGACTGTCGCTGGTCCGTGCGGCCGATCGTGCGCCGGAGCAGAAGCGACTTCTGCTGGCTTCGACGATGTCGGGCGGTCCCCCTGGGCTGGACCGGCCCGGTGGCGCACCACTCCGGCCGACACCAACGCGGCAGCCCAGGTCACGGCGATGACCATGAGCAGGCCGCGACCGTAGGCGAGGGGTAGAACCGACGGGTTGTCAGCGGAGCGGCCGTAGCCGAGCACAAGCGGGAGCGCCACGACACCGACGGCGATGCTGATGATCGCTGCCGCCCGGATGCCGGGCAGGAACCGGCGAGGAGCGAAGCGCCCGATGATCGCCCCTCCCGCGATCGTGGCCGGCAGGAGCACCGCATCGTGCGCCACGAGAACTGCGGCCAGGAAGAGCAGGACGCCGCCGGGCTTGAGGTCCGGGTCGGTGGCCGCGCCCAGCACCGCGTATCCCATCACGATCGCGCCCACCGCGATCAGCGCGCCCCTCACGACGCCTCCTGAACGGTGATGCGGGCGAGCCACTTGGTCTGCAGCACGCCGGGCCTGTTCGGTGCGACGAGCCTCGCCGGAAAGCCGTGGTCCAGCTCCAGCGGTGCGCCGTTGAGGCGAAGCGCGACCAACGTCCAGTGGTCCCGCACGTGCGGAGACGCCACGGTCGCCGTTCGATATCGCCCGCCTTGCTCCAGTGACTCCACCTCGGCCGACGCCGTTTCCGGGTCACCGCCGGCCAGGGCGATCAGATCCCGGAGCCGTACGCCCGTCCAGGTGCCGGTCGCGCTCCAGCCCTCGACGCATGCGATCGGCAGCACGACGGTGTGCTGTTCCAGCGCGGCGAGGCCGTCCAAGGAGAGGGCGACCTCTCCGGTCGGACCCGCGATGGTCAGGCGATATGCCGGGTCGAGTGCCCTGTCCCGCACACCAGCGCCGGCTGCGGTCTTGTTGACCGGAAGGTGCTGCGGCCCGAAGGTGGACCGTCGCGGTGCGAGCACGGAGACCGGCGCCAGCGGAGTAACGGTCTGTCCCGCCGTAGCGAGAGTGATCACGCCGGCTGCGGCTCCGACAGTGCCGAGCAGGCCTCGTCGGCTGAGCCCTCGACCGGGTTCTTCCGGTGCGGGCCGGACGAACGCCTCGCGGACCACCGGAAGCTTGACGCCGATGTGCACCAGGAGCGCGCCGACGGTCAGCCACGCCACCCAGTAGTGGCCGGTCGTGAAGTAGAACGGCAGGGGGCCGTACCAGCGGGCGATGTTGAGTACGCCACCGATCAGCTGGAACAGGGCCGACGCGACCAGCACCGCGATGCTTGCGCGCTCGATGGCGTGCACGATGCTCCGCGCCGGCGGCCATTCGAAGAGCCGTGAGTAGACCGACCAGAGCTTCACTCCGAGCAGCGGGATCGAGGCCAGGCCGGTGATGACGTGCAGCCCCTGGGTGAATCTGTAGAGGCCCGCTGGGCGTGACGGCCACCAGAACCAGGACGGTGGGTGCTGAATGAAGTGACTGCTCAGCCCGGTCAGGAAGCAGATGGCGAAGGCGACCGCGAGGGCGATCCCGAGCTGACTCGTCAGTCGTGTCGACCTCAGGATCGAGGGAAACGCACCCTCCGCCAACGGCCCGCGGCGCAAAGCCTCGGGAGGTTGGGGGAGCGGCTGTCGGAGCAGATTGGGCAGCTGGATGCGCCGGGCCGGCGACGTGGTCATGCCGGGGTGAGGGTCGCGAACCATCGCCCTGCCTCCTTCCAGGTCTCGGTCACCCGCAGAGCCGACAGTTCAGCAAGATCAGCCAGGTCCTCCGGCGCCACCTCCGCCCACCGGAACGTCGCCGCGGCCGGGTCGCCCGCCGCGCGGATGCTCGCCGCGCCGGCCCAGCTTCGGGTGCCCGCGGCCGCGAGCTCAGCGTGCAGGCGCCCGTCGGAGCCGAGCAGCTCACGGCACCGACGCAACAGAGTCACCGGATCGCCCCCGATGCCGATGTTTCCGTCGGCCAGCAGGAGATGCCGCCAGCGGCCGTGCCCCGGCAACTGCCCGAAAACGTCACGCCGGAGCACTGTCGCTCCCCGCGCCCGAGCGATGCGAACAGCGGTCGCGCTGATGTCGACTCCGAGAGCGGGACAACCCCAGCGGTTCAAGGCGTTGATGAGCCGGCCCGGACCACACCCGATGTCGAGGGTCGGACCGGAACAGCGCCGGAGCAGACCGGAATCACCCGGGATCCGGGCCCGGCACCAGGCCGCGGCATCGATGACCCGCTCGGCGCCGTGCGGGCTCCGCAGGACGAGCTCGGCCTTCTCGCCGGCTTCGGCCCGGCGCAGCGCCTCCTCGTAGACGTCGAGGATTTCCAGGCTGCTGACCGTCGTGGTGGTCATACCGGCACTTCCGCGTCGAGAGCGTTCACGACACGCCTGAACTGGCTGTCGGGCGGGCACAGGCCGGCGACCGCACGGGCATCCGCCACCGTGTCGACGTCCCGGAGAACCGGCAGGGAACTCACCCGCAGGCCTGCATCCTGCAGCGCCCGGAGGGTGCGTACGCCCGTGTCCGCCAGCGAGGTCGGAATGGTGCGGAGCATTTCGGCATGGGCCGGATCGCGGAGCCCCAGCGCCCACCAGCCGCCGTCCTCGGCCTGTCCCAGAACGGCGTCCGCGTCGGCGAGCCGGGCCGCCGCCTGGGCGAGAAGGGCGCGCGTCACTTGCGGGGTGTCCATGCCGATCAGCACCACCGGACCTGCTCCGGCGTCAGTGAAGGCGTTGGCCAGCCGAGCCGGAAGCTGGTCGCCACGCTGGGCGATCCGCGCCCAGCCGGCCGGTGCGGGGTGGTCCCCGTCCACCACCAGCACACCCGCGCCCACAGTCTCGAGGGTGTCGTCGAGCGCGGCTGCTGCCACCGAGGCGGCCTGCTCGAGCGTCCAGGGTGGGCAGAGCCGCGTCTTCACCCGGCCGGGAACGGGGGTCTTCGCCAGCACGAGGATCCGGGTCATCGGGCCAGCACCGCACTCATGTCGCGGATCGCGCGGGCGGTGCCCCGTACCGTCCCGGTGACCTTGGACCGGGTGCCGGCGGTGCGCGGGTGGTAGGCGACGTCGATCTCGGTGACCCGCCAGCCGGCCTTGCCCGCCGCGATCAGCAGCTCGAGCGGGTAACCGAAGCGGCGGTCACGCAACTCGAGCGCCAGCAGATCGGACCTGCGCGCGGCCCGGATCGGCCCGATGTCATGGACGGGCAGCCCGGTGGTGCGGCGCAGACGCTGCGACAGCACCGCATTGCCGAGCCGGGCATGCGCCGGCCACGCGCTCCGGGTCGTCGGCCGGCGTCGCCCGACGACCAGCTCCGCCGCACCAGCGCGGACGGGATCGGCCAGCCGGGGAAGGTCGGCGGGATCGAACGAGCCGTCGGCGTCCAGCATGCAGACGACACCGTCGTCCGGATCCGTGGCCAGGAGTCCGGCGTGCACGGCGGCGCCGTAACCCGGCTCGGGGACCGACACCACCTCGGCACCGTGGGCGCGTGCGACATCCGCCGAACCGTCCGTCGAGCCGTTGTCGGCGACGATCGCCCGGTAACCCGGGGGCAGCCGCGTGAGCAGCCACGGCAGGGCGGGAGCCTCGTTCAGGCAGGGCAGCACCACATCGGTCATGTCCGCAAGCTAGCGGGGAAGGAGCTGCGGAAACCCTTACAAGATAATGACGTCGAGGACAGTTCTTACGAACCGCTGACGCCTCCGCCGATCCATCCCGCATCCCGCCGCCGAGGCCTAACGTGGCCGCCGTGACCCATGTGCTTGTGACCGGCGGCGCCGGCTTCATCGGAACCCACGTGACTGCCGCGCTGCTCGCGGCCGGGCATTCCGTGGCGATCCTGGACAACGGCCACCCGGCGGCGCACCGGGAGCCCCTGCCGGCGACCGTTGCCGGCGCCTCGGTGCAGATCGCCGATCTCCGTGACCGCGATGCCGTCGCCACCGCGCTTCGGGGCGTCGAGGTCGTCGTTCATCAGGCTGCCATGGTCGGCATGGGCGTGGATCTGGCGGACCTCCCGGACTACGTCGGCAGCAACGACCTGGCCACCGCCGTGCTGCTCGCCGAGATGGCCCGCACCGAAGTGCGTCGCCTCGTGCTGGCCAGCTCGATGGTCGTCTACGGCGAGGGCTCGTACGCGTGCCCGGACCACGGCCCGCAGCGCCCACCGGCCCGAACCGCCACGGATCTCGAGGCCGGCCGATTCGAACCGCCGTGCCCCGTGTGCCGCGCTCCGCTGATCTCGATCACCACCAGCGAGGACGCCGGACTCGAGCCCCGCAGTGTGTACGCGGCCACCAAACTCGCCCAGGAGCACCTGTCAGCGGCCTGGGCGCGGCAGAGCGGCGGTTCAGTGGTCGCCTTGCGCTACCACAACGTCTACGGGCCGGGGATGCCCCGCGACACTCCCTACAGCGGAGTGGCAGCGATCTTCCGCTCTGCGCTGGAGGCGGGCCGGCCACCGCGGGTCTTCGAGGACGGCCGGCAGCGTCGCGACTTCGTGCACGTGACCGATGTGGCCCGGGCCAACGTGGCGGCTCTCGAAGCGACCGGGACGTCGGCCTTCTCGGCTTACAACATCGCTTCGGGTCGCCCGGCGACGGTCGGTGACATGGCGCAGGCCCTGTCCGACGTGATGGCCGGTCCCGCACCGGTGGTGACCGGGGAGTTCCGCCTCGGCGACGTCCGCCATGTGGTCGCCTCCCCGGAACGGGCAGCCAAGGAGCTCGGTTTCTCGGCCGAGATCGACCTGCCGACCGGGATGGCCGACTTCGCAGCCGCGGAGCTGCGGGCGTGACAACCCTGCAGCGGATCCGGTCGTCGCGGGCCCGAGCGCGCTTGTCCGGTTCGTCACGGGCGGACATCCTGGCGGCTCTGGTCGCCCTGGCGCTGATCGGTGTCGCGGCCCTGGTAGGAGGGCTGCTCTATCTGGCGGGTCATCCGGTGCAGGCCAGTTCACCGCCGTTCTACGCCCACTGGGTGCCGCACATCGGGCCCGGAACGCCGTTGGCGTTGCTGATCGCGGGCCTTGTCGTCTGGCATGGGCAGGCGTTGGCCACCCGTCTGTCGTGGCGGTCCCTGCTCGTGGCGGGATACGGCACAGCGGTCGTCTGGACGCTCAGCCTGGCCCTCGTGGACGGCTGGCAGCGAGGGCTCGCGGGTCGCCTCACCACAAAGCCGGAGTATCTGCACGAGGTTCCTGGCGTCACCGACGTGCCGGTGATGATGCGGGGATTCGCGGCTCGGATTCTCGACTTCCAGCCGGATTCCTGGACCACCCATGTCTCGGGGCACCCGCCGGGCGCTCTTCTCGTCTTCGTCGGCCTGGACCGCGTCGGTCTCGGTGGCGGGGGATGGGCCGCCATGGTCTGCATTGTGGGCGGTGCGGCGGCAGCTGTGGCGGTGCCCGAGACGGTTCGGCTGCTGGGCGGTGGGAGCGCTTCGGAGGCCACGGAAGCTGCCCGAGCCGCTGTGCCGTTCGCCGTGCTGTTTCCCGGGGCGGTGTGGGTGGGCGCTTCCGCCGACGGTCTGTTCGCCGGGGTGGCCGCTGTGGGAGTGATGCTGCTGGCGCGGGGGTTGACCCGGCGTGCCCCGGTGGCCGCGTTCTTCGGTGGCGTTCTGCTGGCCTTCGCGCTCTATCTCTCGTACGGACTCACGCTGCTGGCGCCGATCGTGCTGGCTGTCGTCTTCCTCGCCCGTCGGTGGCGGCCGCTCGTGCTCGCGGCGCTGGGCGGTGGCGTCGTGATCGCCGCTTTCACCGCATCCGGTTTCTGGTGGTGGGACGGCTACCAGCTCGTGGTGGAGCGGTACTACCAAGGTGTGGCGAGCCAGCGCTCGTACGGCTACTGGGTCTGGGCGAATCTCGCGGCGGTGGTGGCGTCGGCCGGACTGGCGGCGGCACCTGTCCTGCGGCGTGCGGTCCTGGCGCGGCCGGTCACCGCGGAGCGGCTGCTCCCGATCGCTGCCCTGGTGGCCATTGTGGCTGCTGACGTCTCAGGGCTCAGCAAGGCCGAGGTGGAACGGATCTGGCTGCCCTTCGCGGTCTGGTTCGCCGCGGGCGCTGTGCTGCTGCCGCCGCGGAGCCGCCGGGGCTGGCTCATCGTGCAGGCCGCGATGGCAGTGCTGGTCAACCATCTGCTTCTGACGAGCTGGTAGGGGCCGGGATGGTGGCCGCGGTGCGGCGCTGCCGACCGGCTGGCAGCTCCGAAGAGCCGGCAGCCGGCGGCAGCGCCGCTGCGGTACTACCTGGTGCCGTTGAGAACCGACGCCGGGATCCGGTCGGCGACCGGGGGAAGCTGCTTCGACTGGTCCGCGCGCATCGTCGACATCTCCTCCGGCTTGTCCGGGCTCTCCAGCGGCTCGGTGAACGGCTGGACGTCACCCTGGCACACCTTGCCCTTGGCGGGCAGCGTGGCCTTGAGCAGGTAGTTGTCGATCGCGGTCGTCGCGCACGCCGAGGTGCCGTACGCGGTGTGACCCCAGTTCGTGCTGGACAGCAGGCGGCTGTTCGGCAGGAGCTTGGCGGAGGAGACGGCCTCCTGGTAGTTCGTGGCGGGGTCCCAGTAGCTGCCCACGACCAGGACCGGCGCAGCCGTGCGACGGTTGAACGGGCCGGTGTAGGCGTCCTCGTCGCGGACGGTCCACGAGTTACGGGCACACTGCACGCTGCCCCAGGCCCAGGCCCGGCCGAAGTACGGAGCGCGCTTGTCGGCCTTGGCCGTCGCCGCCGGCCACGAGTTCGCGTCCTTCGGGTGCAGACCGTCGGTGCACATCACACCACTGAAGGCTTCGAAGTCGTTGTAGTACGGGAAGTCGCGAGCGGGCTTGCGGCTGCGGGCGTCCTTGATCCGCTCGATGACCGCCTTCTTCGCGACAGCCTTGTCGGCGCTGGTCGCGGCGGGCGCGGCCAGCAGCGTCCACAGCTGGGACGAGATGTCGGCCACGGAGTCGCCCGCGTACGGGTCGTAGAGCGCGCCGAGGATGCCGCCGACGAAGTCGGCATAGGTGATCGTGTAGGTGCCGAACTCGTCGGTGATGACGAGCGGCTTGGCCCGCAGCTTCTGCGCGATCGTCTCGAAGTTCTTGACCGGGTCACCGGCCGCGAAGCTGCAGTACTTCTCACCGGCCTTGTCGCAGCGCTTGAGGATCTCACGCAGCGCCTTGTACGCACCGTCGGCCGAGTGCATGCGCTCGTCCTGGATCTGGTTCTTCGTCTTGCTGGTGCCCGTCCACGAAACCGGGTCGATGACACCGTCGACGACGAGCGCCCGGAAGCGGTCCGGGAACATGTTGGCGTAGTACTGGCCGATCGCGGTGCCGTAGCTGAAGCCCAGGTAGGTCAGCTTCTTGTCACCCACGGCGCGGCGCAGCACGTCCATGTCGCGGACGACCTCGGCGGTCGACATGGCTCCGGCGATCTTCTTGCCGGTCGTCGAGCAGGCCTTGGCCACGGCCTTGGCGGACTTGATGTACGCCTTCTCCTCGGCCTTGGTGTACGGGAAGGAGACGTTCAGGCCGGCGTACGCCTGGGTCTGGTCCTTGGTGGACTTGAAGCACTTGACGTTCTCGCTGCTGGCGATGCCGCGCGGGTCGACGCCGACGATGTCGAAGCGGTCGAGCACGGAGTCGCTCAGGAACAGCGGCGCGTTGAGCGCGATGGACGTGCCCGAGCCGCCGGGACCACCGGGGTTCAGGAACAGGCTGCCGATCTTGCGCTTCTGGTTGCGGGCCTTGACCCGCAGAACCGCGATCTCGGTCGTCGCGCCCTTGGGCTTGTCGTAGTCGAGGGGCAGGCGCACGGTGGCGCATTCCGCCGTGTCATAACACTTGTACCAGCCCAGCTTGGGCGTCTTGACGCTGTCGACTCGCTTACGTTCCTTGGCGCTCGTGGTCGCGGCCTTCTTGGCGGCCAGCGACGAGACGGCGGAAACGGGGGCGACGGTTTGCGGCGTGGCGGCCACTGCGGGCACCACGGCGCCGGCTGCGAGGACAACGCCGGCGATTCCGGCGATCGCCAAACGACTGGCAGAAGAGGGCATACGAACTGCCTTTCGGACGGTGACCGCAGCGAGGGTGCTGCGGTCGGGTGGATCGTAGAAACTCGATGCCACCTTTTTGCCCGTCCGATTGCCGCCCGTGCGGGCGGCAATCCTCAGTTCATATTCGGCCGTTGTCTATTCAGGCTTGGCAATGGCGTTGTCGGCTGTCGCGTCGTTCATAGTTCAGAGAAGATTTGCGTCCGTAACCCGATAGTCCGGGTCGCCGGGCGGGTTGGCGTGCATCAGCCGCCGGCGGAGGACGACGCGCAATGCGCTGCCCGTCATCGGCGCCGCCATCAGCCGAGACGGGAGGAGCGCGAACGGCGGAGCCGAGACTCAGCTGACCAGCTTGATACGGACACGGCGGTTCTGGCGGCCCTTGCTCTCCACCTTCACCACCTGGACGCGGCCCACCTGGGCCGTCGACGCCACGTGCGTACCGCCGTCGGCCTGGACGTCCAGGCCGACGATGTCCACCACCCGGATCTCCGGGTTCTCCAGCGGTGGCAGGGCATCCTGGGTGCGGACGAGATCCGGGATCGCCAGGGCCTCCTCCCGCGGCAGCACCCGCGCGACGATCTTGCGGTCGGCGGCGATCTCCGCGTTCACCGCGTCTTCCAGGGCCTGCTTGAAGCCCGGCGGCACCTCGGGGAGGTTGAAGTCCATCCGGGCCTCGCCCGGCTGCATGTTCCCGCCGGTGACCAGCGCGCCGAAGTCGCGGAACACGGTGCCGCACAGGATGTGCAAGCCGGAGTGGGTGCGCATCAGCGTGGTGCGCCGGTCGTCGTCGACCGCGCCGCGCACGGTCGCGCCGGCGGGTGGGACCGGGTCGCCTGGGGCGGGGATCAGGTAGTGCTCGTCGCCCTTGCGGGTGTCGACGATCCGGGTCTGCACGCCCTGCCAGATGAGGACGCCGTGGTCCGGTGGCTGGCCGCCGCCGCCCGGGTAGAACGCGGACCGGTCGAGCACGATCCCGGCGTCCGGATCGGCCGGGTCGGACCAGACAACGGTGCATTCCCATTCGCGGATGGTCGGATCAACCCAGTCGAGGCGGTGGGTGTGTCCGTGCTGCTCGAAAACCATCGCCCGAGCGTAAACCCGCGGCCCGTCATCGCACCTCCGCGCCGAGCTGGACACTCGCTGACTCCAGCCCGGCCCGGCCCGGCGTATCTACCACTGACTGCCGTCAGGGCGGATCAGCACCTCGCTCATGACAACCCGCGCGGGCCGGCTGACGACGTACGTGACCGTGTCCGCGATGTCCTCAGCATGCAGCAGCGTCGCGTTGGCAAAAGCGTCCTTGCTCGCCTCCAGGACCTCCGGACGGATATGGGTGAACAGTTCCGTGGCGACCGGCCCCGGTTCGATCAGGGAAACGCGGACGTGGCGGCCGGTGACCTCCTGCCGCAGGGCCTCGGTGAACGCCCCGACGCCGTGTTTGGTCAGGCTGTAGACCGCGGACCCGGCGATCGGGACACGGCCGGCCAGGGAGCTGATGTTGACGATGTCGGCGGTGCCACGGGCGCCTTCGGCCGCCGCCAGCAGGTGTGGCAGAGCGGCGTGGGTGGCGTACAGCAGACCCTGCACGTTGATGGCGATCATCCGGTCCCATTCTTCGACCGGGGCGCTCTCGGCCGGGCCGAGCAGCATGATGCCGGCGTTGTTGACCAGGGTGTCCAGGCCGCCGAAGGCTGCGACGGTCTGCTTCACTGCGGCGGTGGCCTGCGGCCGGTCGGTGATGTCGGCTTCGATCGCCAGGGCGTTGCCGCCGTTGGCCTGGATGCGCTCGACCAGGTCGTCGAGGCGGTCCTTGCGCCGGGCGACCAGTGCCACGTTCGCGCCCTGGGTGGCGAGGGACAGCGCGGTGGCGGCGCCGATGCCCCCGCTCGCTCCGGTGACGAGGGCGGTCGTGCCGGTCAGTGAGGTGCTCATGGTTTTCCTCCACGGTCGGGGTGACCAGGGGAGCGTGACACCACCGTAAGCCTTACGGCAATGTCATGTGACATTACCTACTGCGTTACGGTGGTGTCATGAGTAAAGGCTAGGCTGGCCGGTGTGAACAGTGACGACACCGCGGGAAGCACCGGGCGCCTCCTGCTGGCAGCCGCTCCTGGGGGTTTGTGCGTCGTCCAGGACCTGCTGAACACGGCGAGCATGCCCGTGGCCTCGGTGCCCGACCTGCTGGCCGAGGAGACCTCCGCGCAGACCTGGCTCGACGTGTCGTTGCGGACCTGGGGCGAGCAGGTCGGCCGGCCCGCGCCCGGGATCACGATCTCCGGTGACGATCTCACCGCACTTCGCGGGATCCGCAGCCAGATACGCCGCTGGCTCACCGACGAGGCCGAGGACCACGCGCCGCGTCCGCTGGCGGCCGACGTTTCCTTCCGCGACGGCCGCCTGGCCTATGAGCCCCAGGGCAACGGGGCTGCGGCCGTCGCGTCGCTGGTTCTCCTCGAAGTGCTGCTGGCATCGCACACCGGCACCCTGCGCCGGCTCAAGACCTGCATGAATCCGGCCTGCGGCGCGGCGTTCTACGACCTGTCACGCAACGGCACCCGCGTCTGGCACGACATGAAAACCTGCGGCAACACCATGAATCTCCGTGCTTCCCGGGCCCGCCGACGGGAGTCCCCGGAGCTTGACCAGCACGCGACGCGAGGCTGACGGCCCGTCACGCATCGGCGCGCTTCAACCGCCAAGCCCCGCCCGCCACCACAGCCGCCACGTAAGCCACGAACACCCCGAGCCCCACCCAGGGCGACAGCGCGTCCGCCCCCTGGCTGACCGATGTGAACGCACTGCCCGCATCCGACGGCAGATACTGCACGACGTTGTCCCGCCAGGAGTCCGGCAACAGCAGTTGCGCCACTCCGCTGAGCAGGAACATCGCCCCGAACAGCGTGCTGATGGCGGCCGGCGTGGACCGCAGCAGCGCTCCCAGCGCCAGTCCCAGCACGCCCGACCCGGCCAGGATCACCGCGGAACCGACCACTGCCCGCACCACGCCGGCGTCGGACCAGGACGCCGCGCCGTCGCCGATCAGGGCCTGCCCGCCGGTGAAGGCGACCGCCGACCCGGCCAGGCCGATGACGAAGACCACGACCGCGAAAACCGCGATCTTGGCCCAGAGGACCGGCAACCTCTTCGGTACGGCGGTGAGAGACGACCGGATCATCCCGGTGCTGTATTCACTCGCCATGAACAGCACGCCCAGGGTCCCGAACGCCAGCTGGGCGAACGTGATCCCGGCCAGGCTCGCGTCGACCGGGCCGAGCTCACCCGGTTCCGGGCCCGGCCCGGGTGCGGCGCCGGAGTTCAGCATCGACGAGGCGAGCAGGCCGATGCCGATCAGCAGGGCCACCGCGGTGGCCAGGGTGATCAGCGTCGAGCGCAGCGACCAGAACTTGATCCACTCCGAGCGGATCACCCGGCTCTGCGTGACTTCGAGGCCGGACGCGGCGACCGGGGCGACGATCGGTGCCGTTTCGGGGGACAGGGTCGCGGTGCTCATGCTGCTGCTCCTACGGTCTGGTATTCGACGGCGTCCCGGGTCAGCTCCATGAACGCCTCTTCCAACGACGGCCGCTGCACCGTCAGTTCGTGCAGGGCGATGCCGGCGGCGGCCGCGCGTTCGCCGATCTTGGCGGCGGAGAGGCCGGTCACCTGGAAGGCGCCGCGCTCCACGCTGAGCATCGTGACGCCCGGTCCGGCCAGCAGGTCGTGCAGTTCCACCGCGCGCGGCGAGCGGACCAGGACCGAGTCGTGCGCCGCCTGCTCGATGAACTCGGCCACCGAGACGTCGGCGATGAGCTTGCCGCGACCGACCACGACCAGGTGCTCGGCGGTCAGCGCCATCTCGCTCATCAGGTGCGAGGAGACGAAAACCGTACGGCCCTGCGCGGCCAGGCCCCGCATCAGGTGCCGGATCCAGAGGATGCCTTCGGGGTCGAGGCCGTTCACCGGCTCGTCCAGGATCAGCACCTCCGGATCGGCCAGCAGCGCCGACGCGATGCCGAGCCGCTGACCCATGCCGAGCGAGAACGCGCCGGCCCGCTTGCGGGCCACCTCGTGCAGACCGACGATGTCGATCACTTCGTCGACCCGGGTGCGCGGCACCCCGGTGGTCGCGGCCATGGCCAGCAGATGGTGGTACGCGGACCGCCCGGTATGCACGGCCTTGGCGTCCAGCAACGCGCCGGCCTGCTTCAGCGGCGCGGTGTGCTCCGCGTACGGGCGTCCGTTGATCGTGGCTGTGCCCGACGTCGGCCGGTCCAGTCCCAGGATCATCCGCATCGTGGTGGACTTCCCGGCGCCGTTGGGGCCCAGGAAGCCGGTGACGATGCCCGGTTCGACGGTGAAGGTGAGGTTGTCGACGGCGGTCTTGGCGCCGTACCGTTTGGTGAGTCCGTGGACCTCGATCATGTGAGCCAGCCTGGGTCACCGCGCTGGTGATCGGCGTCGTCCGGCGGCGGGCAGATCGGACTACTACCAGCGTGGTATCCGAGGTCACCTGGTTACCGCACCGGGACGACGCTTCGCAGGCAGGTCCACGCGTAACGTGATCGTCATGGAGCTGGGCGAGGTGCGTGAGACGCGGGCGTGGCAGGCCGTACGCCGGCACCCGCAGCTCTGCGACGCCGCCCTGGCCCTCGCCGTGGTCGTCCCGGTGGTCCTGGCCGTTCGCCGCGGCGGGCACGGCGAGGAGCCCCGCATGCTGGGCACCGCCGACCTGATCGCGGTGGCCCTCGGCTTCGTGGCGATCACCTTCCGCCGCCGTTACACCCTGGCCGGTCTGATCCTCACCACGTTCGCCACGATCCTGTTCACCATCCAGCAGGGTGACCGGCAGCCGATGCTGATGATCGCCCTCGTCCTGCTCTTCTTCACGCACGGCGCGTGGGCCGACCGGCGCACGGCCTGGATCACCGCGGTGAGCCTCGGGGCGGTCGTGTGCCTGAGCGGCGTGATCTGGGCCGGCGGCAGCTGGTACGCCCCGGAGAACCTCGGCGCGCTGGCCTGGATCGGCATGGCCACCGCGGTCGGCGACGCGACCCGCAGCCGGCGGGCGTACGTGGCCGAGGTCGAGGAACGCGCCCGGCGGGCCGAGCAGAGCCGCGACGAGGAGGCCCGGCGCCGGGTCGTCGAGGAACGCGTACGGATCGCCCGCGAGCTGCACGACGTCGTGGCCCACCACATCGCGGTCATCAAGGTGCAGGCCACCGGGGCCAAGCACATCCTGCACCTGCGTCCGGAGCAGGTCGCTCCGGCGCTGGACCACATCAGCCGCTCCTCGGACGCGGTGCTGAAGGAGATCGCCTCGGTGGTCGGCCTGCTGCGCAGCTCCGACGACCTGGACGGGGGCGAGACGCCGGCCACCGAACCGACCCGCGGTCTGGCCCGGCTGTCCGGCCTGCTCGACGACCTGGCCGCGGCCGGCCTGCGGGTCGACCACCGCCGCCTCGGCGAAGCCCGGGAGCTGCCCGCGCTGGTCGACCTCGCGGCCTTCCGGATCGCTCAGGAAGCATTGACCAACGCCCAGAAGTACGGCGACGGCACCGCCCGGCTCACCGTGGCCTACACGGCCGACGGGGTGGCGCTGGACGTCACCAATCAGATCCGGCCCGACGCCCCGAGGTCCGGCTCGGGCTACGGCATCATCGGCATGCGCGAGCGTGCCGCCTCGACCGGGGGAGCGCTGACCGCCGGCCCGGACGCCGCCGGCCGCTTCACCGTCCACGCCGAGCTGCCCAGCGCAGACCTCCCGCCCAGCGACTACGCGGAGCGTCTGAACGCGGAAGCCGTCGGCAGCGAGCAGGTTCGGTCATGACGATCCGGGTGCTGCTGGTCGATGACCAGCCGCTGATCCGGGCCGGTTTCCGGATGTTCGTCGAGCCCGACCCCGAGGTTGAGGTCGTCGGTGAGGCCGGCACCGGTCGTGAGGCCGTCGAGCTCGCCCGGTCCGCCCGCGCCGACGTCGTGCTCATGGACATCCGGATGCCGGACATGGACGGCATCGAGGCCACCCGCCGGATCGCCGCCGCCGAGGACCTGGCCGGCGTGCGGGTGCTGGTCCTGACGACTTTCGAGAACGACGACAACGTCGTGCTCGCCCTGCGGGCCGGGGCCAGCGGCTTCCTCGGCAAGCACGTCGATCCCACCGATCTGCTGCATGCCATCCGGGTCGTCGCCGCCGGTGAGGCGTTGCTGTCTCCCGCCGCCACGCGCGGGCTGGTCAGCCGCTTCCTGAGCCAGCCGGTGCCGAGTGCGCTGCCGGCCGCCCTGGAGCTCGGCGGACTCACCGACCGCGAACGGGAAGTGCTGGCGCTGGTGGCGTACGGGCTGTCGAACGACGAGATCGCCGAGCGGCTGTACCTGTCGCCGCTGACCGTGAAGACGCACATCAACCGGGCCATGGGCAAGCTCGGTGTCCGGGACCGGGCGCAACTGGTCGTCATCGCGTACCAGAGTGGTCTGGTCCGCCCGGGTGACCAGCCGTGAGCGCGCTCGTTCTCGCGGTCCTGCTCTGCGTCGCGTCGGCGGCGGGTTATGCGGCTGCGGCCGTGCTGCAGGCGCGGCTGGCGCAGCAGCCGCTCGGCGTGCTGCTCGGGATGCCGCTGTGGTGGGCGGCCATCGCCCTCAACGGGGTCGGCGCGGCCCTGCACGTGGTGGCGCTGCGCTACGGTCCGTTGTCGCTGGTCCAGCCGTTCGGGGTGCTGACTCTGGTGCTGGCGGTGCCGCTCGCGGCGATGCTGGCCCGGCGGGCGGTCACCCGGACCGAGGGCCGGGGCATCGGGCTGACGGTGGCCGGGTTGATCGGCATCCTGCTGCTGGCCGGCACGACCAGCAGCATCGCGGCGCTGACCACGGCTCAGCTCGTCGGCCTGCTGCTGGTCACGGCGGCGCTGCTGACCGCGCTGGGCGGGTGGGGCGCGGTGCCCGGAGCTTCGGGCCTGTGGGCGGCGGCCGCGGCCGGGGTGTCGTTCGGCGTCTCGTCGGCCCTCACCCAGACCGTCGCGGTGCACGTCACGGACGACGGGTTCGGCGCGCTGCTCAACCCCACGGTCGCCGTCGCGGCGCTGGCGATCGCTGTGCTGTCGACGGCTGGGACGTTGTTCACGCAGCGGTCCTATCGTGACGGGCTGGGCGCGCCGCTGGCGGTGAGCACGCTCGCCAATCCGGTGGCGGCGGCGACCATCGGTCTGGTGCTGCTGGGGGAGCAGATCACCGGTGGGCTGCTCGGGGCGGCGGTCGCTGTGGTGAGTGCGGTGGTCGCGGCGGCCGGCGTGACCCTGCTGACCCGCGCCCAGGTGCGCGAGGCCGGAGCCCGCGAGCCGGCTGTGCGCGCCACGGCGCACGCGATGCCCAGAATGGTGGCGGTTGCGGCGAGCAGGACGCCGCCGCGCGCCTGAGCAGAGCACGGCCGGCCTGCCGGGCGGGAAGACTCGGCAACTTTTTTGCACCCTGGTGATCAGCGACGGGCAACTCGGGTCGATAGGGGTCACGGGAGCAACTCGGATACAGGGGTGACAACGTGGCAGGTCTGACCGGATGGGCCCGGAACCGGCGGGTGTCGACCAAGGTTCTCACCGTGGCAGGTGTGGCCATCGCCGGGATGGTTGTCACCGGGTACATGAGCCTGGCCGGGATCGCCGACCTGAAGACCACCCGGAACGACGAGCTCAAGGTCGGCGTCCCGTACATCACCAGCTTGAACTCCGCCGCCCTGGCGGCCAAGGCCGCCGCCAACGACGAGCGCGGCTATCTCATCGCCGGCGAGAAGAGTTTCCAGGAGGATGCCCTCGGCCGTAAGGAGACCGTGGACGGGCATCTCGACACTGCCCGGGGGCTGGCCGCGCCCGAACAGCAGGCCACGGTCGACCAGATCAAGGCGGCCACGGACGCCTGGTTCACCGCCCTGACCGCGGAGTTCACGACCTACGGCACGGACCGGCAGGCCGCGATCACGGTCGCCCTGGGGGCCAACCGCGACCTGCGCAAGGCGTACGAGGAGCAGTTCGCGACGGAGCTCAGCCGGGCCGACGCCGCGCTGATCGCCGGAAAGCAGTTCGATGCGACCGTGGGCTCCACGCGGACCAGCCTGATCTGGACCATCGTGATCGCGCTGGCGCTCGCCGTCCTCCTCGCGCTCTGGGTGGCCCGGATGATCGTGACACCGTTGCGGCGGGTCTCGTCGGTGCTGGAGGCGGTCGCCGAGGGTGATCTGTCCCAGCAGCTCGACGTGGACCAGCAGGACGAGGTCGGGCACATGGCCACGTCGCTGCGCCGGGCCACCGTGACCCTGCGGCAGACCGTCAACGATCTCGCCACGCACTCCCGCACGCTCAGCACCGCCGCCGGTGAGCTCGCCGCCACCAGCAAGAACAGCGCCACCAGTGCCGAAACCGGGGCTCGGCAGGCGAGCGCGGTCGCCGAGTCCGCCGCGGCCATGTCGTCGAACATCCAGACCGTCGCCGCGGGCGCGGAGGAGATGGGCGCTTCCATCCGCGAGATCAGCCAGAGCGCCACCCAGGCGGTGGGTGTGGCCTCGCGGGCGGTTGATGTCACCGCCACCACGACCGGTGTGATGGCCAAGCTGGGCGAGTCGTCCACCGAGATCGGCAACGTGATCAAGGTGATCACCTCGATCGCCGAGCAGACCAACCTGCTCGCCCTGAACGCGACGATCGAGGCGGCCCGGGCCGGGGAGATGGGCAAGGGCTTCGCCGTGGTGGCCAGCGAGGTCAAGGACCTGGCCCAGGAGACCGCCCGGGCGACCGAGGACATCGGTCAGCGGGTGGCCGCCATCCAGACCGACACGGTCGGCGCGGTCGCCGCGATCGAGGAGATCAGCGAGATCATCGGCCGGATCAACGAGTTCCAGACCACCATCGCCTCCGCGGTCGAGGAGCAGACCGTGACCACCAACGAGATGAGCCGCAACGTCACCGAGGCGGCTGACGCCGGCGGCCGGGTGGCCGACACGATCAACGACGTCGCCGCCTCGGTGCAGCTCACCACGGTCGGGGTCACCGAGGCCAACCGGGCCGCCGGTCAGCTCGCCGAGATGTCCGACGACCTGCAGGTGATCGTCAACCGTTTCCGGCTGGAGCCGGCCCGCTGACCGGACGAGCGGGCAACGTCACACCCCGTGAGCCAGCCAGACCCGATCTCCGGCGACCAGCAGGACGTCGCCGTCGCGGGCGGCCACGGCGGACAGCGGGCTCGCGCCGCGCGGGGTCGTGACCGTCACCCAGGACCGGCCGCCGTCGACGGACTGCCAGAGTTTGCCGGCGGCCGCGTACAACCGTCCGGCCGAGACGGTCAGCGACCGTACGCCGGTGGCGTCGGGCTTGCCGAAGCGGCCGACCGCAGTCCAGTCCGGGCCCTGCCACGCGCCGAAGGTGTCACCGCGCGGACCGACCGCGATCAGCTGGTCATCCAGCCGGACCACGCGTTGCAGCTCGTCGTAGCCGTCCTCGTCGGGGACCTCCGCGCGCTGCCACGAGCTGCCGTCGACCGAGCTCCACGCGGCGGGTGCGTCGCCGAAGCTGCCCACGAGCAGAAACCGTCCATCCAGGACAGCGCCGTCCCGGGCGAAGGCCCGGGCCAGGCCGGGAGCGTTCTCGAAGAGGCGGAAGCGCGTGCCGTCCGGGGAGAGCCAGGCCGCCGCGCCGCTGGTCCGGTTGCCGGCGATCAGGAATCCGGCCGTGCCGCCCGAGATCCGGCCGACGTCGACCGCCGTGTCACCGCCGTACGTCTCGAAGGGCGCCGCCGCCTCGGCGAGTGAGCCGTCCGGGCGCTGATACCAGGTGCTGGTCCGCGGGTTGCCGTGCGCGCCACCGCTGCGCGAGCCAACCGCCGCGATCCGGCCGTTCGCGCAGCCCACGGCGTACAGGACGCTGCGCGGGCCGTAGTAGCTGCCGGGCAGCGGGGTCAGCGTGAGGCTGCGCCAGCTCCGGCCGTCCGTGCTGTCCCAGACGGCCGGGCTGGTCTCGCCGTCGGCGCCGGCGCGGCCGCCGACGACGTACCAGTGCTCGCCGCAGGCGACCGCGTCCCGCAGCAGCCGGGTGCCCGGGCCGGGCAGCGACAGCTCTGTCCAGGCGTTGGTGGGCGCCGACGCGCAGGCGCCGACCAACGCGAGGGCGGCGAGCGCGCGCAGCAGCCTGGCCACCGGCATCAGGCCTTCCGCAGCCAGAAGGTGAGACCCATCGCCTCCTCGTGGACCGGGGTGGCCTCGGCCCAGGCCGGCTCACCGGGGGCGTAGTCCGTGGCCAGCACCTCGTCGGCGACCAACTGGGCGTGCTCCTCCAGGGCGGCTGCTGTGTCGTCGTCGGTGGCCGCATAGCGCAGCGCGATCCGGTCGGAGACCTCCAGGCCGCTGGTCTTGCGGGCCTCCTGGATCAGCCGGATCGCGTCGCGGGCCAGGCCGGCCCGGCGCAGCTCCGGCGTCAGGTGCAGATCCAGGGCGAGGGTTGCGCCGCCCTCCGCGGCGACGGCCCAGCCCTCGCGCGGCGTCTCGGTGATGATCACCTCGTCGGGGCTGAGCGTGACGGTCTCGTCGCCGGCGACGACTGTGGCGGTGCCGGTCGAGCGCAGGGACTCCTTCAACGCTGTCGCGTCGGCGGCGGCCACAGCGGCCGCCACCTGCTGCACCCCCTTGCTGAAGCGCTTGCCCAGCGGCCGGAAGTTTGCCTTCGCCGTGGTGTCCACCAGCGAGTCGCCCGCCGCGCCGACCGCCAGCACCACGCCGACGTTCAGCTCGGCCGCGATCTCGGCGAGCAGCTCGGGGGAGAGGCCGGCGAACCCGTGCGCCGACGCCAGCGCCCGCGACAGCGGCTGCCGGGTCTTCATGCCCGAGTCGGCCCGCGCCGCGCGGCCCAGCTCGACCAGCCGGCGGGCCAGCGCCATCTGCTCGATCAGCGCCGGGTCGATCAAGGACTCGTCGGCGACCGGGTACGCGGCCAGGTGCACCGAGGGCGCGGCGGTCGGCGTGACCGGCACGACCATGTCCTGCCAGATCCGCTCGGTGATGAACGGCGTGATCGGCGCCATCAGCAGCGTCACGGTCGCCAGCGCCTCGTGCAGCGTGGCCAGCGCGGCCGGGTCCCCGCGCCAGAAGCGGCGGCGGCTGCGGCGCACGTACCAGTTGGACAGGTCGTCGATGAACGCGGCGAGCAGCTTGCCGGCCTCGTGGGTGTCGAAGGCGGCCAGCGCCGCGTCCACGTCCCGGGTCAGCGTGTGCAGCTCGGACAGGACCCAGCGGTCCAGGACCGGGCGGTCGGCCGGCGCCGGGTCCGACCCCGACGGCGTCCAACCGGCGGTACGCCCGTACAGCGCCTGGAAAGCGGCCGTGTTCCAGTACGTCAGCAGGGTCTTGCGCACCACCTCCTGCAAGGTGGTGTGCCCGACCCGGCGCGAGGACCACGGCGAGCCGACCGCGGCCATGAACCATCGCACGGCGTCCGCACCGTGCCGTTCCAGCAGCGGCAACGGCTCGAGGATGTTGCCCAGGTGCTTGGACATCTTGCGGCCGTCCTCGGCCACGATGTGCCCCAGGCAGACCACGTTCTCGTACGCGGACCGGTCGAACACCAGCGTGCCGATCGCCATCAGCGTGTAGAACCAGCCGCGGGTCTGGTCGATCGCCTCGGAGATGAACTGCGCCGGATAGCTGCGCTCGAACAGCTCCTTGTTGCGGTACGGGTAGCCGAACTGGGCGAACGGCATCGCCCCGGAGTCGTACCAGGCGTCGATGACGTCGGGCACCCGGGTGGCGGTGGCGCCGCACTCACAGGCGAAGGTCACCGCGTCGATGAACGGCCGGTGCGGTTCCAGCGCGGACAGGTCCTCGCCGGTGCGCTCGCTCAGCTCGTGCAGGGAGCCGATGCAGGTCAGGTGTCCTTCCGGGCAGCGCCAGATGGGCAGCGGGGTGCCCCAGTAGCGCTGCCGGGAGAGCGCCCAGTCGACGTTGTTGGTCAGCCAGTCGCCGTAGCGGCCGTGCTTGATCGTCGCGGGCTGCCAGTTGGTGCGCTCGTTCTCGCGCAGCAGCTGCTCGCGGACGGCGGTGGTGCGTACGTACCAGGACGGCTGCGCGTAGTAGATCAATGGGGTGTGGCAGCGCCAGCAGTGCGGGTAGCTGTGCTCGTACGGGGTCTCGCGGAACAGCAGGCCGCGGCTCTGCAGGTCGGTCACCAGCGCGGCGTCGGCGGACTTGAAGAACACGCCACCGACCAGCGGCACCTCCGGCGCGAACGTGCCGTCGGGGCGTACCGGATTGACCATCGGCAGGCCGTAGGCCCGGCAGCTGGCCAGGTCGTCCGCGCCGAAGGCGGGCGACTGGTGCACCAGGCCGGTGCCGCTGTCGGTGGTCACGTACGACGCCAGGATCACGATGTGCGCGTCCGGCACCTCGACCAGGTCGAACGGCGGCGTATAGGTCCAGCGTTCGAGCTCTTTGCCCGCGAAGGTGGCCACCACCGTCCAGCCCTCGCCGAGCACCTCCGCCAGCAGGTTCGAGGCGACGACGAGCTGCTCGTTGCCGTCGGTCGCCACCACGTAGGTGACCTCGGGGTTGACCGCGACGGCGGTGTTGGAGACCAGCGTCCAGGGCGTCGTGGTCCAGACCAGCAGCGCGGCCTGCTCGGCGAACGGTCCCGAGGTCAGCGGGAAGCGCACGTAGACCGAAGGATCGATGTCCTGCTCGTAGCCCTGGGCCAGCTCGTGGTCGGACAGGGCGGTCTGGTCCCGCGGGCACCACGGCGCCACCCGGAAGTCCTCGACCAGCAGGCCCTTGTCGAAGATCCGCTGCAGCGACCACCAGACCGACTCGATGTAGCCGGGATCCATGGTCCGGTACGCGTCGTCCATGTCGACCCAGTAGCCCATCCGCCGGGTGAGCTCGGCGAACGCGTCCGTGTGCCGGGTCACCGAGGCGCGGCAGCGGGCGTTGAACTCGGCGATGCCGTACGCCTCGATGTCCTGCTTGCCGGTGAAGCCGAGCTCCTTCTCCACCGCGAGCTCGACCGGCAGGCCGTGGCAGTCCCAGCCGGCCTTGCGGGCGACGTGGAAGCCCTTCATCGTCTTGTACCGCGGGAAGACGTCCTTGAAGACCCGGCTCTCGATGTGGTGCGTGCCGGGCATGCCGTTCGCGGTGGGCGGGCCCTCGTAGAAGATCCACTCCGGGCGGCCCGCGGACTGCTCGAGGCTGCGGTGGAACACGCTCTCGGCCTGCCAGAAATGCAGCACGTCGTGGTCCAGCGCACCCAGATCGACCTGGGCCGGCACGGGTAGATACATCGTCGTTTCCTCTTCTCGGAACGTGGTACCCATCAGCCTAGGAGCGGCCGCCACCGTTATTCGAAGCGCGTCGGGTCGCCCGCGCCGACCCGCAGGATCTCCGGCTCGCCGCCCGACAGGTCGATGACGGTGGTCGGGACGGTGCCGCACTCGCCCGAGTCGATCACCGCGTCCACCACGTGGTCGAGCCGTTCCTTGATCTCCCAGCCCTGGGTGAGCGGCTCCTCCTCGCCCGGCAGCAGCAGGGTGCTGGAGAGCAGCGGCTCGCCCAGCTCGGCGAGGATCGCGCTGGTCACCGTGTTCTCCGGGATGCGTACCCCGACGGTCTTCTTCTTGGGGTGCATCAGCCGCCGCGGGACCTCCCGGGTGGCCGGCAGGATGAAGGTGTAGCTGCCGGGGGTGGCCGCCTTGACCGCGCGGAAGACCGCGTTGTTGATGTGCACGAACTGCCCGAGCTGGGCGAAGTCGCGGCAGATCAGGGTGAAGTGGTGGTCGCTGCCCAGATGGCGGATCTCGCGGATCCGGTCGAGGCCCTTGGCGTTGCCGATCCGGCAGCCCAGGGCGTAACAGGAGTCGGTCGGATACGCGATCAGCCCGTCGTCCTGCAGGATGCGGACCACCTGGGCGATGGACCGGGCCTGCGGATTGTCCGGATGTACGTCGAAATACTTCGCCACCCGAAGAGCTTAGAACCTGCGCCCGGAGAAACCCGGTAACCGTGGCACCAACGTATCCATGCCTTTACCTGCGTAAATCTTTACCCGGTGTCCGCGGGGTGGCAGCGTGACCACATGAGACGGAGAGCCGCGCTCGTCGTTGCGCTGATTACGGCGATGGTGGGTGCATCCGCGGGACCAGCGGGCGCCGCACCGAAATCCTCGTACGCCTACCTGCACCCCGGTGGCCAGCCCCGGCTGACCGAGAAGGTGCCCGTCAACGTGGTCTTCCTCGGCTACGAGCCGGACCAGGTCGGCCGGGCCGCCTACCTGTCCGGCCTACCGAAGAAGTACGAACCTCTCGTCCGCTACCGGCTGGTCTACGGCCAGACCGAGAAGCTGGGCATCACCTACACCTACGACTACAAGGTCAGCTACGGCAGCCGGTCGTACGAGGACAAGTTCTTCAGGCAGCTGGGCAAGCTGGCCAAGCCCGCGCCGCTGACCGAATACCAGACGGCCTACAACGAGCAGGCGAAGAACGTCAGGGACATCACGGCCAACCACGCCATCGACGCGCCCAGCGTGGAGAAGTGGCTCGCGTACCACCCGCCCGCCGGTGTCGACACCCGGCGCAACACGATCTTCTTCATCAACTGGTACGGCCGCTCCGATTTCAAGTTCCACGTCTACACCAAGACCGGCGAACCGGACCCCGACACCGGCTACGACTTCGGCAAGGAACGGGACAGCCGCAAGGTCATCGCCTGGGGCGGGACCACCGCCGACGACGAGGAGACCGGTCTGGGCAGCACCCGGCGGGTCTGGTTCCACGACCTGTCGGCCGGCCCCGAGTCCTGGACCAGCAACTACGACGTCGACCACCCGGACCTCGACGGTGACGGCGAGGTCGACTACCGGATGCCGCCGACCTGGGAGTACACCGCGGGAGGCTTCCGGGCGCCCGGGGCCCTGGCCGGTGACCTCTCGCTGATCACCCGCTACGTCGCGCTGAACCTCCTGATGACGTCGTCGCCGCTCTACCCGGTCGAGCTGCCCACTCCGGAGCCGCCCAAGTCGCTCAACATCGACAGCAACACCTACGAGGGCTGGCCCGGCGTCGACGCGTCGCAGCGCTACATCACCCCGGGGCTGCTGGTCGACGAGCTCTCCGAGCTGCGCTGGCGCAACCGGATGGACTTCGACAACCAGGACCTGCCGTACGACGCCAAGGCCGAGGAGTGCTACCTCGGGGTGCTCACCGACACCAGCTGCTACCCCGACTCGGGCTACCCGGCGTTCGCCAACCTGTACCTCTACAACTGGGCCAACCTGGAGCGCACCAGGGACGACACCGGCCGGGTGGACTACGAGATCCCGGTGTTCAACTACGCCGTCGGTGCGGGCGTGGGCGTGCCGGCGCTGGGCTTCGCCGACGACAACTACGTCGACGGCACCCAGACCGGGGTCTTCACGTTCATCTCTCCGGAGGTCGTCGAAGCCGGGTACGGCCTGACCACCACCCAGATCCACGAGGTCGGCCACCACCTGGGCATGAGCCATCCGCACGACGGCTACGACAGCGAGACCGGGGTGGACTACGGGCCGGAGGGCCGCTTCCTGTTCGCCAACGCCGGCGACGAGAGCAACTCGATGATGAGCTACATCGACCTCAACTGGGACTTCAGCCAGTTCGACCGGGACAACAGCGACCGGTTCCTGACGGCGGCGTACCACGAGGCCGCGAACCGGCTGGCCGCCGATGTGCTGGCGGCACCGCGGGCGTCGCGGGCGAAGGTGCAGCTGCGCGCGGCCGACGTGCTGCTGGGCCTGTCGACCAAGGCGTTCGCGCGGCACGACTACCGGGCCGCGTACGCGTTCGCCGAGGGCGCCTACAACCAGGTCGTCGCCGGGGCGAAGCGGGCCGGGGCCGACCCGGCCGGTGCGGCCAAGGCGCTGGCGGCCGAGGCCGACGCCGCCCGCCGGACCGTCGAGGTGCACAGCCCGCACGAGTTCATCGACACGCTGGCGCCGGACAGCCCGCGCAGTCAGCCGTAGGTCAGGCCCCCGCCCGGGGCCGCGCGTGCGCGTGGTCCCGGGCGGAGTCGTCCGTCAGCCGGGCCACGACCTGGTCGGAGATCGCGGTGAGGGCGGCGAGCTGGTCATCGGTCAGCACGTCGCCGAAGTAGCGGCGCACCGCGGCGCCGTGACAGGCGCGGGCGGCGGCGATCTGCTCACGGCCCTTGTCGGTGAGCTCCACCACCGCGTCGGCGGTCTTGGTGATCAGCCCGCGGCCCTGCATCCGGCGCAGCTGGTGGGACAGCCGTGACTTCTCCCACTCCAGGCCGCAGCGCAGGGCGATCGACCGCACGCTGCCGCCGGGCGACTCCTCCAGGAAGAACAGGATGTCGAAATCGGCCTCGGACAGCCCGGTGGAGCGGTAGAGCTCACGGCTGATCCGGCCGTTGAGCTGCAGGCGCATGCGCTGATACGCCTGCCAGGCGGCGGAGACGTCGGCGGTCGCACTCACGCCGGAATCGTACTTCCATTTGCCGGACGACCGCCGGTTGATGTATCAACTAGGTTGATGTGTCAACCACCGTATTGACGCACGGTGCTGAGGAGTAGGCGATGAACTACGGACACCCGCTGACGTTCGGCGCCCTCGTCCCGTCGTCGGCCGGGACCCCCGTGGAGGCGGCCGACCTGGCCCGTCACGCCGAGGAGCTCGGCTACGACCTGGTCACCGTCGAGGACCGCCCGGACGAGCCGCGGCTGCTCGACGCGTGGACCGTGCTGGGCTGGGTCGCCGGGCGTACCGGGCGGGTGCGGCTGGCACCGGCCGCCCTCACCGTCCCGCTGCGTGACCCCGCGGTGCTGGCCCGCGCCGCGGCGAGCCTGGACCTGCTCTCCGGCGGCCGGCTGGAGCTGGCACTCGGCGGGGGCGGCCAGCAGGACGCGATCGAAGCGATGGGTGGCCGCCGGACCGAGGCGGACCAGGCCGCCGCCGCGCTGGACGAGGCGATCGACATCGTCCGTGGCGTCCTGGACGCGGGCGAGCCGCGCCCGCTGCGGCACCTGGGCGCGCACTACCGCATCCCGCAGGCCCAGCGTGGTCCGCTGCCCGCCCACCGCATCCCGATCTGGCTCGACGGGGACCAGCCGGCGATGCTGCGGCTCGCCGGGCGCAAGGCGGACGGCTGGCCGGCCACCCTGACCGCGTTCCGGCCCGGCGAGTACGCCGCCGCCAACAAGATCATCGACGAGGCCGCCCTCGAAGCCGGGCGCGAGCCCGCCGAGATCCGCCGCCTGCTGCACATCACCGCCGACCACACCGTTCCGGAGCTGCTCGCGCTGGCGCTGGAGGACGGCGTCAGCACGTTCGTCGTCCGGGCCGACGACACCGCCACGCTGGACCGCTTCGCCCGCGAGGTGATGCCGGCGCTGCGCGAGGCCGTGGCCCGCGAGCTGCCGGCCGCGCCCACGGCCGTCTTCCGGCCCGCGGCGGTACGCGCCAAGCGCCGTCCCGGCATCGACTACGACAACGTGCCCCCGAGCCTGGCCGAGCGGGCCGTCGAGCCCGGCGACCTGGACTACGCCCGGGTGCGCTCGACGTACATGCGCGGCGGGGCTCCCGGTCTCGTCCTGCGGGCCCGCAGCACCGCCGAGGTGGTCGACGCCCTGGCCTTCGTCCGCGCCCATCCCGGCCTGCCCTTCTCGGTACGCAGCGCCGGGCACGGGATCAGCGGACGGTCCACCAACGACGGTGGCCTGGTGCTGAGCGTGGCCGCGATGAACACCGTCGAGGTGCTCGACGAGCAGCGCCGGCTGATCCGCGTGGGGCCGGGTGCCCGCTGGTCCGAGGTGGCCGACGGGCTGCGGCCGTACGGCTGGGCCCTGAGCTCCGGCGACTACGGCGGGGTCGGGGTCGGTGGCCTGGCCACCGCCGGTGGGGTCGGCTGGCTGGCCCGCAAGCACGGGCTGACCATCGACCACCTGCGTGCCGTGGAGATGGCGCTGGCCGACGGCTCGGTGGTCCGCGCCGCCGAGGACGAGAACCCGGCGCTGTTCTGGGCCGTCCGCGGGGCCGGGGCCAACTTCGGCGTGGTGACGTCGTTCGACTTCGAGGTGGACGAGGTCGGCGAGGTCGGCTGGGCGCAGTTCGTGGTGGGCGCGGACGATCCGGCGGACCTGCTGGTGCGCTGGGGTGCGGCGATCGAGGCCGCACCGCGCGACCTCAGCGGGCAGCTGATCATGGGCCGGCCGCGCCCGGGACAGCCGGGCGTCGCCCAGCTGATGGCCATGGTCGACAACGACGACCCGCAGACGATCATCGACCAGCTCACCCCGGTGGCCGGCGTGGGGCCGCTGTACCAGCAGAACGTGGTGCTGGCGCCGTACGCGGAGGTCCTCGCTCGGGCCGGGGACGGCTACCACCAGGCCGAGGGCGAACCGGTCTCGCGGTCCGGGCTGATCGAGCACCTCACGCCCGAGTTCGCGGCGGCCGCGGCCGCGCTGATCGCCAGCGGCGCGATCCACTGGTTCCAGATCCGCACGGTCGGCGGTGCGGTGGCCGACGTCCCGGCTGACGCCACCGCCTACGGCTACCGCTCGGCCAACTTCTCGGTGGTGGTCATGGGCTCCAGCCGGCGCCGGCTCGACCCGCTCTGGGACGCCCTCGCCGCCCACTTCGACGGCCTCTACCTGAGCTTCGAGAGCGACCAGCGCCCGGAACGCCTCGCCGACGCCTTCCCGCCGCGCACCCTGGAACGGTTGCGGGAGCTCAAGCGCCGCTACGACCCGCAGCACCTGTTCCGCGACAACTTCCCGATCCGGACGACCCTGGAGACCCGATGACCGACTACGGGCACAACCTGCTCTTCGGCACGTTCATCACGCCCACCGCGCAACCCGTGCACCAGGCGGCGGAACTCGCCGTCGTCTCGGACCGGGCCGGGCTGGACCTGGCCACTTTCCAGGACCACCCGTACCTGCCGCGCTTCCACGACACCTGGACGCTGCTGTCGTACGCGGCGGCCCGTACCGAGCGGATCCACCTCAGCGGCAACGTGCTCAACCTGCCGCTGCGCCCGCCGGCCGTGCTGGCCCGGGCGGCGGCGAGCCTCGACCTGCTCAGCGGCGGCCGGATCGAACTCGGCATCGGCGCCGGCGGCTTCTGGGACGCGATCGAGGCGATGGGCAGCCGCCGGCTGAGCCCGGGGGAGTCGGTGGCGGCGCTGGCCGAGGGCATCGAGATCATCCGGGAGATCTGGTCCGCGGACAAGGCCGGGCCGGTCAGGGTGGAAGGCGACTTCTACCGGGTCAGTGGGGCCAAGCGGGGACCCGCCCCGGCGCACGACATCAAGATCTGGGTAGGGGCGTACAAGCCGCGCATGCTGCGGCTGATCGGCCGGGCCGCGGACGGCGTCCTGCCGTCGTTGGGCTACCTGCCGAACGGCGCGGACGACCTGACAGCGATCAACCAGCACATTGACGAGGGCGCGCAGGCGGCCGGCCGCGATCCGCGGGCGGTCCGGCGGCTGCTCAACATCAGCGGCGAGTTCGCCCCGAACGGACGGGCCTTCCTGCAGGGCCCGGCCGAGCAGTGGGCCGGGGACCTGGCCGGGCTGACCCTGGAACACGGCGTCAGCGCGTTCATTCTGGCCGCCGACGACCCGGCGACGATCGAACGCTTCGCGGCCGAGGTGGCCCCGGCCACCCGGGAGCTGGTCGCGGCCGAACGCGGCTAACGCACCGGGTAGACGCGCCAGCCGTCGGGCGGGGGCAGGCCGCGCCAGACGGCGAGGATCATGGCCGACGGCGGGTAGAGCGGCTCGGGCAGCTCGTCGGGGGCGTACCAGCCCCAGTCGGTCATGACGTCCGGTTCGAGGGCCTGCGGCGGGGTGCCGGGCCACGGTGCCACGGCCGCCGCGGTCATCCCGCTGCCGGTGGTCTGCACGCCGATGGCGATGACTTGTGGCTGCGTACCCCCGATGCCGGCCTCCTCGGCCGCCTCCCGGGCCGCTGCCTGCTCAATGGTCTCGCCGCCCTCGACGTGACCGCCGGGCAGGCACCAGGTCGGCTCCTCGCCGGCCTTGATGCGGTGGCCGAGCAGCACCCGCCCCCGCGGATCCACCAAGATCAATCCAACTCCCACCACCGGTCTGCCCATCCGATGATTTTGTCGTACCGGATCGCTACCGTGCCTCGCACCGGTGCCGATGGAGGGTTTCGCACATGCGCAGTTTCGAGTTCGCCGACGGCACGTCGGCGAAGTTCTGGGAGATCGACCAGGCCGGCACCGAGGTGACGGTCCGCTGGAGGCGCGTCGGCACGGCGGGCCAGACCAAGGTCAAGACCTTCGCCACGGCGGCCGAGGCCGCGACCCACGAGGGCAAGCTGATCGCGGAGAAGCTCCGCAAGGGGTACGGCGAGACGGCCGCGACAACCGCACCGGCGTCCCCCTCCCGCACACCGGATCCCACGCCGCCCGCCCCTGCCGACGAGGACGCCTTCGTCTTCCCCGCCGCTTGGCACCGGCACCGCTACGCCCGCCGGGGCAGCGCGGGCCCCACGACCTTCGTGCCCGACCCGGGTGCGCGTGCGGTGACCGACGAGCTCATGACCCGCCGCCCCGGCGGAGTCCAGCAGGCGTTCCGGGCACCGGCCTCCGATCCGGCCGTCGCCCGGGCCGGCATGGACTGGCTCGAGGGCGATCCGCAGGCCACCGCGCTCGGAGCAGCTGCCGTGGCCGCCGCCGCAACCCTGAGCAACTGGGACGTCCACGAGAAGTTCGTCGCCTTCGCCGACCTCTGGATCGCCGAGCGGGGGCTGCGCTTCGCCGCCGTGGCCGCGGTCGAGCTGATGACCCTCAAGCTTGACGACGGTCTCCCGCCCGGCCCGCGCGTCCACACCGGCCAGCAGTTCGGCGTCCGCGTGCTGCGCCCCGGCGAGGAGCGTCGCGGCTGGCACAGCGATCCGGCGTTGATGACCGTGCTGCGCGTCCGCGCGGCGCTCGCGGCGGCCTCCGACGAGGAGTGTGCCGCGGTGATCGAGGCCGTGACGCCGTACCGCGCGGCCGGGGCCTATGCCCGGGTGGCGACGTCGGTGCTGGTGCCGGCTCGGCTGGAGTGGGTCGCCGAGGACGTCGACACCGCGATCACCGACGCGGACAGCTGTCGGGCCGCGGCCCTGCTCAGCGCGGTCAGCTCGGAGAAGCAGGCGACCGCCCTCGCGGCGATCGTCAGCCCCTATTCCGTCGGTTCGTCCCTGCCCATGCTGGCCACAGTCATCGACGGTGTCGGCGTCGGTGCGGGACCGGCCCTGTTCCACTGGTTCGACACCATCGACTTCGCGGAAGCGCAGCGGCGCCTCGTGACCGTGCTCGCCGTGCTGCCGAGCGACGAGGTGATGCGCGGGCTGATCGACCGGATCGACGCCAAGTACGTGGCGCCGGCCCTGCTCGAGGCGGCCGACCGCAGTCCCGCGCGGGCCCTGCGGATGCTCGCCGAGAGCGCCACCAAGCCCACCGTGGCCCAGCTGCTGCGCGCCCACGTCCTCGCCCACCCCGGCGTCGTCGAGCCGGTCCTGCCGCTGCTCAGCGCCCCGGCCCGGCAACGCGTGGAGGCGATCCGCGAGCAGGCGGCGGCGGTCGTGCCGGCAGCACTGTCAGCCGTCCCGCCGCTGCTGCTCGACCCGCCGTGGCGGCAGCCGCGACGAGCCGCCAAGCCGGTGGTGATCACCGGCCTGGCCGGCGCCGACGCACCCTCGATCAGCTGGCTCCAGGACGAGCGGGAGAGCTGGCGGCAGACCCGCTACGAGATGTATGCCGACGGCAGCGGCGACTGGCAGGGCAAGGCCCAGCGGATCGCGGCCGGCACCAGCCGCTGGTCCGAGCCGGCCGAGTTCTTCGTCGCCGCGCCTGAGGAGTTCGCCCGCCCGCTGCTGGCGACGTGGCGGGTGCGCGAGACCTGGCAGGCCGCCCTGTGGATGCGGATCGTCGTCGCCCGGTTCGAGCTCGACGCCCTGCCGGCGGCCCTGGATCTGGCCCGGCGCAGCCCCGCGGAGGCCGCCGGTCTGCTGCTGCCCTTCGCCGCTCCGGAGATTGCGGTCCTGATGGCCGACGCGTACGCACGGCTCAAGAGTGTCCGCGAGACCGCCCTCACCTGGCTGCGCCGGCACCCCGAGGCAGCCGCCCGGGCGCTGGTGCCGGCGGCGCTCGACAAGCCCGGTGTCCCACGCCGCCAGGCCGAGGAGGCGCTGCTCGCCTTGCACGCCAACGGATACACCGAGGTGGTGCGCTCGGCCGCCCACAGCTACGGCGAGGCGGCGGCCGCGGCCATCCGGACGCTGCTGGAGACCGATCCGCTGTCCGTGCTGCCGGCCAAACTCCCGGCCGTGCCCGCCTGGGCCGTTCCCGGACTGCTGCCCCCGGTGCGGTTGCGGGACGGCGCCGGCGCCCTGCCCGCCGAGGCGGTCACCAACCTGGTGATGGTGCTCGCGCTGGGCCGGGCCGGCACGCCGTACGCCGGGGTCGACGTCGTCCGGCAGGCGTGCGAGCCGGCCGACCTCGCCGAGTTCGCCTGGGGGCTCTTCCAGCGCTGGCAGACCTCCGGCGCCAACAGCAAGGAGGGCTGGGTCCTCGACACCCTGGGCGTGGTCGGCGACGACGAAACCGTCCGCCGGCTGACCCCGGTGATCCTGGCCTGGCCCGGCGAGGGCGGCCACGCGCGGGCGGTCACCGGCGTGCAGGTGCTGGCCCGGATCGGCACCGACGTCGCCCTCATGCACCTGCACGGCATCGCGCAGCGGGCGAAGTTCAAGGGGCTCAAGGCGGCCGCGGGCCAGAAGATGGCGGAGGTCGCCGCCGGGCTGGGGCTCAGCGCCGACCAGCTCGCCGACCGGCTGGTGCCCCGCTTCGGGCTCGACGACGCCGGCAGCATGGTGCTCGACTACGGCCCCCGCCAGTTCACCGTCGGCTTCGACGAGCAGCTCCGCCCGTACGTGGCCGACACCACCGGCAAGCACCTCAAGGCCCTGCCCAAGCCTGGCGCTCGCGACGACGCCGAGCTCGCACCCCTGGCCCACCAGCGGTTCACCGCGCTGAAGAAGGACGTCCGCACGGTCGCCGCCGACCAGATCCGCCGCCTCGAACGAGCGATGGTCACCGGCCGCCGCTGGACCGGCGCCGAGTTCCGCCGGCTGTTCGTCGCGCACCCCCTGCTCTGGCACATCGTCCGGCGCCTGGTCTGGGCGGTCTACGACGAGAGCGGCAAACCGACCGGGGCGATCCGGGTGGCCGAGGACAGGAGCTTCTCGGACGTGCACGACGACGAGGTGTCGCTGGCCGACGACGCGTCGGTCGGGGTCGCCCACCCGCTGCATCTGGGCGACCACCTGGCCGACTGGGTCGAGGTCTTCGCCGACTACGAGATCCTGCAGCCGTTCGCGCAGCTCAGCCGCGAGACGTTCAGCCTGACCGCGGAGGAGGCGGCGAGCGGCCGGCTGACCCGTTTCGAGGGACACACCGTGCCGACCGGACGGGTGATCGGCCTCGAACGCAAGGGCTGGCGGCGCGAGACCCCGCAGGACGCGGGTGTGCAGGGCCGCATCGAGCTGGCCGTGGGACCGGGCCAGGAGGTCGTCATCGACCTGGACCCGGGCGTCGCGATCGGCGCGCTGGACATCTTCCCGGAGCAGACCCTGCAGGCGATCTTCGTGTCCGACGGCACGGGCGGGCGCTGGAACACCACGCCGGGCCAGGTCCCGCTGGGCCGGCTGGACCCGGTCATCGCCTCCGAAATCATCCGCGACCTGACGGAGCTGACCGCATGACCCCCACTCATCCCACCGCCGGGCTCGGTCCGGAGTCTGTTGTGGAGGTTTCCGAGCCCGCCGGTCAGGTGCAGCGACCGCCGGCCGAGGTGCGTTACTCCGATGAGCTGACCCGGTTGCGGGCGGCCGACACCGCCGAGCGCCCGCCCGGGTGGGTGCTCAGCGTGCAGGCCGCCCGGCGGTTCGTCGTCGGGGACAGCAAGCTGGGCATCAGCCGCAAGTTCGTCGGCGACCCCTCGCTGATCGAACGGGCCCTGATCACGCTGGCCACCAGCCGCGGACTGATGCTGGTCGGCGAGCCCGGCACGGCGAAGTCCCTGCTGTCCGAGCTGCTCGCGGCCGCGGTCAGCGGCGACTCCACCCTGACCATCCAGGGCGGCGCCGCCACCACCGAGGACCAGATCCGCTACTCGTGGAACTACGCCCTGCTCGTCGCCGACGGGCCGTCGCCGCGTTCGCTGGTGCCCGCGCCGCTGTTGCGCGGCATGGCCGAGGGGCGCACCGTCCGGTTCGAGGAGATCACCCGCTGTCCGCTGGAGGTCCAGGACTGCCTGCTCTCCCCGCTGTCCGACCGGGTGCTGGCGATCCCGGAGCTGACCGGCCCGGAGTCGATGGTCTTCGCCCGCGACGGCTTCAGCATCATCGCCACGGCGAACACCCGCGACCGCGGCGTCAACGACATGAGCTCCGCGCTGAAGCGGCGCTTCAACTTCGAGACGGTCTTCCCGATCGCCGACTTCGGCACCGAGCTGGCCCTGGTCGAGGCCGAGGCGTCGGCCCTGCTGCGGCGTTCCGGAGTCACCGCCGAGCCCCGGCGCGACGTCCTCGAGGTGCTGGTCACCACCTTCCGGGAGCTGCGCACCGGGGAGACCGCCCGCGGCGACTCGATGGACCGGCTGTCGGCGGTCATGAGCACCGCCGAGGCGGTCTCCGTGGCCCACGCGGTCGGATTGCGGGGCTGGTTCCTGCGCGGTGAGCCCGGCACTGCCGAGGACCTGGTGTCCTGCCTCGCCGGCACCGCGGCCAAGGACAACCCGGAGGATCTGGCGAAGTTGCGGCGCTACCTGGCCCAGCAGGTCACCTGGCGCAGCGGCGAGCAGTGGCAGGCCCTGCACAACGCCCGTCACCTGCTGCCGGGCTGAGCCGTGACGGTCACGTTCATCGGGGTCCGCCACCACAGCCCGGCGTGCGCCCGGCTCGTCGCCACCACGATCGAGGAGCTGCGGCCCGCGTACGTGCTGATCGAGGGGCCGGCGGACCTCAACGAGCGGATCGGGGAGCTGCTGCTCGGTCACGAGCTGCCGGTCGCCGTGTTCAGCAGCTACCGCGACGGCGAGCGGCGACACGGGTCGTGGGCGCCGTTCTGCGCTTACTCGCCGGAATGGGTGGCGCTCACCCACGGCCGGGCGGTCGGGGCCGAGCTGAAGTTCATCGACCTGCCCGCCTGGCATCCCGCCTTCGCCGGGCGCAGCAACCGCTATGCGGACGCCGAGCTGCGCTACGCCGACGTGATGCAGCGGCTGTGCGGCAGCTTCGGCGTCGACAACGTGGACGTGCTGTGGGACCACCTCTTCGAGATCGCCGCCGACGACGATCTGGCGGAGCGGCTCGCGGTCTACTTCGATCTCGTACGCGGTGAGTCGGCGGCCGGCGAGTCGGACACCGCACGCGAGGCGTACATGGCGCAGTGGGTACGAGCCGCGGCTGCCGAGGCGGGGGATCGGCCGGTCGTGGTGGTGACCGGCGGGTTCCACCGGCCCGCATTGGTGTCCGCGCTCGCGAGTGACCCGTCGGCTGCGGGGTGGCCCGAGGTGCCTGTGCTGCCGCCGGACGCGGTCGGCGGGAGTTTCCTGGTGCCGTACTCGTTCCGCCGCCTGGACGCCTTCGACGGCTACCAGAGCGGGATGCCGTCTCCCGGCTACTACCAGGAGCTGTGGGAATCGGGGCCGGAGGCAGCGGCACGACACCTCACCGAGTCGGTGGCGGGACGGCTCCGCGAACGCAAACAGCCGGTGTCCACCGCGGACCTCATCGCGGCCCGGGTCACCGCGGAGGGGCTGGCCACCGTACGGGGGCATCGGCATCCGGCCCGGACCGATGTGCTGGACGGGCTGGCGTCCGCGCTGGTGAACGAGGCGCTGGACGTACCCCTGCCGTGGGCGGCCCGGGGCACCCTCCGGACCGGCAGCCATCCGGTCGTGGTCGAGATGGTCGCCGCGCTCAGCGGCACCCGCGTCGGCCGCCTGCACCCCGGCACGCCCGCGCCGCCGCTGGTGCACCACGTCAACGCGGAGCTCGAACGCCTCGGCCTGGACGGAAGTGACGACCTCGACCTGGACCTGACCGTCGCCGCGGACCGGGACCGCAGCCAGGTCCTGCACCGGGTCCGCGTGCTGGCCGTGCCAGGATTCCGCCGGGACTCGGGACCGTCGACGGGCCTCGACCCGATCCTCAACGAACACTGGACGCTGCGGCCGGGCCCGGAACGGCTCACCGCGTTCATCGAGGCCGGCGCGTACGGTGCGACCCTGGCCGACGCGTGCGCGGCGGTCCTGGCCGAGCGCGCCGCTCAGGCCGGCCGCGACGTGGACCTGCTCGCGGCCGTCCTGTTCGACGCGGCTCTGTCCGGCACAGCGGATGTGTCCGAGCAGGCGCTGGCCGCCATCGAGAGCACGGTCGCGGCGGCGGCCGACCTGGGCTCACTCGGCCGGATGCTCGCGGTCGTCCTCACCATGTGGCGGCACGACCGCATCCTGGGGACGGCGCACAGTGCGACGCTCGCGGTGGTCATCGTCGCGTCGGTGCGTCGCATCCTGTGGCTGGCCGAGGGCGTGCACGGCCGGTCCGCGGCCGCTGACCTGGGGCGGATCGGGGCGCTGGCCGCCTGCCGCGACGCCCTGCGGTACGCCCGCCCGAAGCTGGACCTGGATCTGACGGGAGCGCTGGAGGTGGCGGCGCGCGTCGCGGCCGATGCGGAGGCGCCGCCTGATCTGCGCGGTGCCGCTTTCGGGCTGCGCTGGGCCCTGCAACCAGCCTCGGCTGATGGCGCGCGCGAGGAGTCCGCGGGTGTTCCGGTTGGGCCGGCGCCTCTGGGCGTTCCGCCCGCGGGTGATCCGCTGACGCCTGTGCCCGCGGGTGTTCCGCCTACGTCGACGCCAGCCGATGGCCCGCTCGGCCCGGCGCCTTCGGGCGTTCCGCTCACGTCGGCGCGGCCGGAGTCCCAGGTCGGGAAGCTTGACCCTGAGCGCGCGGTGCGCGGCGCTTTCCATCCCGAGTCGGCGGGGGACTGGCTGGCCGGTCTGTTCGCGCTCGCGCGGGAGGAAGTGCTGCACACCCCCGCGGTGATCGGCCTGCTCGACGAGCTGCTGTCTGCGATGGCCGCGGACGAGTTCCTCGTCGCGGTGCCGGGACTGCGGCAGGCGTTCGAGTTCTTCCCGCCGCGCGAGCGGGAGATCATCGCCGGGCGGCTGCTGGAACGCCGTGGCCTCGCCGGCACCGGGCGCAGCCTGTTGCGCGGCGTCACCGATCCGGAGCTGGTCGCCGCCGGGATGGTGCTGGACGACCGGGTCGACGACGTACTGCGCCGCGAGGGACTGACGGGTGGAGACCATGACTGATCCGGATCTCGAACGCTGGCGGCTGGTCCTCGGTGCCCCGGCGGCCAAGCTGGGACCGCTCGGAGCGGACGGTCTCGCCCGCGACGCGGCGCTGGATTGGCTCTACGGCCGCGACGGCGAACTCGAGAAACGCGACGTCCGGCGCAGCCAGGGCCGGGCCGGCGGCGACGGACCCCCTGCGCTGACCACTGTGGACTGGCTCAACGACATCAACCGGCTCTTCCCCCGCGAGACGGTCGAACGCCTGCAGCGCGACGCGATCGAACGCTACGAGATCACCGACATCGTCACGGATCCGGCTGTGCTGGAACGGATCGACCCGAACCAGGCGCTGCTCAAAGCGGTCCTGCAGACCAAGCACCTGATGAACCCCGAGGTGCTGCGGCTGGCCCGCCGCATCGTCGAAGCCGTCGTCCGAGATCTGATGGCGAGGATGGCCACCGAGGTGCGGGCGGCGTTCACCGGCACCCGGGCCCGGCGGCCGAGCCGGTGGAAGCAGGCCCGCGACTTCGACATGAGGCGAACGATCCGCGCCAACCTCGGCCACTACCGCCCGGACGAGCGCCGGCTGTACATCGAGACGCCGCACTTCTTCTCCCGTACCCGCAAGCACGTCGAGCAGTGGCAGGTGATCCTGCTCGTCGACCAGTCCGGCTCGATGGTCGACTCGGTCATCCACTCCGCGGTGACGGCGGCCTGCCTGTGGGGACTGCCGGGCGTACGGACGCACCTGGTCGCGTTCGACACCGATGTGGTCGACCTGACCAGCGAGGTCGACGACCCGGTGGAGCTGCTGATGAAGGTCCAGCTCGGCGGCGGCACCGACATCGGCCGGGCGGTCCGCTACGGAGCGGGCCTGATCGACCAGCCCCGCCGGGCCATCGTCGTCCTGATCACCGATTTCTACGAGGGCGGTTCGCCGGCGCTGCTGATCCGTACGGTCCGGGAGCTCGTCGAGCAGGGCACCAAGGTCCTCGGCCTGGCCGCCCTGGACCAGGACGCGAACCCCAGCTACGACCGCGAGACAGCCCAGCAACTGGCCGACGTGGGAGCCTCCGTGGGCGCGATGACTCCGGGCCAGCTGGCGACCTTCGTCGCCGAACAGGTGGGCCGATGAGCGCCGGCACAGGCTCGGAAAGCGCAGGCGGAGGTCGGAGGGCGACATGAGGGCGGACCTGCGGGCGCTGACGCCCGCGACGCTGGCGGAGCTGACAAACCGAGGCCTGGTGAAACGGGCAGCGCGCGAGATCGAGCGCTCCGCCCCGGCCATCACCGAGGACGGCGAAGCGACAGTCCACGCCACCTACGACGACGGCGTGACCACGGCATTACCGACCGGCGGCCTCGAACAGGGACGATGCAGCTGCGGCGCGCCGGGCGTGTGCCGGCACATCGTCGGCCTGGTCCTCGCCTACCTCGACCACATCGACGAAACCGGTCAGCCGGCCGCCGCCCCTCCGGAGGCCCCACCCCCGCTGGCCGTCGGGCAGTTGGATGCCGGGGCGGTCCCGGCCACCGGCCATCCGGCTGTCCCGGCGGTGCCGCTCGCCGGCGACCCGGCTGTGTCGCCCGCCGGCCAACCGGCTGTCCCGGCGGTGCTGCCTGTCGGCCAACCGGATCTCTCGGCGGTCTCGCCTACCGATGAGGCGGGTCCGACAGCGGCGCCGGCCGTCGGCCACCCGGCGGTGTCGCCTGCCGGCCAAGCGAATCTCTCGGCGGTCTCGCCTACCGATGAGGCGGGTCCGACAGTGCCGCCGGCCGTCGGCCACCCGGCGGTGTCGCCTGCCGGCCAACTCAATCACTCGGCGGTGTCGCCAACTGATGAGGCGGGTCCGACAGCGGCGCTGGCCGTCGGGCACCCGGACCTAGCGGCCGTGCCGACCGGCGAGCATCGGGACCCCTCAGTCGGGCCATCCTCCAGCCCCGATCCCGGCCACACCGCGGAATTGCCCATCCCATCCAGGGACTCCGCGATGACCACGACTGCCCACATCGGATGGTCGCCGGGCGACTTCACCGACGACCAGCTCGTGGCCCGGATCGGCGCGCGCATGATGGCCGCCGCGCGCCGGATCCTGCGCACGGGATATGTCGCCCGTGTGCACAGAGCGCGCCCCGGGGACCCGGTGCCCAGTGTCGAACTGCCCACCGCAACCGTGCGTTTCCTCGTACCCGGCGATCTGGGTTTCGCCCGGACCGACGCGGTCGCCGGAGCGCGCGATGACGTCCTGGCCCTGGCCGTCTGGGCGTTCCGCGAAGCGGACGCGTCCTCCGAAGCCGGAGCCGACCTGCAGGTGCAGGTAGGCGGCACCGCGGCCGCCACCGGCGGTCCGGCCCTGGACGCGGCCGTGGCTCTCACCAGCGTGGTCCTCCGCGAGGGCGCCGTCCACGTCGGCGCCGGAATCACGGCGGAGGTCACCGCGGTCCGCCGCGCCCTGGAAGCCGCCCGGATGCGATGGCCGCTTCTGGCCGTCGATGATCTCGTCGCTCAGCTGGAGGCCTACCGCGACCGCAGCGCCCGCTACCGGCCGGAGGCCCTGGCCGAGCACGTCGGCGAACTGCATGCCCGCCGGCGTGCGGTGACCGGCACCGGCGGACACCGGGCGCTGCGGTCTCGGGTGCTCGGGACCGACGAGGCTTCCGAGACCCCGCTGCGCCGCGCCCGGCTCGACGGGCTCGGGGCGCGGGTGTCCGCAGCCGGTGACGAGCGAACGGTTGAGATCTTCCTCGCCCACGCCGACAGCGCCACCGTGCTCGTGTTGCGTCGCACCTACGAGACCGGTGGCAGCGGGCCCGAGCTCGCCGGCCGGCGGGTGGCCGGGGTCAGCATCGGTGCGCTGGCCGGTGGCGCCGTCGTCACCGAGTCCGCCGCCCGCAGTGCGAGCCGGGCTGTCCGGCTCGGCACCCGGCGGTTGAGCCGCACGGAGGCGATGACGTCGCGGGGTTCCTGGCAGGATCTGCCGCGGGCGCTGATCGCGGACGACCTGGCCGCCCTTTCCGGCGAGCTCGATGCGCTGCCGCCCCGCCCGGTCCGGGCCCGGGTCGAGGCGGAGCTGGTACGCGTCATCCCGGTCGCCGAGGTCCACGCGGTCAGCTACGCACCCGGTGCCCAGCGCCTCGACGCCGTCATCGCCGACGCCGCCGGAGCCACCGCCGTGGTGTCCGCCACCCACGCGGCCTGCGCTCCGGGCCGGCTCGACAGCATGGCCGCCGCCCTGCGTGGGGAGCTGCGGTACGTCGCCGGCAGTGTCCGCCGCGCCGGCGGTGGCGTGGTGATCGACCCGATCGGCTTCGCTCTCGACGGCTCCGTGGTGGTTCCCGACCTCGCCGAGGCTGCGCGCGGGGCCGATCCCGACGACGTTCCGCCTCTGGCCACGGACCCGATCGGGCTGGCCTTGGACGAGGCCGCAGCGCTGCTCGCCGAGCTGGCACATGTCGGTCTCCAGCATGCGCCCGCCACCATGCCCGGGCGACTGCGCGCAGCAGCGGGACGGTTGCGCAAGGCCGGGCTGCGCCGGGTCGCGGAGACCGTCGAAGCCCTGGCCGGCCGGCTCGGCCCGGACCCCGGCGACGCGGCCGTCGCGGCCTGGGTCGACGCCCACCTCCGAGTCAACCTGGCGGCCGACATGCGGTGACCCGGGCCCGATGCCCATCTCCGGGTCGACCTGGCGGCCGGAATGAGGGTGAGCCGAGCGGGTCGACCTGACGGCCGGAATGTGGTGAGCCGGGCCCGATGCCAACCGGGTCGGACAGGCGGCCGACATGCGGTGAGCTGGGCCCGATGCCCATCTCCGGGTCGGCCTGGCGGCTGACATGTGTGCGCAAGGCCACCACGCCTTCCCCGCCCACCCGGGCTACATTGCTTCCATGGAATCTAATTCTATGGAAGCGATCGTGCTCGACGCACCAGGCCCACCCGAAGCCCTGCACATCCGTGAGCTGCCCATCCCGGTGCCGCAGCCCGGCCAGGTGCTGATCCAGGTCAAGGCGTTCGGGCTGAACCGTTCCGAGCTGCACACCCGGCTCGGCCTGGCCGAGGGCGTCACCTTCCCGCGGGTGCCGGGCATCGAGGCCACCGGCGTGGTCGCCGCCGCGCCCGGTGGGGAGTTCGCCGTCGGGCAGCAGGTCGTCGCGATGATGGGCGGGATGGGCCGCACCTTCGACGGCGGCTACGCCCAGTTCACCTGCGTCCCGGCGACCCAGGTGATCGCGTTCCGCAGCGACCTGGACTGGGCCACGCTCGGCGCGGTGCCGGAGATGCTGCAGACCGCGTACGGCGCGCTGACCGAAGGCCTCGACGCCCAGCCCGGCCAGTCGCTGCTCGTCCGGGGTGGCACCTCGTCCGTGGGTATGGCGGCCGCGATCCTCGCCAAGCGCCGCGGTCTGACCGTGCTCTCCACCACTCGCAACCCCGCCAAGGCGGGCGCGTTGCGGGCCATCGGGGTCGACCACGTGCTCATCGACGACGGAGACGTGGCCGCCCAGGTGCGCGCGATCCTGCCGGACGGGGTGGACAACGCCCTCGAGTTGGTCGGCACGCCGACGCTGCCCGACACGTTGCGGTCCGCCGGCCGGTTCGGGGTCGTCTGCATGGCCGGGATGCTGTCCAACGAGTGGATCGTGCCCGACTTCTATCCCATCGGGTACATCCCCCGGGGCGTCCGGCTGACCGGCTACGGCGGCGACGCCGACGATCTGCCGCCGGCCGTTCTTCAGGACTTCCTCGACGCAGTCGCCGCGGGTGAGGCCGTCGTGCCGCTCGACCGCACCTACCGCTTCGACCAGATCGTCCAGGCGCACGCGGACATGGAGGCGGGCCTCGCCGTCGGCAAGTTCGTGGTGCTGCCGACCGAGCCGGCCTGAAAGAAGCGAGCAGAAGTACGAAATTAGTCGACAGGCTCTTGTGGAGTTCGTCACAGCCGACCTAAGGTCAGGTCGCTCCCGAGATGAACGAGCTCCCCGAGAGAAATGAGCTCCTCGATGTCTGTGAACGTGAGGTGGCCCGTCCTGGCTACCGCCTCAGTGGTCGGGCTGGGACTGGTGTTCGGCGCGGGCGTCCCGGCAGGCGCCGCCCCGGCCGCCGCCGTCGTGACCCGCGCCGGCCTCGATCCCGCCCTCGTCGCCGGCCGCGGCGCGACAGTGGACTTCGCCGAGCAGGAGGCGGAGAACGCCACCTTCACCGGCTCCCGGATCGGCCCCGACCGGGCTGCCTACACCGTGGCCGGTGAGGCCTCCGGGCGTACGGCGGTCAAGCTCACCCCGGGGCAGCACGTCGAGTTCGTCCTGCCCGCCGCGGCCAACGCGATCACGGTGCGCTACAGCATTCCCGACGCTCCCACCGGCGGCGGGATCACGGCACCCCTGCAGGTCGCGGTCAACGGCAAGCGGGCCGGCACGATGACGCTGACCTCGCAGTACGCGTACCTCTACAACCAGTACCCGTTCAGTAACGACCCGACCGCGGACCTGTTGCACCCCGACTGGTGGATCACCGAGTGCGGCTGCGTACCGTCGGCCACCTCGCCCACGCCGCAGGTCGACAAGCCGTTCCGGCCGATGCACTTCTTCGACGAGCAGCGGATGCTGCTCGGCCGCACCTACCGGGCGGGTGACCGGATCCGGCTCACCGCCTCGGCCGGCGCCGCGTGGACGGTCATCGACCTGCTCGACTCGCAGCTGGTCGCCCGTCCGCACGTCGACCTGGTCGCGGCGAACGTGCTGCTCTTCGGGGCCGACCCGACCGGCCGGCGGGACTCCGCGGCCGCGTTCGACAAGGCGATCGCCTTCGCCAAGCGGGCCCGGCTCAAGGTGTACGTACCGCCGGGCACGTTCCAGGTGAACCGGCACATCATCGTCGACGACGTGACGATCGAGGGTGCCGGTAGCTGGCACACGATCATCAAGGGCAAGCAGGTCACACTGGCCGAGCCCGCCCCGGACGGCTCAGTGCACACCGGCGTCGGCTTCTACGGCAAGGACGCCGCCGACGGTGGCAGCCGCAACGTGCACCTCAGGGGTTTCACGATCGAGGGTGACGTCCGCGAACGCATCGACACCGACCAGGTGAACGGCGTCGGCGGGGCGCTCAGCGACTCCAGCATCGAGGGCCTGTTCATCCGGCACACCAAGGTCGGCATGTGGTTCGACGGCCCGATGCGCAACCTGCGGGTCGCCGACAACGTGATCGTCGACCAGATCGCCGACGCGCTCAACTTCCACACCGGTGTCACGAATTCGGTGGTGCGCAACAACTTCATCCGCAACACCGGCGACGACGGCCTGGCCATGTGGTCGGAGAAGACGGCCGACGCGGGCAACACCTTCGACCACAACACCGTGCAGACGCCGACGCTGGCCAACGGCATCGCCATCTACGGCGGCACCGACAACACCGTGTCGAACAACCTGGTCGCCGACCCGATCCGCGAGGGCAGCGGCATCCACGTGGGCTCCCGGTTCGGCGCCGAGCCGTTCGCCGGCGAGCTGACGATCAAGAACAACACCGTGGTACGCGCGGGCACGTTCGAACTCAACTGGAAGATCGGCCTCGGCGCGATCTGGTTCTACGCCCTCGACAGGAGCATCGACGCCCGCATCCGGGTGACCGGCGACCACTACCTGGACAGCACCTACAACGCGATCATGCTGGTCAGCGACTGGGGCGTGAAGGACCTCTACTCGATCAACGGGGTCGCCTTCCAGGACATCCGGGTCGACGGCACCGGCACCTCGGTGCTCAGTGCCCGGGTGGCCGGCTCAGCTTCCTTCGCCAACGTCGACGCCCGCAACGTCGGTGCCGTCGGTATCAACAACTGCGGCTCGTTCGGTTTCAAGCCGACTGGCTCGGAGTTCACCGTGACGGACCTCGGCGGCAACGACGGCGGCGGCACGACCGGCCCGTGGCTGGCGCCCTGGGAGCTGCCGAACACGATCACCTGTGACGACCGTCCGCCGGTCGTAGCGCCGCCGGCCCCCACCGCCTGGTGAGGACGGACTGAGCAGAGGGCGGGCGGCCACGGGGGTCGCCCGCCCTCAGCGTACGAACAGATTCGCGCCGAGGGTGCACAGCACCGACAGCAGAATCGACCCCAGGACCATGAACAGGCAGCCCATCCCGCCACCGAGCGGTCGCACTTCCACGTTTCCGAATCGCATGGTCGCCGGGTACCCGCGCCGACGGCAGCCAATCCCTCAGCCTTGTTGAACTAACTGGTTCAGTGTCATATGGTGAACCACATGGTTCAGCAAGAGGTTCTCGACCGGGTGTTCGCGTCGCTCGCCGATCAGCAGCGCCGCCGGATCCTGGTCCGGCTCGGTGAAGGCCCCGCGACCATCGGCGAGCTGGCCGAGCCGGTCGGGATGAGCCTGACCGGCATGAAGAAGCACGTCCAGGTGCTTGAAGACGCGGGCCTCGTCGTCACGGAGAAGGTCGGGCGGTCGCGGCAGTGCCGCCTGGGCCCGGCTCCGCTGGACGACGCCATGGCGTGGATCGCCTTCTACCAGCGGCTCTGGGCCCGCAAGCTCGACGGCCTCGACGCCTACTTCACCCTTCGCAACGGCACGGAAGGAAACGCATCGTGACCCTCGACCTGCGCATGACCCGGCGGCTCCCGGCCCCACCGGCCGAGGTCTTCGACGCCTACACCGATGCGGAGCAGCAGAAGGTCTGGTTCAGCATCCTCGACGAGCAGCCCGGCATCGTCGAGATCGAGGTGGACCTGCGGGTCGGCGGTCAGCAGACCGCCGTGTGGGGCCCGGACCGCGACTCCCTGTTCCGGGAGACGCAGACCTTCGTGGAGATCGACCGGCCGCACCGCCTGGTCACCGAGTCCACCGGCACCGGCCCGGACGGCATGACGATGACCACCCGGATCGAGGTCACCTTCGAGGCGGCGGGCGACGGCACCCTGATGACCGTCGTGCAGAGCGGCTTCCCGGTGCCCGAGGTCCGCGACTTCTTCGTCAGCGAGGTGTGGGTGGGAGCCTTCGACCGCATCGAGGCGTTCCTGCTCCGCGGCACGGAGCCGGCGGATGCGTAGCCGGGTGCAGGTCATCGCGGCCGCCGTCGGGGCGGCAGTGCTGATCAATCTGATCCTGTACGGCATCGGCCGGGTAGTCGGCGGCACTTTCCGCTTCACCGCGCCTACCGGCCCGGCGGTCGTCGACGGCGTCACCGTGGCGGCCTTCAGCGCCCTGCCACTGCTGGCCGGGCTCGTGGCGGTCGCGTTGCTGTCCCGCTTCGGCGCGTGGGTGGTCCGCACCGCGTTGATCGTCGGCCCGCTGCTGGCTGTCGCCACGATCGTCGCCATGACGCTGCCCACGAACCTCGACGCCACCAGCAAGGTGACTCTCGCCCTCTGCCACCTGGTCCTCGTGCCGATCATCATCGTCGCCGTCCGGTTGCTCGGCCGAAGAGCGGAAGTCGCGGGACAGGTCGACGTCGTCACCGGGCCAGCCTAAGGAGAAAGCGGAGGCGCCGGGTCGGCCTGTGGATGAAGCGAGGCGCCGGGTCGGCCTGTGGATAAGGCGGAGGTGCCAGGCCAGCCCGAGGACAATGTGGAGGTGCCGGGCCGGGCAGACATCGTTACCGGGCCAGTCCCAGGAGAAGGGGAGACGGCGAGCCGGCCCGAGGCGAAAGGGGGACGGCGAGCCGGTCCGTGGAGACAGGGGAGACGGCGAGCCGGCCCGTGGAGAAAGGGAAGCGGCGAGCCGGCGTGCGGGACAAATAGGATCGTGGGATGCCGAAAATCGTCGCGCTCCGGCGCTATCCCCTGAAGAGTGCGCTGGGGGAGGCCCTCGACGCGGCCGACGTCGACCGCACCGGCCTGTCCGGCGACCGGATCTGGGCCTGCGTCGATGGCGAGGACGGCATGGTCGGCAGCGCCAAGCACCCGAGGCGCTGGGGCCGGCTCCTCGACGTCGGCACGTCCCTGCACGAGGATGAACTGACCTTGCGGGTCGGCGGCTCCGCCGTAAGAGCGGGCAGCGCTGAGGCCGACGCGGCCCTGACCGCCCATCTGGGCCGGCCGGTACGGCTCAGCCGGACCGCGCCGGCCGATCCGCGCCTGCACCGGGTGCTGCCCGACGACGCCGGCATGGTCCCGGAGTGGATGGCGGGCAGTCTGCCCGGGGAGGAGACCGTCAGCCCGGTCGGCGGCGTGGAACGGCTCGGCCGGTTCGCCGACTTCGGCGCGCTGCACATCGTGACCACGGGTGAACTGGGCCGGCTGGGTGAGCGCAGCGGTGGCGCTCCGATGTCCGCGGCCCGGTTCCGCCCGAACGTGATCCTCGACCTGCCGCAGGACCCGGAGCCCGGCACCGAGCTGCGGCTGGGCGACGTGGTGCTGCGGGTCGACCTGCCCACCCCGCGTTGCGTGATTCCCGGTCTGGGGCAGGGTGAGCTGCCGGCCGACAAGTCCGTGCTGAGCGCGCTGGCCCGGCAATACCGCATCGAGGTCCCCGGCCTCGGCCGCGCCGCCTGCTTCGGCACCTACGCCGACGTCGTCCAGCCGGGCCGGCTGGAAGTCGGTCAGGTTCTGCGCTAGGAGGCAGACTGGCCGGATGAGTCGAGAAGCCCTCGGGGTCGCCGTCGCCGGTTTCGGCTGGATGGGCCGGGTGCACACCCAGTCCTACCTGCGGGTCCCGCACCACTTCCCGCAGCTCGGGGTCCGCCCGGAGCTGGTCGCGGTCGCCGACGAGGTGCCCGGCCGGGCCGCCGGGGCGGCTGAACAGTACGGCTTCGCCGGAGTCACCCTCGACTGGCGGGAGCTGGCCACCGACCCGCGGGTCCGGGCCGTGAGCATCACCGCGCCGAACTTCCTGCACCGCGAGCTGGGAGTGGCGCTGGCCCGGGCCGGCAAGCACATCTGGATCGAGAAGCCGGTCGGCCTCGACGCCGCGGACGCGCAGGCCGTCGCCGATGCGGTGCGCGAGGCCGGCGTCCAGGGGGCCGTCGGCTTCAACTACCGCAACGCCCCGGCCGTGGCGGCCGCCCGTGACCTGATCGCCGCCGGTGAGCTGGGCACGGTGACGCACGCGCGGTTCCGGCTGTTCAGCGACTACGCCGCCCACCCCGAGGGGGCGCTGAGCTGGCGTTTCGAGCGGGCCCGGGGTGGCAGCGGGGTGCTCGGCGACCTGGCCGCGCACGGTGTCGACCTGGTGCGGCACCTGCTCGGTGACATCGACGCGCTGGTCGCCGACACCGCGACGTTCGTGACCGAGCGGGCCCGGCCGACCGGTGCCACCGCGGGGCACACCCGGGCCAGTGGTGGCGAGCTGGGCCCGGTGGAGAACGAGGACTACGTCTCCAGTCAGCTGCGGCTCGCCTCGGGGGCCCGCGTGGTGCTGGAGGCCAGCCGGATCGCGGTGGGGCAGCAGAACAACTACGGCTTCGAGGTGCACGGCACGCGCGGCTCGGTGGCCTGGGACTTCCGCCGGATGGGCGAGCTGAGCGTCAGCACCGGCGACGGCTACCAGGACCTGCCGGTCCGGACCGTCTACGTCGGACCGGAGGCGGGGGAGTATGCGGCGTTCCAGCCGGGCGCCGGCATCGCGATGGGCTACGACGACCTGAAGGTCATCGAGGCCTACCGCTTCCTGCGGTCGATCGCCGAGGACAAGCCGTACGGCGCGACCCTCGACGACGCCGTGCACAGTGCGCTGGCGCTGGATGCGATGGCCCAGTCGGTGGACAGCGGCGCGTGGGTGCGCCTGCGTTAGCCGGTGATGCGGCCCAGCCACTCGTCGAGCAGGGCCCGCTCGGCGCCGGACAGCTCGGTGACCTGCGGCAATGCGGCGCGCAAAGCGACGGCGTGGCCGGTCAGGCCGTTGGGGCCGGTCGCGGGGGAGTCCGTCGTCACGGTGGCGATGACCGATTCCCGGGCCAGCGTGGACAGAGCCGGGTCGCGGTCCTCCGGGAGCATGCTGATGAGCTGGAAAGTCATGCCCGCGCCGGCCGAGTGGATCAGGTACGCGGCGCGTTCCTCGCTCACCCGCAGGCGGCCGGCCTCCGCGATGCGGCGTACCTGGCCGGCGAGGATCACCGCGGCCTCGCGCGCGGCCGGTGACTGCACGCCGGGCCGCGGCTCGCCGTAGATGAGCGCGTAGTACGCCGGATTCTCCACCCCGAACGCCACGTGCAGGTCCCAGCCCCGGCGCAGGTCCTCGACCGGGTCGTCGCCGGGCTCCAGGGCGGCCTTGCTGCGCAGATAGGTGGCGAAGCCGTGGCTCGCGACCGCGTCCAGCAGGCCTTGCTTGTCACCGAAGCTGCGGTAGATGGTGGGTGCCTGGACGCCGGCGGCCGCGCTGACCGCACGGGTCGACACGGCCTCCCGGCCGCCCTCGGTGAGCAGGGCAGCAGCTGCCTGGATGATCCGTTCGCGGGTGGTCGGCGCCATGTAACGACGATAACACTCAACTGTTAGCACCTTGCCGTTAGCGATGATAACGTGGTTACGTTATCGATGTCATCACGCCTATGAAGGAGTCCCCATGACCGGCAACCAGAACCGCGTCGCGATCGTCACCGGCGGATCCCGCGGCATCGGCCGCGCGGCCGCCGAGCGCCTCGCCGCCGACGGGCAGAGCGTCGTCATCGTCTACGCGGGAAACCAAAGCGAGGCCGAGAAGGCGGTGGCGGCCATCGAGGCCGCCGGCGGCTCCGCGGTCGCGGTCCAGGCCGACGTGGCCGACGAGACCGCCGTCCGGGCGGCCTTCGACCTGGCCGAGCAGCGGTACGGCGGCATCGACGTGGTCGTCAACGCGGCCGGCATCATGCTGCTCGCGCCCGTCGCCGAGCTGAGCCTCGACGAGCTCGACCGGATGCACCGCACCAACATCCGCGGCACCTTCGTCATGGCCCAGGAGGCCGTCCGCCGGATCCGGGCCGGCGGCGCGATCATCAACTTCTCCACCTCGGTGACCCGGCTCCACCTGCCGACCTACGCGGCGTACGCGGCCAGCAAGGCGGCCGTGGAGGCGATCAGCCCGATCCTGGCCAAGGAGCTGCACGGCCGCGACATCACCGTCAACGCCGTGGCGCCCGGCCCGACCGCGACCGCGCTGTTCCTGGACGGCAAGGACGAGGCGACGATCGAGCGGATGGCCAAGATGAACCCGATGGAGCGGCTCGGCCGGCCGGAGGACATCGCCGAGGTGATCTCGTCGCTGGCCGGCCCGGCCCGGTGGATCAACGGCCAGACGATCTACGTCAACGGTGGCGTGGCCTGACGGCACCGCCGGGACCCGCGACGCCGCGCAGACCTCAGCTCGACGCCGCTCAGGCGGCGGCCGGGACGCGGCGGGCGCTGCGGGCCGGGAGGGCGTTCTCCGGGAGGACGGCTCGAGCGGCCTCGGCCAGCGCCTCCGCGTTGGCCACCTCCTGGCGCAGGCTGCGTACGGCGGCGGTCGCGATGTCCGAGGCCTGCCAGGCGGCCTGCTCGGCGTCCAGCGCGTCCTGGTAGGCACTGAAGCGGTGGGTGACGGCGGCCCGGGCCAGGAACAGCTCCTGCTCGACCGGGTGCAGGGCCGGGTCCCAGCCGTTGCGGTGGGTCAGCGCGTCCAGCAGCTGGGTGTCGGAGAGATCGCCCCGGCGGTAGGCGGCCTGGGCCGAGCGGCGCAGGGCCTGGGCCCGGTCCGCGCGCTCCTCGTCGGTGATCGGGCTCTGCGGCACCCCGTACGCGGCGGCGCGGCGAGCCCGGGCCAGGGACGCGTCCGCCCGCTGGTACGCCTGCCAGGCGCCTTCGACGGCCGCCTGCGCCCGCTGGCACTCCTCGCGGCGGCGCTCGGCGGTGTGGGCCGCGCCCCGGGCAGCCACAGTGATCTCGTCGGCGTACCGGATCGCCTCGGCCGCCTCCGTGGCCCGGCGCTCGGCCTCGGCGCGCTTCTGCTCCGCGTTGGCGGCCAGCCAGGCGGAGATCTGCCGGGGGCGGTGCACGCCGCGCGGCAGGGCCAGCGCGAAGAGCGCGACCAGGGCCAGCAGGATCAGGGTGAGCCAGATGGCGGCCATCCGGCCGCTGTTGCCGACGAAGATTTCTACAGCGAAGTCCATGATCTATCCCTTGTCCACCGCGAGAGGCCAGTAATCGAGCACCCTCGAACCGAGCCGAGGGCGTGACGAGACGTTCAGGCGGTGTGCGGGGGACCCCGCGGCGCGGTGGCAGCGGTGCTGACCTGGTCGGTCAGGAGGGGAGCGGCGAGCCGGACGGGCCCGGCCGGTGCCGTGGCGGCGGCCGGCGGGTCGGTGACGATCTCCTCGGGCAGCGGCGCGGGCGCCGGAGCGGCCGGGGCGGCTGCCGCGGCGGCCATGACGGGCGCCGGCAGGGGATCGGTGACCGGGCCGGCTGCGGTCGGGGCCCCGAGCAGCGCGGCCAGGAACAGGGAGACGACGAGTGGCAGCCGCGCACGGCGAAGCACACTCCTCATATCCACACCGGACAACCTATCGGTGAACCGGGACGGAACGCATCTCCCGAGCTCGATCAGGTGACCGACGCAACAAGGATCAGAGCTGCTCCAGCCGCCGGATCTCGCTGCCCTGCTCGACGGCCATCTCGTTGGCCGTCTCGCGCAGCACCTCGTCGCTGCCGCCGCCCAGCACGTCGCCGGCCATCTGGATCGCGCCCTTGTGGTGCGCGGTCATCATCGCGACGAACTTGCGGTCGAAGTCGGCGCCGCGGGCCGCGCCGAGCGCCGCCAGGTCGGCCGGGGACTGCATGCCCGGCATGGTGCTGTGGTCGTGCCCCGGGTCGGTCGCGGGCAGCTTGCGGTCCTGCAGCCAGCGCTTGAGCCAGGTGATCTCCGGGCCCTGGGCGGCGCTGATCCGGGCGGCCAGCGCGCGCAGCCCGGTGCCACCGGCCCGCTCCGGGGCGAGGTCGGCCATCTCGATCGCCTGGGTGTGGTGCACGATCATCATCTGCACGAAGGCGACATCGATCGTGTTGTACGTCGAGCCGTCGGGTGCGCGTACCTGATCGGAGTCACTCACCCGGGCCGACTCGCCGGGCTTGCCGGGCAGCACGACGCGGACCGGCGGCGCGGAGCTCGCGGCGGGACGCGGCGCGGCAGCCGAACGGTCGTCGCCCGCCTGCGCGACCAGCGCTGTCCCGCCGGCCGCCAGCACCACGGCTGCCGCACTGACCAGCGTGAATGTCCTTTGCCGAGTCATCAGGTCCTCTCGCCCGGATAACAATGTCCCCCGCGTGCCGCTTCTGGCCACTACTGTAGCGACGAAGGTGAATGCGCACCGACCGTGACTACATCCTGCCCCTCGGTGCGCCAGCAGCCGGAAGGAGCTCCATGAAGCACTCTGCCTCACGAGGGCGGCAGCTCAAGCGCCTGGCGTGCGTCAGCACGGCAGCGGTCCTCATCGGACTGTTGTCGGCGCCGTCGAGCGGCGCCGCACAGGCCCCCGCACTCGATCCCGGCACCCCGCCCGGTGTCGACGAGGTCGCCAGCACCCCCAACCTCAACCAGGTCGCCAACCTGCCGAAGACGGGCCCGTTCGCCACCTCGACCAACTCCGACCTCGCCTTCCAGGACGATTACGCATACGCCGGTAACTACAACGGCTTCACGGTCTACGACATCAAGGACCCGGAGGAGCCCGCGGTCGCCGCGCAGGTGCTCTGCCCCGGCTCGCAGAACGACGTCTCGGTCAAGGGGAACCTGCTGTTCCTCGGCACCGACTCGCAGCGGACGAACGACTCCTGCGACAACACCGGCTCCACCACCGCCGCCCCCGGCGAGCGGTGGGAAGGCATCAAGATCTTCGACATCAGCGACCCGCTGTCGCCCAAGTACCTGAAGTCGGTCAAGACCGACTGCGGCTCGCACACCCAGACGATGATTCCGGGCAAGCGCGGCGACAACTCGATCTACCTGTACGTGTCGTCGTACAACCTGGCCGGCACGGACCAGCCGAACTGCCCGCTGCCGCACGACAAGATCTCGGTCGTGCGCGTGCCGGTGCAGAACCCGACCGCGGCCGCCGTGGTGGCGACCCCGGTGCTGTTCCCGGACGGCGGCTACCCGGGTGGCACCGAGGGCCAGTCCCCGACGACCGGTTGCCACGACATCACCGCGTACCCGGAGAAGGACATCGCGGCCGGTGCGTGCATGGGTGACGGCGTGTTGTTCGACATCTCCGTGCGCAGCGCGCCGAAGGTGATCACCAGCGTGCGGGACACCGTGAACTTCGCGTTCTGGCACTCGGCCACCTTCAACAACAGCGCCACCAAGGTCGTCTTCACCGACGAGCTCGGCGGTGGCGGCGCGGCCACCTGCAACCCGGAGATCGGCCCGAACCGGGGCGCCGACGCGGTCTACGACATCGTCGGCAAGGGCAAGAACCGCAAGCTGGAGTTCCGCAGCTACTTCAAGATCCCGCGGACCAACACCGAGAACGAGAACTGCGTGGCCCACAACGGCTCGCTGATCCCGGTCCCGGGCCGCGACATCATGGTGCAGGCGTGGTACCAGGGCGGCGTCTCGGTCTGGGACTTCACCAACTCCCGCAAGCCCAAGGAGATCGCGTACTGGGAGCGGGGCCCGCTCTCGGCCGACAGCTTCGTGCTGGGCGGCTCGTGGTCCGCGTACTGGTACAACGGCTACGTCTTCTCGAACGACATCGTCAAGGGCCTCGACGTCCTCAAGCTCAAGGACCCGCGGACCAACCCGGCCCGCCGGTTCCTGACGGACGAGTTCAACGCGCAGTCCCAGGACAACTTCCGTAACTGGTAGGTCCCGGATCAATGTGGGCCCGGTCTCTTCGTGAGACCGGGCCCGTCGCGTCTGGCAGTGTTCTTCGACGTGGACAACCTCTGGCTTCAGCAGATCGCGGCGAATCCCGGCCACTCGCAGTGGTACGTCGAGCGTTTCCGGACCATGGCGAGCAACGGCGCCGACCTCGGCGGCGAGGCGCGGCTGATCGACGCGATGGTCCCGCGCGGCGCGCGCGTCCTCGACGCGGGGTGCGGCACCGGCCGCGTGGGTGGCCGGCTTGCCGCCGCCGGCCACCGGGTGACCGGCGTGGACCTCGACCCGGAGCTGATCGCGGCCGCCCGGCAGGACTACCCGGACACCGACTGGCAGGTCGGCGACCTGGCCGAGCTGGAGCTGCCGGACCGGTTCGACGTGATCGTCTGTGCCGGCAACGTGATGACCTTCGTGGCCCCGGACACCCGCGGTGAGATCCTGCGGCGGATGCGCGCCCACCTGAGCGGGACCGGCCGGGTGGTGATCGGCTTCGGCGCCGAGCGGGGCTATGAGTTCGACGACTTCCGGGCCGACGCGACCGCCGCCGGGCTGGCCGAGGACGTGCTGCTGGCCACCTGGGATGTGCGCCCGTTCGGCCCCGGCGCGGACTTCCTGGTGGCGCTGCTCCGGCCCGCCTGATCAGCTCCTGACGGCAGGCCCGGGCCGCGGCGCTCAGCTGCCGGTCCCGGTGCTGGATCAGGCCGATCGCCGGATGGGCCGGCGCGGGGTCCAGCCGTACGACGGTGACGGCCGGTCCCGGAGCCACCGTGGCCGAGCGGGCCAGCAGGGCCACGGCCAGCCCGGCCCCGACCAGCTCACGGATGCTGGCCGCGCTGTGGGTCTCGAACTGCACCCGCGGCTCGAAGCCCGCAGCCGCGGCGGCCCGGTCGAGAATGGCCCGCAGTCCGCTGCCCGCCGGCAGGCACACGAACGGCTCGTCGCGCACCTCGGCCAGGTCCCGGACCGCTGCTCGGCCGGGCGGCAGCACCAGGACGACCTGCTCGTCCACCAGGTGCCGGGCCGTGAACCGGGCCGGCAGGTCGTCGTGGACCGGCCCGAGCACCAGATCGACCTCGCCCGCGTCCAGCAGCGCCAGCAACCCGGCGATCAGCCCGGTGCGCAGGGCCAGCGAGACGCCCGGATAACGGGTGTGGAAGCCGGCGAGCGCGGCCGGCAGGTCATAGCCGCCGAGCACGGCCATGGAGCCGAGTGTCACCCGCCCGTGCAGCACGGCCGCGAGCTCCGCGAGGTCCGTACGGGCGCCGTCCAGCTCGCCGAATACCCGCCGGCAACGGGTCAGCAGCAACTCGCCTGCCTCGGTGAGCGCCACCCGGCGGGTGGTCCGGGCGAACAGGGCAGTGCCCAGCTCGGCCTCCAGCGCCCGGACCTGCGCCGACACCGCGGACTGGGCCACCCGTAGCTGCTCGGCGGCCCGGGTGAAGCCACCGTGCCGGGCGACGGCCTCGAAGTAGGTCAACTGGCGCAGCTCCATCCACTCATCGTGCTGCGCGATTAATCGAAGCGCAAAGCTGTCTTGGACATATGAAAGCCACCGCCGCAGGCTGGAGGGCATGGATCGACATCTGGGTGACCTGTCCACCTCCGCGCTCGGCCTCGGCTGCATGGGTTTCTCGCAGGCGTACGGGCCGGCCGACGACGAGCAGTCCGTGGCCACTCTGCGGACCGCCCTCGACCTCGGGATCACGCTGATCGATACCGCGATGAGCTACGGCGGCGGGCACAACGAGCGGCTCATCGGCCGGGCGATCGCCGGGCGGCGGGACGAGGTCGTGCTGGCGACCAAGTTCGGCATCGTCCGCGGCGAGCACGGCGTACGGCTGGACGGCCGGCCCGACCACGTGCGCGGGTACTGCGACGTGTCGCTGGAGCGGCTCGGCGTCGACACCATCGACCTGTACTACCTGCACCGCGTCGACCCGGCCGTGCCGGTGGCCGAGACGGTCGGCGCGATGGCCGAGCTGGTCACCGCGGGCAAGGTCCGGCACCTCGGGCTCTCCGAGGTCGACCCGGGGCAGCTCGGGCAGGCGGTGGCGGTGCACCCGATCGCGGCCGTGCAGTTCGAGTGGTCGCTGTCGTGGCGTGAGCCCGAGCGGGACGTCGTCCCGGCGGCGCGGCGGCTCGGGGTGGGGCTGGTGCCGTACAGCCCGCTCGGGCGGGGGCTGCTGACCGGGGTGCTGCCGGCCTCGTACGGCGACGGTGACTTCCGCCGGGACGATCCGCGCTTCGCCGGTGAGCACCTGACCGCGAACCTCGCCCTGGTCGAGGAGCTGACCGCGATGGCCGCCGCGTACGGGATCAGACCCGGTCAGCTCGCCCTGGCCTGGCTGCTCGCCCAGGGGCCGGACGTCGTGCCGATCCCCGGCACCCGCAGTCCCGCGCGCCTGGCCGAGAACGCCGCCGCCGCGCGGGTGCGGCTCAACGACGCGGACCTGGCCGCGCTGGCCGCCCAGACCTGGCACGGTGACCGCCGGTCCTTCGCCGCGTACGGCACCTCGCGGACGTGATCAGCGGTTGTTCATGCTGAAGTGCATGTCGTCCTTGAGGCTGTTCCACCGTCCGCCCCAGTAGAAGCCCTGGTCGGTGAACGCCCGGACCGCGCCGGCCGGGTGCATCATGCCGCGGCGGTAGACGTCGCGCCGCAGGAATTCGGTGCCGGCGGCCGGGTCGACGTACGAGCCGCGGACCATCGGGTTCTGCACCGGGTTGACGTCGATGGCCTTGCCGTACGCGTGCTGCGACCAGGTCTTGCTCCCGCTGACCACCCGGCAGTTGTAGCCCGAGGTGACCGCGGCCATGTCAGAGATGTAGGGCGCGTTGAGGGTCATCGGGCTCATGCCCTGGATCCGGAAGCGCATCCGGTACAGCGTCCGGAACGCCCGCTGGGTCCGGGTGGCGATGGTCCGGTGCACGATGATGCTGCCCTGGTGCGACACGCCGTAGAAGTCGATGTAGGTGACCCAGACCTTGCGCAGGTCGGCCGGGCCTACCGGGCACTTCTTGGCCGGATCCCAGTTCACCGTCCCCGGGGTCACGACCTCGATCGAGGACCGCCAGCCGGAGAGCCGTCCGGCGGCCGGGCGGGCCAGGTTCAGCACCCCGTCCGCGCTGGGCTGGTTCGGCTTGACGATGCCGTTCCAGGCGCGCAGGTCACGGGGGCGCAGGCCGCGGGCTCGGGCGATGCTCTTGATCGTCTCGCCGGGGCGGACCACGTGATAGGCCGGCGCTGCGTCGGCCGGGGTCACCGCGGCTGCCGGGGTGGCCGGGACGAGAATCGGCGCGACGGTCAGGACGAGGGTGCTGAGCACAGTGAGAAGACTTTTCACATGCCCTATTACGCCTCGGATCGGCCCTGGAAACCGACGAAACCGGAAAACAGCTCGCTTAACGGCAGCAGCCCGCCCCGGTGTGGGACGGGCTGCCGGGCGTCGAGGGTCAGCGGCGGCTGCGGCGGATCAGCACCAGCGCCACCGTGGCCGCGGAGGCGACCGCGGCGACGATCGCCACCGGCACGGGACGGCGTACCGTCGTCGCGGCCCGGTCGCGGACCGTGCCCGCCAGCGCGGTGGTCCGGACGGCGACATCGGAGGCCTTGGCGCGTACGCGGGCCTTCACGTCGGTCTTCGCGGCCAGGGCCGCGGCGGTCTGGCCCAGGTCTTCCCGGGTACGCGCGATTTCGGCCTTCAGCTGCGCCGGATCCTGCGGGGCGGTGCCGTTCAGCCGGGTGGTGGTGTCGCTGCTCATCCGTGCCTCCCGTCCCGGACGGCGGCCTTGACCGCGTCCACGTCCCGCTTGCTGCTGTCGACTGCGGCGGTCGGCGCCGGCGGTACGGCCTGCTGGACCTGCTTCTTACCCAGCAGCGCGGCCACTGCGGCGATGGCGAACACCACGACGGTGACCACGAGGGCCGCCAGCCAGGTGGGCCACACGACTGCCAGGGCTGCTCCGATGGTCACGAGCAGGGCGCCCACGCCGTACATGGCCAGCACGCCGGCCCCGCCCAGGAGCCCGGCGCCGGTCCCGGCGCGCTTGCCCTTCTCCACCATCTCCACGCGGGCGAGCGCCAGCTCGTCCCGCACGAGGGTGGACACCTGCTCGGTCATCTGGCTCACGAGCTGTGCGGTCGACGCCTCCGCCGGCCACACAGTGCGCGACTGTGTCTCGGTCATGATCATCTCCGTCCTGCTTCCGACGCCGACCCGTGCTGACCAGCGCGTCAGCCCTTTCACCTACCCAGGAGCAGGACCGCTAAGCCCACCGGCGCGAACCGCACCTGATCGGGTCGCCGCTGGCCCGCGGCCGGGCACCGCGGCGCGCTACCGTTCGTGGGGCAGGCAGCCGCCGTCTTGCGGCCGCCGAGAAAGAGGTGTATCGCGATGACCGCAGAGAAGGCCGTACTCGCCGGAGGCTGTTTCTGGGGAATGCAGGACCTGATCCGCAAGCGCCCGGGCGTCGTCTCGACCCGGGTCGGCTACACCGGTGGCGACGTGCCGAACGCGACGTACCGCAACCACGGGACCCACGCCGAGGCGATCGAGATCGTCTACGACCCGGCCGTCACGTCGTACCGTGAGCTCCTGGAGTTCTTCTTCCAGATCCACGACCCGACCACGCTGAACCGCCAGGGTGGCGACATCGGCCTCAGCTACAGGTCGGCCATCTTCTACACCGACGACGAGCAGAAGCGCGTCGCGCTGGACACGATCGCGGACGTCGAGGCGTCCGGGCTGTGGCCGGGCAAGGTCGTCACCGAGGTGACCGCGGCCGGCCCGTTCTGGGAGGCCGAGCCGGAGCACCAGGACTATCTCGAGCGCATCCCGAACGGCTACACCTGCCACTTCCCGCGGCCGGGCTGGAAGCTGCCGCACCGCGCCGGCTGATCCCCCGCACGCGCACCCTCGTCCTGACGGGCCGGAGCCCGGCCGGCGGATAATCTGCCTACCGGATTCCGGCCCGTACGTTCTCCAGAGGAGTGTTGTGAAGCTGAGTCTCAACAAGCGTCAGGTCATCATCGGGGCAGTGGTGCTCGCGGTGGTCCTGGTGGGACTGGCGGTGGGCAGGTCGGCCCGCGAGGAGCAGGGCGGCGGCGTGCTCGACGCCCCGGCCGGGCGCGCGTGCACCGACTTCGCCGACGGCTATCCGGAGGCTCGTACGGCGGCGGCCCGGCTCGCCCTGGCCGACAAGGTCAGCAAGTCCGCCGCCGGTACCGACAACGAGGCGATCGCCGACCGGGTGCTGGCCGTGGGTGACAGTGCCAACGACAGCACCACGGCCTGGAAGGCCGACGCCGATGCGCTCACCAAGGCCTGCCGGGACGCCGGCTGGAGCTGATCGCGGCAGCGCCGCCGGTATGCGAGCATCCCTGCATGACCAAGCTGACGGGACAGCAGATCGCCGACGAGGCCCCGGCCGGATGGGTCTACCTGCTCGGTGGGCTCCAGACCAGGATCCGCACCCGGGACTTCGCGGCCGGGCTCGCCATCGTGAACGCGATCGGCGCGGCCGCGGAGGCGATGGACCACCACCCGGATCTCGACCTGCGCTACACCCACGTCGACATCCGCCTGACCAGCCACGACGTCGGCGCGGTGACCGGTCGTGACCTGCGGCTGGCCCGCACGATCTCCACCATCGCCGCCGACGCCGGCACGGCCACCGAAGGCGCGACCGTGTCCCGGCTCGAGTTTGCGCTGGACAGCCCGGAATTTGCCGCGGTCCTGCCGTTCTGGGGCGCCGTGCTGGCGATGGAACCGGCCGGCGACGAACTACGTGACCCGTACGGGGCACTGCCGGTCATGTGGTTGCAGCAGTCCGGCAGCGAGGAGCCCCGGCAGCGCTGGCACCCGGACGTGTGGGTGGACCCGGCCCAGGTCCAGCCGAGAATCGACGCGGCGGTGGCGGCGGGCGGCACCGTGGTCAGCGACGCGGAGGCGCCGAGCTTCTGGGTGCTGGCGGACCCGCAGGGCAACAAGGTCTGCCTCTGTACCTGGCAGGACCGTTCGACGGCGGAGTGACCCGGCGGCGCGGGGTCTGCCTCAGCCGGCCGTGGCCGGGGCGCCGAGGTGCTCGGCGAGGATCGCCCGGTGGGTGGCCCGGGCGTCCGTGTGCCGCTGCAGCCCCTCCTCCGTCACCGTGACGAAGATCCCCCGGCGGTCGTCCTCACACAGGCTGCGGCAGACCAGCCCGCCCTTCTCCAGGCGCGCGACTGTCCGGGACAGTGCGCTCTGGCTCAGGTACATGTCCGCGGCGAGCTCCTGCATGCGGCGCTTCTCACAGGTGACCGTGATCAGCCGGTCGAGGGTCTCGAACTCGCCCATGGTGAGCCCGTGGGTCTCCTGCAGCGCCCGCTCCAGGTGTCCGGCGACCTCGTTGTAGCTGGTCAACAGCGAGCGCCAGCGCTCAACCAGGGCGGGCTCGGACGTCATGTCGCGCATCCTAACGGCTGGGGGAAGTAGATGCACTCAAATTATATGCACGCGGATTTGATGCTTCGACATTTGATGCGCACGCATGTAACTTCTGGCTCGTGACTATCTCAGAAGCCGCCCTCCCGGCGGCAGCTCCGACCACGCCGGTCGACCAGCGCTGGACCCCGCGACTCTGGGGTGTGCTCGCGGTCCTGTGCGCGGTGCTCTTCCTCGACGGGCTCGACGTCTCGATGGTCGGCGTGGCGCTGCCGTCCATCGGCATCGAACTCGGCCTGTCGACCACGTCGCTGCAGTGGATCGTCAACGGCTACGTGCTCGGCTACGGCGGACTGCTGCTGCTGGGTGGGCGTACCGCCGACCTGCTCGGGCGGCGCAAGGTCTTCCTGCTCGCCCTCGCCGTCTTCGCGGTGGCTTCGCTCGTCGGTGGTCTCGTCGACGACGGCACGCTGCTCATCGCCACCCGGTTCGTCAAGGGCCTGGCCGCGGCCTTCACCGCGCCGACCGCCCTGTCGATCCTGACCACCACGTTCCACGAGGGCCCGGCCCGCAACCGCGCGCTGTCGGTGTTCTCCGTCTTCGGCGCCAGTGGCTACTCGTCCGGCCTGATCCTGGGCGGGCTGCTCACCAGCTTCGGCTGGCGGTGGACGTTCCTGATCCCCGTACCGCTGGCGATCGGGGCCCTGGTCGCGGGCATGGCGCTGATCCCGCGCGACCGCCCGGCCGCGGGCGGCGGCCACGACCTGGTCGGCGCCGCGACCCTGACCTCCGGAATGCTGCTGGCCGTCTACACCGTCGTGTCGGCACCGGACCGCGGCTGGACGGCCCCGCTGACCCTGGGCTCGCTGCTGCTGTCCGTGGTGCTGCTCGCCGGCTTCGTCATCACCGAGAAGCGGGTCCGGCACCCGCTGATCCGGCTGGGCATCCTGCGCACCGGCACGGTCGTCCGGGCCAACCTGAGCATGATCGCGCTGTTCGGCTCCTACCTGAGCTTCCAGTTCATGATGACGCTGTACCTGCAGAACGTCCTGCACTGGTCGCCGCTGCGGATGGCGCTCGCCCTGCTGCCGGCGGGCCTGCTGGTCGCGTTCGGGTCACCCTTCGTGGGCCGGCTGATCGACCGGTACGGCACCCCGCGCCTGTTGATCAGCTCGATGACCTCGCTGCTGCTGGGCTACGCGTGGTTCCTGCTGACGGCGGGCAACGCGCCGCACTACGCCGTGACCGTCCTGCCGACGATGCTGCTGCTGGGCGGCGGTTTCGCGTTCGGCTTCAGCTCGATCATGGCCCAGGCGACGCAGGGGATCGCCGACTCCGAGCAGGGCCTGGCCTCCGGTCTCGTGCAGACCTCGGGACAGGTGGGCGCGGCCCTGGTGCTGGCCGTGCTGACGGCGCTGCTCGTCGACGGGGGAGCGGGCACCGACTTCAGCGGCTTCCACCCCGGCGTCAACCTGGTGACCGGCGTGGCCCTGGTCGGCCTGCTGCTCAACCTGGTCCCGCTGCTCAACCGGCGCCGGCCGGCGTGACCGCCCGGATGCGCGGTGCCGGTCCTGCCGGCGCCGCGCATCCGGGCGCGGCCATGACGCACGGCACAACACGGGTACGCATGTCTTGCGTACGCTGGGGAACCCGGATCTGTTCGACCATGGTTGACACCGGAGGAACCCCCACATGCAGCTCGTGCAGGATCCGGCAACGACGGCCGACGCGCAGCAGTTCTGGCAGCTGCCCGGCCGTGAGCTGGACCGGCTGCTCGCCTCGGCCCGGCACGCGGACCGGGTAGAGCTCAAGCTGGTCGTGCCCGTGACCGCGCACGAGGCCACCTGCGCGTCGCTGGGCGTCGACTTCTCCCGGGCGTCCGCCCGCAAGGTGTACTTCCTCGACACCGACGATCTGAAGCTGAAGCGGCACGGGGTGGTGGCCCGCATCCGCAGCGTCGGGGACCGCGCCGACGACTCGGTGGTCAAACTGCGGCCGTGTGTCGCCGACGAGCTCCCGGCGCGGCTGCGCCGGTCGAAGCGGTTCGGCGTCGAGGTCGACGCGATGCCCGGACAGTTCGTCTGCACCGGCGCGATCGCCCGGCGGCTCGGCAAGAACGACGTGCGCAAGGCGGTGCGCGGCTATCGGCCGCTGCGGACCCTGTTCTCCAAGGAGCAGCTGGCGCTGCTCCCCGGCCGGATCCGCATCGGCGATCTGTCGATCTTCGGGCCGGTCGACGTACGCCGGGAGAAGATTCTCCCCCAGGGCGCGGACTTCCGGCTGGCCGTCGAACGCTGGACCTATCCGGACGGCTCCAGCATCCTCGAGCTGTCCACCCGCTGTGCCGCCCGGGCCGCGGTCCCGGTGGCCGCCCAGCTCGCGTCGGTGCTGCGGGCGTACGAGATCGACCTGACCGGGGAGCAGCAGACCAAGACCCACACGACGCTGTCGTACTTCCACTGCGCCGGATAGCGCTCAGTCGGTCGGCTCGGCGCCTCCGGCCTGTGGCTCATCGGACTCCTCCGGTCCCACCCGGACGTCCTCCCCCTCGGGCACCGTGGGGGCGTCACCCTGTTCGGCCGACTCGACCATGTCCTCGGGCTCCTGCTCGATGCTCATCACCACGTCCTCTCGTCGGTTGAACCGGCAGTACCCGTTCCCCGCCGTTTCAGGCGGAAGGCGCCGGGTAGCCCTGGCGCATGACTGTTTCGATCCGCTGCGCCGACTTCAACAACGACTGTCCCGCCCAGTTCACGACGCCGGAGGAGGGGGAGCTGCTGCAGCACGTGGAGCTGCACACGAAGTCCGTTCACCAGCCGATGGAGTGGACGCCGGAGCTGGCCGAGGTGGTCAAGACCCACGTCAAGCAGGTCTGATCCGGCGGCGCAGGTCGGTGCCCACGCGATCGCCGATGTGCCCGATCACCTTCAGCATGTCAGCGCAGTAGACAGTCGGATTGAGGAAACCCGTGCCGACCCGGTAGCGGTGGGCGTAATGACCACCACCGCAGACGCGCTGGATCGGGCAGGCCCGGCAGGTCGGGCAGAGGGCGTCGACGCCGATCTGCCGGGCGACGATGCCCGGATGGTCGAGAGCGGCGTCGAGCGGATCGTCGAAGACGGTGAGTCCGGTGCCGCAGGCGCCCGGATAGCTCGACTTGAGGGAGTCGACCTGTTCGATGGCGCCGTCCGACTCGACCACCGCCACCGCCACCGGGCTGAGCCCCACCTGCTCGGACCGGCTCGGGGCGCCGAGCAGCAACGCGATCACATCTTCGAAGAGGCGGATACGTGTCTCCTGCCGGGGGGCGCCATACCACCGGTCGAAGATCGAGATGAGCCAGTCGGCGGAGTCCCGTTCGGGCGGTGCGGACCAGTTGGCGTGCGGAATCAGCAGGTCGATCTCGGTGGGGTGATACGCGAGCAGCGCCTCGTAGGCCGCGACGGGCTCGGTCGAGGGATCGACGGTGCAGAGCAGCCCCGCGAAGACCCCCCGGTACGGCGGGCTGTCGAGGAGGCGAAGCGCCCGATCGACTTCCGCGAAGCTGCCCCGGCCGTCGGCGCGCCGTCGGTGGCGGTCGTTGTCAGTCGCTGTCCCGTCCAGGCTCACGCCGACCTGGATGTTCTCCCGTACGAAGAAGTCGAGCAGCCCGGTGTCCAGCAGCACCGCGTTGGTCTGGATCTGCACGTCCAGCCGGCAGCCACCGTCGAAGGCGGCGCGGAAGTCGGCCACCAGGCGGGACAGCCTCTTCAGGCCCGCCAGCAGTGGCTCGCCACCGTGCAACACGAGCCGCATCGCGGGCAGGCTGTGCGCGGCCGCATGCTCGGCCATCCGTGCCGCGGTCGCCTGCCAGGTCGCCGGTTCCATGATCAGCGGACGGTCGCGCCAGCTCCGGTCGGCCATCGTGTAGACGTAGCAGTAGTCACAGGCCAGGTTGCACCGCTGATGGACCTTCAGGACCACGTCCCGGAACGGAACCGGCCGGTGGCCGGCGGCGCGCAGGGCGGCGACGTCGAGAGTCTGATCGGGCCATCGCACCGACGGGCTGATCGGGACCAGCCTCAACGCGCGTGGACCACCCACAGGGCTCCCTCTTCGGACTGTCGACGCCGTGCGGTCGCCAGGACGATGCTAGAAGGAAGCCGGTTTGATGTCACACTCGTGCGTGGTCAACGCTGCCCGGTCCCGCTTCGGTGTGCTTGTCGTGACGTTGCTCGCCGTCCTGGTGGCGGTCGTCGGGGTGTGGCTGCTGGCCGGCCCGTCCGGCGAGGCGACCCGCACGCACGTGGTCGTCAGCGGCGTGCCGCTGGACGAGGTTCATCCACCCGCCGGTGCCCGCCGTCCAGGAGTGGTGGTCGCTCACGGCTTCGCCGGCTCGGCCCGGTTGATGACCCAGTTCGGCGACTCCCTGGCCGCCCGGGGCTATGTGGTCGTGCTGCTCGACTTCTCCGGCCACGGTGCCAACGCCAGGCCGTTGCCGGACAATGCTGCCGCCACCGATTCCTCCACCGCCGCCCTGCAGCGCGACCTCGACGTGGCGGCAACGCACCTGCGGCAGCTGCCTGACGTCGACCCGTCCAGGATCGCGCTGGTGGGCCACTCGATGGGCGCCTCGGCCGTGACCCGCTACGCGGTGGCGCACCCAGAGATCGCAGCGACGGTCGCGCTCTCGCTGCCGGACGCCTCCACTGTGCTGCCGCAGCGTCCGGCGCGGCTGCTGCTGCTGGTCGGCGCGCTGGAGTTCCCGGGCTTCCGGGCCGAGGCCGAACGCGCCGCTGGGCGGATGGTGGTCGTGCCCGGTGTCGAGCACATCTCCATCCTCTACTCGCCCCGTACCCATCGGGAGACCGCCGCCTGGCTGGACGAGAGCTTCGGCCGTCCCGTGCAGGAGCCGGCGATGCCGTCGCCGATCCGCCGGATCGCCGGGGCCGCGATGCTGTTGTTGTCCCTGATGGCCGGGATGTTCCCCCTCGCCCGGCTGGTTTTCGGCAGCCCCCGGGGCCGGTGGCCGCGGCTCTCGGTGTCGCAGCTCGGCGGGGTCCTCGCGGTCGCCGCCGGCGCCACGGCGGTCGCCGCCGTGCTCGCCCGGGTGCTGCCGACCAATCACCTGCCGCTGTCGATCGGTGGATATGTCATCGGATTCACCGGCGTCGCCGGGGCCGTGATCCTCGGCTATCTCCGCCTGCGCGGCCCGGTCGGCCCGGACCGCGAGCCGGTCACCCCGCCGGGAAGGCTGCGGCTCGCACTCGCCACACCCCTGCTCATCGGGTACGCGGCCACGGCGATCGCCGTGCCCACCCACCTCGGCCTCACCTACGCCATCCCCGGCGGGTCGAGGTGGTGGCTGCTCGCGTTGCTCTGGGCGGGCTTCGCTGTCCTCGCGTACGCCGCCGAGCGGGTCACCAACGGCAACAGTTTCGGTGTCCTGGCCGTCTCCGCGGTGGCCGTGGTCGCCTTGACGGGCGCGGCGGTGGTCGGGCTCACCTTCGGCTTTGTGCTGCTCATCGTGCCGCTGCTCGCCGTGCTGCTGCTGTGGCAGGCGGTCTGGAGCGCCGTGCTGCACCGCTTCTCGGCGCCGGCGTGGCTCATCGCGCTCGTGGGGTCACTCGTGGTGGCCTGGCCGCTCGCGACGGCGCTGCCGATCACCGGATAGCCGCCTCCAGGATTCGTGCCACTGTGGGCCGCGATCGCGCCGTGGCCGCCGGTTGATCGACAGCATGGGCCGGGTCGGAACACATCGATCTGGAGGAATCCCGTGCGGACCTGTCGTTCCACTGTTCTCTTCGGCGTGCTGGCCGCCGGCCTCGTGCTCACCCAGCAGGCGTGCACCCGCGGCGACCGGCAGTCCGGCAAGCCGGTCGCTTTCACCACCCCGGCGTCCGCGGGCACGACGCCAGCCCCGATCAAGCCGACCACGGCGGGCAGCGGCAACAAGCCCGCGGTGAGCACCAAGGACCCGATCCTGGCCGGCCGGCGGCAGGTGGTGATCAGGCCGATCCCGTCCAGCGAGTCGATCGTCGCGGTCGACGACGAAGGCCGGCTCAATCTGACCGACGGCGAGGCCGAGTTCGGGCTGTTCGTGCTGGCCCCGGTTGGCGACAAGTTCCTGATCAAGACCGCGAAGGCCGGCGCCGGTGGTGAGCAGTCCTGCATGGGCATCAAGAACAACGGCAGCGGACCGCTGACCGTGGAGGCGACCGCCTGCGACACCCGCCGGGACGGCCAGCTGTTCACGATCAGCCGGCTGAAGGCGAAGGACAAGCAGGGCCGGCCCACGTACGCGATCAGCAATCAGGGCGCCTTCCTGCAGGTCTTCCCGCGCACCGGCCTGATCGCCGAGGAACTGGGCGACGCGCCGCTGCTGACGACCTACGCGTTCATCGACAACGGCCCGGCCGGCACGTGAGCGGTCATAATGCGTTGACTCCAACGGCGAGGTCGGCCATTCTTATTACCGGCACCGCACCGAGGCCTTGAAGGGAGTTGACCGTCATGTCGCAGCAGACCGCTTATTCGCTCACCCTGTCCGACCTGCCGGCCGAGCTGTTCCTTCGCGGCCTTCAGACCCGCCTTGAGCTGGGGTGGTGGAGCGGTTGACGCAGCAGAGCCTGCGTCTGTGCCGCCCCCCTCGAGCCGAGGAGAGGGCGGCTTTTTCATTGCCGAATCGCCCCTGAACGCATTCGGTGAAACCATTTCCTGCCCGGGTGGCCCAACGGCAGAGGCGTCCGATTCAGGGTCGGAAGGTTGGGGGTTCGAATCCCTCTCCGGGTACGCGGTACAAGTTCCCATGGCGCAGCTGGACAGCGCGCGACGCTACGAACGTCGAGGTCGCAGGTTCGAATCCTGCTGGGAACGCGCAGCGTGACGATCGGGCCGGCTCGTGACGAGCAAGGGGAAGTCCGGTGACTGGCACAGCCATTTCGACGACGACATCCACGAAGCCTTCGCCGGGGCGACCGGCGACATGGTCGAGCTCCTCGGATATCCGGCCCGCACCTGAGGGCGTGCGCACCGACCTGCCCTTCACGACAGGGTCGTCGCTTCGGTGAGCAGCCTCTCGATGATCGTCGCGGTGAAGTCGTCGGCGTCGTCCGGGCTGACGACGGTCAGCAGGGTGAGCCCAGCGCCGACCACCACCATCTCGTACGGCTCTCCATCGCTTCGTCGCGGGCGACGAGGATCTCCCCAGGTCCTGGTGGCAGTGCACCGGTACCGTCCCAGTCCTGGAAGGGGACCGTGTCGCTCTCGCCGATCGTCACCCGCATGGCCGGCCAGGAAGCGGACCACGACCGCAAGAACCGGTGGACGAGGCCGGCCGGGTCAACGCCCAGCACCAGGACGGAGTCCGTTCCAGTGATCACTTTCTCCCCCAGCTCGATGCGGTCCGCAGTATGTCATCGCTGGCCGTATCGGCGACCGTCCATGAGGATGCGGGGATGGAACGCTTCACCAGCGAGGGCCTCATCTTCGAGGTGACCGACACGCACGCGGCCGGTGGCACTGGAACGGGAGAAGTAGTCGTGTTGCTGCACGGCTTCCCGCAGGACCGGCATTGCTGGGACGCGGTGACGCCGGCCCTGACCAGCGCCGGCTATCGGGTGCTCGCCCCCGACCAGCGCGGCTACTCCGCCGGTGGGAGGCCGGCGGGCCGCCGGGCGTACGCGATCTCCCGGCTGGCGGCGGACGTGCTGGCTCTGGCCGACGCGGCCGGCGCCGAACGCTTCCATCTGGTGGGTCACGACTGGGGTGCGGCCTGGCCTGGCACGTGGCCGGCCACCACCCCGACCGGGTCATCTCGGTGGCTGCCCTGTCAGTACCGCATCCGGAGGCCTTCCTGCGGTCCCTTGCGTCCAGCAGCCAGGCAGTGCGGTCCTGGTACATGGCCGCTCTGCAAGTGCCGTGGCTGCCCGAGCTCATGCTGTCGCGCCGGAACGGCGACGCGATGCGGGCGTCTCTGCGGAGCTCCGGACTCGACCCGCTACGTCGATGGTCCCTACCAGTTCGAGACGCTTGCCGGGGTGTCGCACTGGTTGCCCGAGAAGGCATCCGAGCAGGTGGCCACGCTGCTGACGCGGCACCTCGCCACTCATCCGTCCTAGTCTTTCCGTGCGGTATTCCGTGCTGCGCCGTCACGGATTACCATTACGTGCTGTGGACTGCGAATACTGCGGTAATCCGCTCGACGCCCGTCCTGGACCAGGGCGTAAGCAGCGGTTTTGCAACTCGACGTGTCGCAGTGCGGCTCGGCGACAGCGCCAATCTGTCAATTCAGGCTTGACATCATCCAGGGTCGGCGGGACCCTCGGGGAAGTACAGGCTGTGCACCGGCAGGTGCTCGAAGCCCAGGACTCCCTGCGCGCCGCGGTCGATCGTGCGCGGGCCGAGGGACACACCTGGCAGGAGATCGGAGACGTCTTGGGCACCACGCGGCAGGCGGCGTTCCAGCGGTTCGGACGGCCGGTCGATCCGCGTACGGGTGAGCCGATGTCGGCCGGGATCCTGCCCGGCGCCGGCGACAAGGCGCTCGACCTGCTCACCCACCTCGCGGCCGCTCGCTTCGACCGGGTCCGCGGCGACTTCGACGAGACGATGCGGCGGGAGCTCGACACCCAGGCCCTCGCCTCGGTCTGGGCGGTGGTAGTCGGCAGCGTCGGCGCGTTCGAGCGGTTCGGCGATCCGGTGGTGCACGCCGCCGGGGAGTTCACGGTGGTCGACGTCCTGATGCATTTCGAGGCCGGGCAGAGCACAGCCCAGGTGAGTTTCCGTCGCGAGGGGACGGTGGCCGGGCTGTTCATCCGGCCGGTCTGACCTCGCCCGTACCCCCGGGGGTTCTGATGGTCCGGAGAATTGTCGCGGTCATCGCGGCACTGACGTTGACGCTCGGTCTGCCGGCGGCGCCCGTACTGGCCGCTTCGCCGGCCGAGACCCAGTTCGCCTGGTTGATGGACGCTTCGGCCCGGTTGCCGGTGCCGGCCGACGAGCTGGCGCAGCACCTCGACCAGGCCCTGCTGGCCGCCGATCTGAACGAGGCGCTGCGCCCGTTGGCCCCGTTCACGCCGGCCGCGGTCATCTCGTCGTCACCGACGGAGCTGCGGCAGCTCGTGTCCAGCCCCGCCGGCACTCTGCTGGTCAGCCTCACCGTCAACGCTTCCGGCCTGATCACCGGACTGCGCTTGACGCCGTACCTGCCGGCCCCGACCACCTGGACCGCCGTCGACAGCAGCCTGCGCACCCTCGCGCCGCGGGTCTCCTTCGCGGCCATGCGGATCTCGCCGGCCGGCTGCCGGCTGGTGCACGGCCGAAATCCCGACACGGTACGGCCATGGGGATCCGCCTTCAAGCTGTACGTGCTGGGCGCTCTCGCCGAGGCCGTGAAGTCCGGCCGGCTGTCCTGGGACACCGAGTTGCCGCTGAACCCGGCCTGGAAGTCGCTGCCGTCGGGCGTCATGCAGAACGAGCCGGACGGCACGGTGCACACCCTCACCGAGTACGCCGACCACATGATCGCCATTAGCGACAACACGGCCACCGACCACCTGATCCACCGGGTGGGCCGGGAAGCGGTGCGGCGGCAGTTCACCCGCTTCGGCAACTCGGCGCCGAACGCCCCGGTGCTGACCACCCGCGAGTTCTTCGCGCTCAAGGGGTGGCACTACCCGGCCGCCGCGTCGTCGTACGCCGCCCTGAGCCCGGCCCTGCGGGCGCGGATGCTGCCGCTGCTCGACCGGGTGCCGCTCACGTCGATCACCGCCTGGCCGAACCCGCGCATGATCGACAAGGTCGAATGGTTCGGCTCACCGGTGGACATGTGCCAGGCGTACGCCGGCCTGTGGCGGCAGCACGAGCCGGCGGTGAACGCGGCTCTGACCATCAACGACGGCGGTGTCGGCCTGCCCACCGCGGAGTTCCCGACCGTGTGGTTCAAGGGCGGGTCGGAGCCCGGCGTACTGACCCTCAACTACTTCGCCCGCGCCGCCGACGGTGACCTCGTCACGGCGAGCCTGATGCTGTCCGACCCGGCCCGCCCGTTGGACGAGGCTTCGGTGGCGCCCCGGGCCGTAGCCCTGCTCCGAGGGGCACTCCAGCTCACCGCCGGCTGATCAGCGACCGGCCCGTCCCGGGAAACGCTTGCCGATCGGCCGGCGGTTCCCGGGGCGGGGAGCCGTCACCGGTGCCGCGGTGGCCTGATACCGGCGGGCGTCGTCGGCCACCGTCTCGTCGGCGTCGTTCTCCAGCGCCTGCCGGATGTGCTGCGGGGTGACGGCCGACGTGGCCAGCGAACGTCGCACCTCCACCGACCGGTCGTTGACCAGGGTCTGCAGGTCGGCCTCGTCCAGCGGCAACGCCCGGACCAGCGCGGCGCGGACGTCGGGTGACGAGTCCTGGGCCAGGGCGTGCCGATGCTCGGCGGTGGTCTGCTCGTTGATGGCCAGACCCTTGCGCACCCGGACGGTCCGGTCCTGCAGGAGAGCGGCGATGACGTCCGGGTCGTAGGTGTGACTGGCCAGCCGCTCCCGTACCTCGGGGGAGGCGTCCTTGACGAGGATGGCGGCCAGCTCGGGCTCGAGCTCACCCATCTCGGCGAGCAGCCCGCGCAACTCCTTGTCCTGCGCCTTGACCATCACCTGGCGTACCCGGGCATCGCACGACGGGTTGGCCGCGACCGCCCAGCGCACCCACCGGTCGGCGTCGCCGACGAGGCGCAGCAGGTTGCCCTGGCTGGTGGCCGGGTTCGCGGCGACCGCCTGCCGGACGGTCCGGTCACGGTCCCGGGCGAGTGGCCGCAGCGCCTCCGCCGGCGCGTCCGGCCGGGCGGCGACGGCGGCGCGAACCTGAACGGAAGGGTCGGAAGCCAGCTGGTAAAGCGTCGCGGCGTCGGTCGTACGGTCCTGCGCGAGGGCGAGCCGGTCGTTTTCCATGGGCGGGATCCTCTCACGCTTCGTCCGCGGGGCTGTTCTGCCTGCGTACGCTGAGCGGGTGGATCACGAAGAACGCATCGCGATGTTCCTGGACTACGAGAACCTGGCGATCAGCGCCCGTGACCACCTGGGCGGCATGTCGTTCGAACTGCGCCCGGTGGCCGACGCGCTGGCCGAGCGGGGCCGGGTGGTGGTCCGCCGGGCGTACGCGGACTGGTCGTACTTCGACGAGGACCGCCGCATGCTGACCCGCTCGCACGTCGAACTCATCGACATCCCGCAGCGGATGGGCGCCTCCCGCAAGAACGCGGCGGACATCAAGATGGTGGTGGACGCGCTGGAGGTGGCGTTCGAACGGTCGTACATCTCGACGTTCGTGCTGTGCACCGGCGACAGCGATTTCACTCCCTTGGTGCACAAATTGCGCGAGCTCAACAAGCGGGTGATCGGAGTCGGGGTCGAAAGATCAACCTCGGCCCTGCTCCCGCCGGCCTGCGACGAGTTCCTCTACTACGACCGCCTGGAAGGCGTGGAGATCCCGGCGGTAGCGGTAAAGGAGCCGCAGCCGGCGCCGAGCGAGCCGGTACGCGACGTGGAGACACTCTCGGCTCTGGTGGCGCAGACGGTGGCGGGGCTGCAGCGCAGTTCCAGTGGAACGGTGACTGCGTCGACGCTCAAGCGGACACTGCTGCGAAAGGATCCGACGTTCAACGAGGCGGATTACGGGTTCCGGGCATTCGGCGAAATGCTCCGCTACCTGGCCGGGCACAACGTGGTCGAGCTGGTCGGCGGTGGGTCGGCCAAGGGGGACCCGGAGGTGGCGCTGCCGGAGCACGGGGACAGGGAGGCGGCGTTCGCGCTGCTCCGCGGTGTGGTCTCGGACCTGGCGGGAAGCAACGGCTCCGCGGCCCTGTCGGGCCTGAAGAACCAGGTCCGCAAGGTGGCGCCGGACTTCAGCGAGAAGAAGCTGGGATACCGAAGCTTCCTGCAATTCTGCAAAGCAGCCGCAACAAGCAACGCGGTCGACCTGAAGTGGAGCCCCGACGCCGACGACTATCTGCTCACTCCCAAGGCTCAGAGTTAGCGTCGCCGGGAGGGGGCGGACTTATCTCGGCGAGCTGCTCATCCAGCGCCTTCCAGGACGCCTCGCCGCTGTCTGCCTCAAGCTCGACTTCGGTCATGATGCTTTCGCCACCGAGATTGCTGCTCCATTCACGCATGGTTCCGGAACCCTGCCCCACCAGCCCTTTGGCGGCGAACTCGCCGTAGCCGCTCTCGGCAAGGTGGGCCAACTCGATGACCAGGGGAGCGGAAGTCTCAAGGCCGTCCGCTGCGCGGAGTTCGACGGATGCCAGGTCGGCTCCGGACTCTCCGAGGAGGGCGATGAGGCGGCTCTGCGTCTGCTCGGAACCGGACCTGGTCATACGGAAACGAACCCGGGTGACAAGATCGATCTGAGTGCGCCAATCGTCGAAGGACACCTCCCCGGTGAGCGGGGCTACCCGCCATCCGGTCTCGCGTGTCTGCGTGCGGATCATCGCCTGCAGGGCGCCGATGAAGGAGTTGAGCCGGAGATCGGGCTTCGGCTGAAAGACGACGGTGAAATCCGACAGCCGAATCACGAACGGCGCGGCGGCGCCGTTGGGTACGGGGGCGTTGGCGAAGTCCTGTTTGTTCAGGTCCCACAGAGCCGCGTTCTTCTCCCGCCCGTATCCCAGGTGGCCGCGGATACAACTGTTGACCTCGTGAGTCTGGCCGAAGCGCCACAGGCGCCGGTACCGCTCCAGCGGATAGCCGGCCTGGAAAGCATGCCGCAGCCTGTCCACCGGTTCGATGAACAAGGCCGGCGAGCCGTCGGGTGGGGCGAAGAGTGCCGGTTCCGGTGGTTCCGCTATGCCGGCACGAGCGACGCGGCCCACGGTTGATATCGACATCCTTCGAGGTTATGAAGTCCCCATCCATACCTCAATGCTCTGAGTCACTTGTTGAACACTGTGAGTGTTCACTGCTTGATCAGCGGTCGCGGCCGGCTAACGCTTGTACGTTCGGGTGGGGGTGTAGCTCGTGTTGCCGGCCTTGTCGTACGCCCGGAACCGCATGGTGAATTTCTTCCCGTACTTCTTCGGGTTCACGGTGAACGAGTAGCCCGCTTTTGCATCCGTCTGCGCGACCTTGCCGTTGATCAGCAGCTGCACCTTCGCGATCCCGTACGTGTCGCTCGCCTTGGCCGTGACCGTGAACTTCTTCTTGACCTTGGCCTTGTTCTTCGGCGCCTTGGTGATCGACACCGTGGGGGCCTTGTTGTCCACGGTGAGGGGCCGCTTCAGGACCGCCTCGTTGCCGGCCGCGTCGATGGCGTGCCAGCCCAGGGTGTACTTGCCGTTCGGGACCTCGCGGCTGTTGATGGTGACCGTGCGGGAGTTCTCCTGGGCGTACGAGCGGAGTTGCCGCGCCGTGTCCAGGGAGGCCTCGAACGCGGCGATCGGGCTGGCGTCCCGGTAGCCGCTGAGGGTGACTTCAAAGGTGCCCCGGACCGCGCCGCCTGCGGTCGTGCTGCCGGTGATCGCGGGCCGGTCGTTGTCGACGGTGACCGTCCTGGTCAGCGCCGTCGCGTTGCCGGCCTGGTCGCGTACCCGGATCGTCGTGGTGGTTTTTCCGTTCGGGACCTTGACGTTCCAGCGCAGATCGAGGTTTCCGCCGCCGGTCAGGTCCTTCGACGAGACCACTGTGTCACCGATGACCAGCTCGGAGCCGATGACGTAGATGTCGTCAGTCGCGTCCACGGCGAGCTCGCCGCCCTGGCCGATGTAACCGTTCCGGCGGGGGAAGCGGACGGTCAGCCCGGTCGGGGCTTTGTTGTCCACCGTGACCTGGTAGCCGTCCGTCGTCTGCGTGCCGCCGGCCGTGGTGGCCCGGGTGCTGAGCAGCACGAGGCCGTCGAAGCCGGTGGTGTCCCAGTCGACGCTCCAGGGCGCGGCGGTGTCCGTGCCGACCTCCTTGCAAGTCTTGCGCCGAGATCACCGCGATGGCGGCGAACCCTACCTTGACTGGCCATGCACACCGCTACGCTGATCACGGCCGGATAGGGACGTGCCGACACGCGGAGGATCTGTCATGTCTTATGCCGTGGATTTCGGCACCGTTTCGACCGTCGGCCTGGAGTCGTCGCCGGTGGCGGATGCGCTGGCCGGCCTGCGGGCGAACGAGGCCCGCTATTTCAAGAACAAGTACGACCACACCTTCACGGTCGAGCCCGCGAGCGAAGCCGAGTCGACCATCGCCTGGGTGAGCAGCATCCTCGAGGAGGAACGCGGCCTGGTCATCTCCTCCCGGCCGCTCGAGGCGACAGCCTTTCAGGTCGAGAACATCCGGATGGCCTACGTCTTCTACGAGAGCGGCCTGTCGATCAACGTGATGTACACGATCGATGACGGCGGCAAGCGGGCAGTCGGTTTCAAGCTCTCCGACGGGATGGACGTTCCGGAGGAGCTCGGGTCGTTCAAGTTCGCCCGGCAGAAGTCGAAGCTGGCCGGCACCATCCGCGGTTCCTACTTCGTCATCAAGAAGGAGCACTGAAGCGCGCCGGCCGGGTGGTCACAGCCACCCGGCCGGCGCGTTGCTTCCCTCGTCCTATCGCCGCTGCAGCGATTCGATGAACCGGTGCACGGTGGCGGCGTCGCTGGGCACGACCCGGTTCCGGATGTCGCTGCCCCGCTCGATGTCCAGGCGCACGCTGGTGTGCTCCCATTCGCCGTCCCGGGTGAACGTCTCCGCGTACGACGCGTCGCCGCTCGCGGCATCCCACTCGCGCAGGACACCTATCGGTTCGTCGGTCGGATCCTCGTCCCGCACCAGGATCGAGTAGCGGAAGGCGATCTTCTTCTCCCGGCGTTCCCGGATGCGGGCGGCGGCCTTCCGGGTGATCGACCGGAGCTGGTACGGCACCTCGCCGGCCTCGATCCGGTCCAGAAGTGTCGTCCGCACCCAGGCCGCATCGTCGGTGAGCCGGGTGATCCCGTACGGCCCGGCGCCCTCGACGACCCGGACGACAGTGACCGGATCCTTGGTGTCGTGCCGGTCGTCGGTGACGGCGAAGTACTGGTTCACCTGATCACCTTCCCAGGGCGAAGTCGAGTTCGTCGGCCCCGCCCGGCAGATCGGCGTGTGACCACATCTCCGTGGACAGATCCTTCGCCATCTGCTTGGTCAGACCCCATTCTCCGGTGTCGGCCGGGTCGCCGTCGGGGAGCCGCTTGATCTCGTAGTAGAGGTGCTCGCCCTTGTTGATCCAGAAGCTGTCGGGGGTGTGGAACTGGAGCTCGAACAGGTGGCCGGTCTCCGGATCACGCCAGGTGAGGTTGATGCCCTTGTAGTTGCCCATGCTGCCGTTCCAGCCGTTCTTGACCTTGGTCAGCTCGTACCCCTTGGCCTTGAGCGTCCGGACGGCGTCCCGCACTCCGGAGACGTAGCGGTCCACCTCGAACAACGTGGTGTACCGGATGTTGTCGCCGATGCCTCCGACCAGTTCCGTGGGGGTCAGGTCCGGGTCCTTCTTGCGGTCGGCGGCCAGCTTGCGCTTGAGCGAGTCGGCGCCCTTCAGCCGGAAGTCGTAACCCTCCCGCGTCGAGCCCGGGACCGTCTGGATCAACTCCTGCACCCGCTGGGTCAGGCTCCGCGGACCTCCCTTGACGCCCTCTTCGACCTTCTTGGCCGCCGCGAGCGCCGCGTCGGCCGCCGCGTTGTCGGCCGGGTTGAGGGTGAGGGTGACGCCGTTCTCCTGGTTGACCCAGCTCCCGTCGGGCTGCGTGCCGTTGCAGGGCACCGCCGCGGCTGCTGCCTTCGCTGCCTTCGCCGCGGCGAGTAACCGGCAGGCGGCCGGCGTCTCGGGCAGGTCGACGTCGCGACCGGGCTTGAGCACCAGGTCCCGGATCTTGACGACCCCGTTCTCGACCGAGACCGGGCCCCCGTCGAAGTGGACGACGGCACCCTCGAGGTCGCCGACCGGCGCGTCGAGCCGGGCGGTGGTGGGACCGACCTTGTAGATCTTGTCGTCGATGAGGGCGATCGCCTCGTCGAACTTGGCGACGCCGTTCTCCAGCCGCAGCCCGACACCGGTGATCCGGGCGATCCGGCCCGCAGGCGCGCCCGGCACGTCGACGACGCGCAGGGCGAACCGCTCCAACCGCCCCAGCCCACCGGAGAGCCTGGTGACGCTGAGGCGCAACAGGTTGCTGAGCCCGCCGAGCGTCTTGCTGAGCGCCCCGCCGACCTCGCCCACGCCCGGAACCGCGAACGAGGCGACGTCGAACAGGGTCAGCCCGAACGCCTTGCCCGGGTTGTCGCGCCACTCGGAGATGTGGATCAGTTCGAGCGGGTGCTCGCGGAGCATCTTCGGCATCTGCCGCAGACCCTCGACGGTCTTGCCGCAGTTGTTGCGGAAGTAGTCGCCGCTGAGGCCGACCACGATCCAGCTGCCGCAGTCCGCCAGCGCCTTGAGACCCGTGACGAAGCCCTTGGCCCCTTCGACCAGACCGGCACCGACCTGGACGAAGAAGTCCTTCACCCGGTCGCCGTTGGCCTGGGCCGCGTCACACGCAGGCTTGTCACCGGTGTAGCACTTGGCCAGCAGGGCGATGTGGTTCTTGCTGGCATCCAGAGCCGTACGCAGGTGCGGCTGCACCAGGTTCCACAGCTTCTCGCAGGCGGCCGTCATGGCGGCCTCGCACTTGAGGTAGGAGAGGATGCCTTCCTCGACCTTGTCCTCGAACTCCTGCTGCTCGCGGAGGATCGCGTCCTGCTTGGCCTTCTCGTCCTGCAGGCCCTTGAGCGTGTCGCCGAGCTTCTTGGCCTGGGTGTGGATGCTCGCGGTGGCTTCCTTGGCCCACGCGTACGCCCGGTCGATGCTCGCCGACGCCCGGCCCGCACTGGCCGCGGCCAGGCTGGCCGTCTGCGCCGCGCCGTCCGCGATGCTGGCTTCCCGCCACGCCACCGACTCCCAGTTGGTGGCGGTGCGGGCGGCCGTGGTGGCGCCGTTCGCGTCGTTGGTGGCGGCCACCGCGGCCTCGTACGCCTTGTTGGCCGCACCGATCGCCGTCTTGGCGGAATCGACTGCCCGGGCCACCGACTCGTACGCCGGCTTGATGTCACCGACCGCGTCCTGTGCCTGCGCGCCGGCGTGGGTCGCCGCCGCCTCGGCCTCGGCGGCCCGTTTCGCGGCCGCCGCGGCCTGCTCCTGAGCCAGCACCAGCGACTCGGACGCGACCGACAACGCGTCCCGGGCATCGGCGTTGACCGCGGCGAACCGGGCGGCGATGTAGCTCGCGGTGCCGGCCCGGTCGACGGTCAACTGGGCCAGCGCGGCGGCACTGCCGGATGCGTTGCCGGCTATGTCCGCCTGCACGATGGCCTGCCCGGCCTCCCGGACCGCGGCCCCGGCCTCTTCGGCGACACGATCCGCGTCGACCCGGGCGGCCTCCGCGGCCTGCACACTGCTGACCGCGGCCTGCCCGGCCTTGTCCGAGGCCCGCCGGGCGGTGAGCGCGCTCTGCTGCGCCGCCTTGGCCGCGTTCCGGGCCAGCTTGGCCGCGGCACTGGCCTTCTCGGCCTCGTCACGGGCCTTGTCGGCGGCCGCCCGTGCCTGATCCGCCCAGGCCTGCGCCGCGTGGTACGCGTCCCGAGCCCGGTCGGCCTGGATCTGGAGGTCTCGGGTCGCCTCGTCGGCGTCCTTGCCGGCTGCCTCGGCCTCGGCGCGGGCCTTCTGCAGCGCCGCGGTGATCGCGTTGTACTCCTGCTCGGCCGCATAGCACCGGTTGGTGGCCGCCGAGAGTTCTTCGCCGGCCCGGTTGACCCGGTCGATCGCCGCCTGTTCCCGCTGGGTGGCGTCGTTGGCCTCGAGCTGGGCCGAGGCCGCGATCTGGGCCTGGGCGACCGCGTTGCCGGACGCCCGCTCGGCGTCGGCCCTCAGCTGCTTGGCGTTGTCCGCGTGCTTGCGGGCGTCGGTGGCGGCGCGCTCGGCGATGCCGCGCTGGTCCTTGGCCCGCTGAGCCGCGGCCTCGGCGATCTTCTGCTGCTGCTTGGCCACGGCCGCCTGGTCGGCGGCCACCTTCTCCTGGTACTTGGTCTCGGCCAGCCACCGGGCCGCGTTGTTCGCGCGCAGCGTCGCGTTCTGGTCGGCGTCCAGGGCCAGGCTGTCGGCGAGCGTCGCGGTGGCAGCCGCGGCTGCCGTCGCGGCGGCATGGGCGGCCGCCTGCGCGGACAGGCCGACCGCGATGGTGACCTGCGCCCAGTCCTGCCCGTGGTCCTGCCCGGAATCCTTCAGGTCCTTGGCCGCCACCTGGACCCGGGCGATGACGGCGTTCATCTGCGTCGCCGTCTGGCCGGCCCGGTTCGCGCCGGCGATGGCGTCGGCCTTGTGCGCCTCCAGCAGGGCTGTGCGTCCCCGCCCGCCGCTCGGCCGCTGTATCCGATCCTGCTCGAAGACCTGCTCCGCGGCGTTGGCCGCAGCGGCCGACTGCCGCATGGTGAGCAGCGCGTCCTCGAGGTACCGCAGGCCGTTGATGTTGGCGGCCACGATCTCAGCCCGCGCCCGGGCGCCGGCCGCGGCGGCGCCGGCCGCCGCCGTGAGGTCGTCCAGCGTCTGGTTGCGCCGCTCGATGGCGAGCCGTACGCGTTCGCGGTTGTCCCAGTCGGTCTTGTTGGCCACCGCGTAGCCGCTGGTGTAGAAGTCGGCGATGACCGCCGGATCCCCGGAGGCGAGGGCCACGCCACCCTCGGCGACGACGGTCGGGCCGCCGATCGCGATCATCAGCTCGACGCGCCGGTAGATCCGTTCCCGCTCGGCGGCCGTGTCGGCGACCGGGTGGTCCAGCCGGTCGGCGATCTCGTAGCCGTACGCCACGAACTCGCTGATCGCGTAATCGCCGCCGGTCAGCGCCAGGTTGGCGGCCTTCTTGACGTTCGCTCCGCCGTTGGCCGCCCAGGTCTTGACCTGGTTCTTGTCCCGGGTCTTACGCTGGGCGGCGGCCGTGCGGGCCTTGGCCCAGCCGATCTCCACGAAGTCCGCCACGGCCTGCGTCGTGCCGGCGGCCAGCGCCGCGGTGGCCGCCGTGCGGACCTCCGGTTCGGCCGCGTAGACCGCGATGTCGGCGACGCTGTCGCGATACCAGTCCGCTTCTTCCTCGGTCCAGTCGACGGCATTCGCCGCGACGGCCGCGGGCTTCGGGTCGGCCTGCGCCGGCCTGGCCACGACCGTGCCGGCCAGGGAGAAGCCGAGGACAGCCGTCAGGGCGGCGTGCAGTATCCGCCGGCTCATCGCTCGTCCAGCTCCTCGGCGAGCCGGGCCCACTCGGCGGTCTGCTGCTCGGCCCATCGGACCGCGTCCTGCCAGGCGGTGACGTTGGTGCCGGCCCGGGCCACCACGGCGGACCAGTCCTGCGCGGTGGTGGCGCCGCGGGCGTACTCGGCCACGGTGGTCCACTTCTGCGCCTGCTGGGCTGCCCGGTCGCGTTCGGCGGCCCAGTTCTCGCTGGTGCCGGCGGCCGCGGTCGCTGCGGCGTGCCAGGCGGCGACGGTCTGCGCGTGCAGCTTCTCGGCGGCTTCCCCGCTGGCTCCGGTCTCGTTCGCCGCCGCGGTGAGGGCCGCCTGCCGCAGCTGCGTCAGCCGCGCGTTCCCCTTCAGGTCGAGGTCGCTGATCGCGAGCTTGTAGGCCTCGTCGTCGAGTCGCGCCCCGGCGACCCAGTAGTACTTGAAGAAGTCGGCGATGTCCGCGTCTTCGCCGCCGGCGATGGCCGCCGCTGCCGCCTGCCGGACGTGCAGCCCGGGGTCCGTCTCGGCGAGGGACGCGACGAAGTCACGGTCGGCCTGGTCCTGCTTCGCCACCTCCTCCTCATGCTGGTGCTGACCGGACTCGTCCAGCTTCCGGGCGATGGCCAGCCCGGTACGGACGAAATCGTCCTTCTCGTCGTGGGTCGCCAGCAGCGCACGCTCGCATCCGATGTGGACGGCCGAATTCACCGGCGAGATCCGGAGCCAGTAGTTGATCTCCGCGATATTGCTGCGCTCGAAGATGGCGGCGCGGTTGATGGCCGCATTCAGGCCGGTCTTGAGGAACTTGGTGACGGCGTCGGGATCGTCGCGGTTCTTGAACGCCACGGTGGCGGCGTCGCGGACCTCCCAGCGGCCGTCGGACATGGCCCGCCACTGGACCCGGTCGCGGTCGGCCTGGCTGGCGTCCGCGACCGCCGGTGTCTGGGCGAAGAGCAGGGTGAGGACGGAGGCCAGGGCGACCAGCAACATCCGGCCCCGGGTGTCGACCTTCAACATGGGGTGCCTCCTGACGGCACGCAGGAATGGCGGCCCGGCGTATGCCGGGCCGACGCTGAATTCAGATCAAGGGCGGAGCCGCGGCGGGCAGTGCGCCCGCCGCGGTGTCTCCGCTACCAGAAGACGCCCAACTCCGCGGCTGCGACCGGTGTCGCGCTCGTGAAGCGGATGGCTCCGTTCAAGGTTCCCGTCGCGGCGGTGTCCGGCACCGCGTACTTGTTGGTCTTCTTGGACTGCAGCACGTCGTAGGCCAGGTTCAGCCGCACCTTGGACCCGCGCAGCTGCAGGATGAAGCGCTCGGCGTTGGCCGCGTTCGTCTGGTCGGCGACGAGACCCGCGCTGGGGTTGGTGACCTCGCGGACGAAGGCTTTGGATGCCGTGCTCTTCAGCGTCACTTCCAGCTTGCTGCTGGTGGGACTCGCGACGACGCAGACCTGGAAGTTGTTCTCCGTGGTGCCGCCCGTGGCGATGTCAGCCCGGACCAGATTCTTGATCGGGTTGGCCACGTGGGCGCGCACCGGCTTGGGGCTCGTGCCGGACGAGCCGAAACTCAGCTGGACGCCGGTGCCGCTGCATTCCGGCTGGAAGGTGACGGCGGTCCCGGCGTAGCTCGTGATCGGCTTGCCCGGGGAGACCCAGCTCGGCTTCGGCTGGGTCGCGCCGTCCGACACCGGTTCGAGAACCCACTGCTCGTCGGTGATGGTCGAATACTCCATCGTGGTCGCCAGCGTGCCGTTGGCGGTGCCACCGTCGCGCAGGCTCAGGTAGTCGCCGTTGGCCCCGGAACGCAGGTACAGCCCGGACGCCTTGGTGAACATCGCGACCCAGGGCGCGTTGGTGCTGGTGCACCCGGCCTGCCGGAGGAGCGCCATTTCCGCGTCGTCGTCGTCGCCGAGGATGGCACAGTACTGCGAGGCCCGGTTGCGCAGCGTGAAACGCGTGTCGGACAGCGTGGCGACGTCCCAGATCTGCTCGGTGCCGCTGCCGCAGTCGCGCACTTCCAGGTTGACCCAGGACGCGAGCCCGCCCTGGCCCGGCTTGTCGAGCGCACCGGCCGGCCGGAGACAGCGACCGGACTTCACGTTCTTGAGGCGGAAGGAGCCGGTCGGCGGCTTGCTCGCGTTCCCCTGGTGCGAGGGGTCGATCAGCCGCCACTGCTGGGTGGCCGTGTGCCCGTTCGGGTTCTGCACGACGGTGAGCGAACCCGCGGCCGAACCCGCCACCGCGGTGATCACCTTGTTGTTGGTGACGTTGCGGATCTCCACGTTGCCCTGACCACCGTCGAGCAGTTCCCAGACGTCAGCCGCGGCGGGCGCTCCGGACGGCGGGTTCCAGCAGTCGAAGGTCATGATCGGGGCGCCGTCCTGCTGGACCTTGGCCCGCTCCGGGAACGGGCACCACGTTCCGTTGAAGGCATTGAGCAGCTTGTACCGGCCCGCGGTGGTGTCCGCCTTCAGCAGCCACCGCTGCATGAGGTTGTTCTCGTTGCACGGGTCGACGCGGAGCCGCACGTCCGCGCGGGCGAACATCTGCAGGCGGGTGGGCCGGGCGATGCAGCCGTTGTAGCCGTTGGCCTGGATCATCACGGTGCGGTCGGCCGACGGCCGGATGAAGTCGGCCTGGCGGGCGGTGTCGTGGCCCTCGAGCAGGTAGAGGCTGCGGTCCAGGGCCACGCCCTCCAGCGCCTTCTTGGCCGTGGTCACCACGGTGGGCTTGAACCCGTCCGCCTCGGCGGCGTACATGATGTCGCGCACCTTGACCTCGTTGGCCCGCGCCTCGGCCAGATCGCGCTCGTCCAGGTCGACCCTGTTCGCGAGGTGCACGCCGGTGAAGACGAAGGCGATCCACGCCTGCTCGGCGCTGTTGGCGTACGCGACGGTCGCGTCCGACTTGACCTTCCGGCCGGTGCTCTCCGCCGCGAACAGGTGGATGAGCTCGCGCAGTTCGAGCTCGTCCAGCTCGTACGGCGTCGCCGAGCGCTTGAGCGCGGTGGCGACGGCCTTCTCCTTCGCCGAGCGCAGCGCCGCGGCCTCGCGGGCAGCCAGCTCCTCGGCGTTGCCGTTGGCGATCTCGTTCTGCCGGTCGGCCTCGGCCTTGTCGAACAGCGCGTGCTGGAGGAAGTCCAGCCGCTGCTCGTCGGTGGCGTCGGCGACGGTGAGCGGTTCGGCCGCGGCCTTGACCTCGGGCCAGGTGGCCGCCTTGCGCCAGAGCGCCAGCAGGAAGTTCTGCAACGTCTGGTCCAGCATGGTGGTGCGCTCGGCGGTGGTCGCCGGCACCCAGTTGATCTCCTGGGCCGCGCGCAGCCGGAGCGTGTCGAGCTCGGCCTTGCGCGCCTTCAGGGCGGCGTCCTGGTCGTTGGCCGCGAATATGCCGGCCCGGATGAACTCGGCGGAGGCGGCCTCGGCGTCGGTGGCGTCGCTGAACGCGGCCAGCGCCGCCGCCTTCACCGCGGGATTGTGCTTCTCGGAGGCCTTCTCCCACAGCACCGTGACGAAGTCGCGGTCGGTGAGCGTGACCTCCTCGCGGGGCACCCAGCCCAGCACGGCCGCAGCGAGGTATTTCTCGTCGATCGTGGTATCGGCGGCCTGCGCGAGCACCGCGGGGCTCGCCATCGCCTGGGACGGAACGGCGACTCCACCGGCGACCGTCACCGCCATGCAGGCAGCAATCACTGTCCACAGGCGCATGCGCCTGTGCTTCCTCTCCGACATTTCTTTCCCCCGTAGTCGAAAGACACGATGTTCAGTTGTCCGCCCGACTCAGCCACAGCGAGGCCGTGAAGTTACTGATGTCGATGCGACGCCGGAGACCGTATCAGCTGGTATCGACGAATGTGGTCCCTCTTGCCCCGGCCCGGTTCATGGAAGCGCTCCCATGATGGACCGTTCGGTGGATGTGTCGATCAACATCGATGCGTAATGGTGCTTGCGGACTGCAACGCCATCTCCACGGGGGAGTGCATCGTGCGCGTTTCCAGCCGGTTCCGGCTGCTCAGCCATGCCCTGATCTGGGCACTCGTCATTTCTTTCCTCTTCGTCCTGCCGTCGGCACGGGCCTCGGCCGCGCCGTCGGCGACGCCGGGCGCGGGCCCGGTCAACAGCCCGCTGCCGACCACGGCGACCAAGAATCACGGCCTGCCCGCCGGTAGATCGGCGCCTCCGGTGCCACCCGCGGTCGAGGCCGACGGCAAGGTCCGGGTGCCCACCGCGACCGAGAAGGCCCAGCGGCGCGCCAAGGCGATCGCGGCCGCGCGGGTCGTGGCCGCCCGGCAGGCGGAATTGCCGGGCCGGCCGATCGCCCGCCCGGGCTTCCTGCTCGGCGACACCTCGCTCGTCGTGTACTGGGACGCCGTCGTCGACGACGGTGATCCGACCTCGTGGGGGCGCTGGTTCGCGACCGTCACCGACGTCGGGTCCGGGGCCGAGCAGCGGTCCGCCGAGCTGGGCAAGGCGGACCTGAGCCGGTGCTACAGCCCGGCTCTGCTCTGCCGCAGCTTCGGTGCCGCGGACGGCTGGGTGCTCGACCCGGCACGGGCCTACACGGTGACGATCACCGAGGTCGCGCCGGACGGCACGGAGCTGACCGGTGCGGCGTCGGCCGAGGCCAAGCCGCGCAAGACCGACGACGTGCCGGCGCTGCCCGCCGGGCAGGCCACCGGCTGCGGCTGCGCCACGGTGCTCGGCCCGACAGTGACCGCGCAGGCTCTGCGCGGTGCGACGGTCAACACGGCGACCGGCGCCTACCTGCGGGTGGAGAAGGACTTCGTGATGCCGTCGTACGGCATCCCGTTCAACCACGCGCGCTACTACTCGTCCGGCAACCCGGCCACCGGCATGTTCGGGCCGGGCTGGAGCTCCTCGTACGACATCAGGATCATCGCCGCCGACAACGGTGCGGCCCGGGTGCGGGCGGAGGACGGCTCGGAGGCGGTCTACACCGCGAACGCCGACGGCTCGTACGACCGACCGGCCGGCGTCCGTGCCAGCTTGTCCAAGGTGGACGGTGGTTGGCAGTTGGTGCCACCGGACCGCCGGGTGCTGCGGTTCAACACCTCCGGTCAGCTGCTCTCCATCAGGAACGCGCGCGGCTTCGGTGTGACGTTCGCGTACACCGCTGACGGGCTGCTCAGCACGGTCACCGATGCCAGTGGCCGGGTGGTGCGTCTCGAGTCCCGCGCCGACCTGCGGCTCGTCACGAAGATCACGCTGCCGGACGGCCGGTCGACCCAGTTCGACTACCAGAACGGGCGCCTGCTCAAGGTCCAGGACCCGCGCCGCAACGTCACCACCTACGGCTACGACGCCGCCGGCCGGCTCAACGACATCACCGACGCCCGCGGCAACAAGCTGATCCGCAACACCTACGACGCCGCCGGGCGGATCACCGAGCAACTGGACCCGGAGAACGCGCGGACCGAGTTCCGGTGGGACGCCGGCCAGCAGGTCGCCCGCACCACCGACCCGGACGGCGTGGCGGTCGTCGACGGCTACCGCAACAACGTGCTGCTCTACAGCCAGAACGCCGGCAACGACACCGTCAACCACCGGTACACCGGCAAGCTGAACAAGAGCCTGGTCGTCGACCCGAAGGGCAACCAGGAGGAGACCCGGTTCGACGACAGCGGGAACCCGGTCGCCCGGACCGCGCCGGAGCCGTTCGCCTTCACCGAGACCAGCAAGTTCGACAACCGCAGCAACCTGACGAAGTACACCGACGGTCGCAAGAACGACTGGGACTACAAGTACAACGAGTTCAACGAGATGGTCGGGCAGAAGAGCCCGAAGCAGGACACCGGGTACGAGTACGCGTACGACGCCAAGGGCCAGCTCGTGTCCCGGACCGACCCGCGCGGCAAGGTCACCCGCTACGAGTACGACACTCACGGCGACCGCACGGCTGAGGTCGCCCCGACCGGCCGGCGCACCGAGATGACGTACGACGGCACCGGCCGCCTCGCCTCGGTGGTCGACCCGCGTGGCACCGTCGCCGGGGGCAACAAGGACGCCTACCGCACCCGGTACGTCTACAACGAGCAGAGCCAGATCACCGAGGTGTGGCAGCCGGGCAAGGCCCAGCCGTCCCGCACGGTCTACGACGAGCTCGGCAACGTGGCCGTCACCACCGACCCGCTGGGCAACTCGACCCGCTTCACGTACGACAAGGCGAGCCGCGCGATCGAGGCCAAGGACCCGATCGGCAACGTCTCCACGACGACGTACACGCCCGGTGGACGGCGCGCCTCGGTGACCGACGGCGAGGCCAACAAGACCTCGTGGACGTACGACGGCAACGGCCGGGTGGCGACCGAGACCTCGCCGCGCGGCAACGCCGATCCGCCGCGGGCCGCCCTGTTCACTGCCGTCTTCCACTACGACTACAACGGCAACCTGATCCGCGCCGACCGGCCGTACGGCTCCGACGGTCAGCGGGTCGAGGTGGACACCGCCTTCGACGCCCTGGACCGCCCGACCACCCAGCGCGACCAGTTCAAGCAGGGCACCACGGTCGGTTACGACAACAACGGCAACGTCGTGTCGATGACCAACGAGCGCGGCGAAGAGCTGACCAACACCTATGACGAGGCGAACCGCCGTACCGGAAGCTCCGGGCCCGCCGCGGGCGCGGCCGGCATCGAATACGACGACGCCGGCAACCCGGTCCGCCAGACCACCCCGACCGGCGGTGTGATCACCACCCGGTACGACGACGACGGCCGCGTCGTCGCGGTCACCGAGCCGCGCGGCAACGTCTCCGGCGCCGACCCCGACAACTACACCACCCGGTACGCCTACGACCGCGCCGGCAACCCGGAAGCCGTGACCGACCCGCTGGGCAACGTCACCAAGGTCGACTACGACGGGGTCAACCGGCCCACGGCGCAGACCGACGCCAACGGCAAGACCACCCGCTTCACCTACGACGCGGCCGACCGGCTCGCCACGGTCATCGGCCCGGACGCGACCGGCGGGCAGGGCCTGGTCTACGGCTACAACGCCAACGGTCAGGTGATCAAGCGGACCGATCCGCTCGGCCGTACCGCCTCGACCGAGTACGACCGGGCCGGGCGCACCACCGTGACCACCGACCCGATCGGCCGTCGCCGCGAGTACGTCTACGACGCCGACTCCAACGTCGTCCAGGAGGTCACCGCCCGCATCGTCGAGGAGGGACGACCCGACCCGAACCGGCCGGCGCGGTCCATCTTCTACGCGTACGACAACCTGGGCCGGCTGACCAGCAAGCAGCTCGGCGCCGACGGGGTCACCTACTCGTTCGGCTACGACGCGAAGAACCGGGTGGTCAGCGCCGCGGATCCGGCCGGCGTGCAGTCGTACGTCTACGACGTGACCGACCGGCTCACCTCGGTGACCCGCGGGACGGACACGTTCAAGTACGAGTACGACAGCACGGACCGGGTGACCGCCAGGACCTACCCGGACGGCACGAAGATCGGCGCCACGTACGACGCCGGGGACCGGGTGCGTTCGCTCACGGCCACCCGCGGGGGGAGCAGCGCGGAGTACGGCTTCTCGTACGACGTCGCGGATCACCTGACCGGGATCACGTACCCGGAGTCGACCGGCGTCTCGGAGAGCCGGGAGTACGACCGGGCCGGCAGGATGACCCGGATCGCCGCGGCCAAGGGTGACACCACGCTGTCCGCGTTCGACCTCACCCTCGACAAGGTCGGCAACCCGACCAAGATCGTCGAGACCAGCGGGGAGCCGGGCCAGCCGACGGTCACCGAAGCCTCCGCCTACACCTACGACGCCGCCAACCGGTTGACCGCCGAGTGCTTCGGCGCGCAGACCTGCGCCGGCGCGGTCGCCGACCGGACCGACTACACCTACGACCTGGTCGGCAACCGCAAGACCAAGACCCGGGTCGCTCCGGGCGAGAACACCACGACCAGTTACACGTACGACGGTGCGGACCAGCTGACCCGCGAGAGCGTCACGGGCAGCCGTTCGAGCACCCGCTCGTTCGCGTACGACCTCGAGGGCAACCAGACCGAGGCCGGAACGGACCGGTTCACGTACGCGCTGGACCACACGATGACGTCGGCGACCGTCGGCGGCAAGACCACGAACTACACGTACGACGCCACGGGTAACCGGATCAAGGCGGTCACCGGCTCCGGCGCGGCCGCGGTCACGCAGAGCTGGAGCTGGGACGTCAACGGCGGCCGGCCGGTGCTGGCCCAGGAGCGGCAGACCGACGCCGCCGGCACTGTGGGACGCGATTACCTGTACGACCCGTCCGGGCAGCCGCTCGCCCTGATCGTGCCGTCCGCCGACGGGATGGCCGCGCACTCGTACCTGCGCGACTGGCTCGGCGGTGTGGCGGGTGTCGTCTCGCCGTCCGGGGCACCGGAATGGAGCTACGACTACGACGCGTTCGGCGTCGCCCGCGGCACCGGCCTCACCCAGGGCGGCACCAAGGTCGCCGAGGACGCGCCGGCCAACCCCATGCAGTACGCCGGGACGTACCAGGACGTCAGCCAGGGCGACCGGTACGCGATGGGTGCGCGCAGCTACGACCCGGCCACCGGCCGCTTCGCCTCGGCGGACCCGGTCGCCCAGCCCGCCACTGATCAGGCTGTCTCGACGTACTCGTACACCAATGCCCGTCCGACCGTGCTGACCGACCCCACCGGGGGCGATCCGGACGGCAACGGGATGACCCAGGCGTACGTCGACTACTACTCGTCGATGGCCTGCGCCAACAATCCGGCCGCCTGCCAGGGGACCACGGACGCCAACACCCCGGCCGCCGGCGAGGGTGAGCAGGCGACCGACAACCCGGACTGGCTGAACTCGAAGAAGATCGTCGACGAGGCCGAGGGCTTCGTGAAGCAGATCGGCGACGAGATCGTCAATCTGATCCTCGACCTGGTCGGCTTCAACGACGCCAAGAAGTGCATCACCGAGGGCGACATCGTCGCTTGTGTCTCCACCGCACTGCAGGCCGTGCCCTGGGGCAAGATGTTCAAGGCGGCCAAGGTGGCGATCAAGGCCATCGGTGTCGGCCGCCGCCTCGTCGACGCGTACAGCCGGCTGAAATCGGCCAAGAACGCGCTGTCGAGCATCCCGCGCTACATCAAGAAGGCCACCCGGACCGCGGACGAAGCCGCGGACAGCAAGAAGTACGCCGACGAGGCGGCGAAGGCGGCGAAGGGGGCCAAGGACGCCGGCGGCAAGGCCAAAGCGACCTCGCAGAAGGCGGCCGACAACGCCAAACAGGCGAAGAAGCAGGAATCGTCGACCGGCGAGAGCTGCAAGATAGCCCAGGGCAACAAGGCCCGCCTCGCGTCGAACTCGTTCGCCGCCGGCACCCTGGTGCTCCTGGCCGACGGCAGCACCAAGCCGATCGAGAAGCTGCAGCCGGGCGACACGGTCACCGCCACCGACCCGGTGACCGGCGTGACCGAGCCGCAGCAGGTGACCGCCACGGTGGAGGGCACCGGCGACAAGGACCTCATCGACCTCACCCTGGTGGGAGCCGGTTCCGGTGGCGGCGGGCCACCGTCGGTCATCACCGCCACCGCGGGACACAAGTTCTACAGCCCCGACCGCGGCTGGATCCCGGCGTCCGAACTCGGCACCGGCGACATCCTCCGGGACGAGTCCGGCGCCGAGGTCAGCGTCGCGCTCGTCGGGGAACCCACCACGAGCAACACCACCGTCTACAACCTCACGGTCAGCGGCGCCCACACGTACTACGTGGTGGCCGGCGACGAGCAGGTCCTGGTCCACAACTGCGGTAACCGGCCTCACGACAAGGCTCGGGGCGCTGAAGGCGTCGACGAGATGACGGCTACGTTCGAGCGGTTCAACAAGCGATCGGACATCTACAGCGAAACATATGGCAATGGTTTCGAGTTCTGGACGCCCTACGGTCGGCGGCAAGTGGACATTGCCATCAGGAATGAAAGCGGAGGCCTCGACCTCTTTGAGATAAAGGTGAACAAGTCGAACTACACCAGGGGTCAGCGCAGGAAAGACGAATGGCTGGAGAAGACCTACGGGTTCACGACGACGGTCATCCGTCGCAGTACGGAGTGTCCGATCTGTTCGCCGAAGTTCCCCTAGGATGGTGCCGTGAGCAGTGATTTCGGCTTCTGGAAGCACGGTGCGGGTGATCATGAGGAGATCTTCGACAAGCTTGCCGAGGGTGACACCAGCGACCTGACTTCAAGCCCGGACGTCATGCGGTTCCGCGCAGGGCTGCTCGCTCGCTGGCCGGACATCGAGGATGTATTGGAGCCCTCGGAGTTCGACCTGGAGGACAGTCCGGACGACGCACTGAAGTACGTGCTTCTGACTTTGTCCGTTCGCCAGCTGGAATATCTGCCAGAGATTCTCTCCATGGCGAAAGAAAACGGCCTGGTCGGATTCAGTGGCGTGGCCGGTGAGCCTATCTAGGCACTTCGTTGTCGCTGCTGTGGCTAAGTTGGGCCGTGCGTCGCGGTTGGCGCGTGCGCGCGGCCCAGCTTCGGCCGGGCTGCTCTTCCTTGTGTTCGGCGACGTCGGCGGTGAGGCCTTGGGTGGCCGCGTCGTGTTCAGCGAGCTCGTCGGCGTCGCATGAAGGAGGTTTTGATTGTCCGGTAAACGCCAGGTGGACGAGGCGGTCGACATCGTCCGTAGCCTCGTCGACGAGGAGATCCCGGTCGGCCCGCCCGTACTCGCTCTGACGGGGCTGGCTCGAAGGTTCGCTGCGACGGAGTTCGACGTTCCTGCAGACCAGGACGCCGACGGATACCTCTTTCAGTACGGGAAGGCCGGCTGGCTCCCGCAGCCCACCTTTGTGATCAGCATGGTGAGACAGCTCGAAGTCGTTGATGCGGACGGAGAGCACGAGTCCTACTCGCAGGTGCAGTTCGAGTACAGATTCTCGCTGGATCGCGATCTTGAAGCGGAGAGTCACTCGGAATGGTGGTTCCCCGGGGGTGCTACACCGTTCGATGCCTGGTTGGAGTCGGTGTCCAGGTCACCGATCGGTGACCTCCTGGGAAGCAGGGAGCCGCGGGAATTTCTGGTCTGGGCGGACCAGGCATGACGATCCTCAGATGAACTGCGAACCCTTGGTCAAGGCCATCGCGGCCGCGATGATGTTCCTGGAGGAGTCGGGCGACGACGAAGTCGACCCGGACTCGGCGGAACGCGCCCTGGAGAACATGTCGCATGCGCTTCTGCAATACGCGGGACCGGACCGGGAAGACTTCCTGCGACTGATCGAAAGGATCGCCGACGGTACGCCGGATGAGCACGACGCGCGTTTCATCCGCGACATACCGCGCATGATAGGCATGGTGGAAAGCTGACCGTTCGCACCTCCAGCAGACTGGCCGGGCAGCGTCTCCGCGGGACGCTCCCGGCCAGCAGTGTGCTCGGCCACCGGTTGGCGCCTCCTCCGGCGCCGAAACTTACGGAAAATGATCGGTAGCCGACCGCCCTGTCTGACTCGTCAGTTCCGGGGTGAGATGCCCTGGTTGATAGGCGCGAAGTCCGGTCGTTCATGAAGCTGAAACATTGACGGAGGCTGCACGTCCGGCTTAGCGTACGAGGGTCTTCCGGTCTGTCCGCCCCGAAACTTTCGGCATCGAGCTGATGCGTGCGGCGGGCCGACGCCCCTCAAAGGAGTGATCTTGAGAAAGGCATACCGTGTCGCCGTGGCCGTCCTCGCCACCTCGACGCTGATCGGCCCCGGCATCCAGCCGGCGCAGGCAAGCACGAAGGCAACCGCCGGGTCGTCCGCGGTGAACCACCACCCCGGCCAGTGGAATGTGCCGCTGCGCTGGGCGGCGCCGCGTGATCTGCGCATCGGGACCGCGGTCGCCGGTGGCGGTCACCACCTGGAGCAGGACTACCCGGACCCGTTCACTTTCGACAAGCCGTACCGGAAGGTCCTGGCTCGGGAATTCAACTCGGTCTCCCCGGAGAACCAGATGAAGTGGGAGTTCATCCACCCCGAGCGCCGCAAGTACAACTTCGGCCCGGCCGACGCGATTGTGAAGTTCGCGCGGCAGCACGGCCAGGTCGTCCGCGGCCACACGCTGCTCTGGCACAGCCAGAACCCGGCGTGGCTGGCGGAGGGCGAGTTCACCAAGGCGGAACTGCGCGCGATCCTGAAGGACCACATCACCACGGTGGTCGGCCGCTACCGCGGCAAGATCCAGCAGTGGGACGTCGCCAACGAGATCTTCAACGAGAACGGCGAGTACCGGCAGGAGAACATTTTCATCCGCGAACTCGGCCCGGGCATCGTGGCCGACGCCTTCCGCTGGGCGCACCGGGCCGACCCCAAGGCCCAGCTCTTCCTGAACGACTACGGCGTGGAATGGCCGGGCGTGAAGGTCGACGCCTACGAGGCGCTGGCCAAGCAGCTGCTGGCCGACCGGGTGCCGCTGAACGGCTTTGCGTCCCAGGCCCATTTGAGTACGCGATACGGCGCGCCGGACCAGCTGCAGGCCGTACTGCAGCGCTTCGACGACCTGGGTCTGCACACGGCGATCACTGAGCTCGACGTGCGCATGGATCTGCCTGAGGGTGGCGTGCCGACTGCCGAGCAGTTGCAGACGCAGGCCGCGTACTACAAGACCGTCCTGGACGCCTGCCTGGCCGTTGAGGACTGCAACTCGTTCACCATCTGGGGCTTCACGGACAAGTACTCGTGGGTGCCGGTGTTCTTCCCCGCGGAAGGCGCCGCGACGGTGATGGGCGACAACTTCGAGCGTAAGCCGGCGTATTACACGCTCCGCGACACGCTGGCTGCGGCGCGCTGGAAGCGCTGAGGTCGAACGGGGGAGGCGGCAGCACTTCGGTGCTGCCGCTTTCGTCTGTGACGGACTACAGCGACCATTCAACCGCGCAGCATCTTCAGTACGTGCGTCAAATGATGCGCCGTACCCCAGGCTCGCCAACCGGTCGGGATCTCCGGCCCACCGTGCCCGCGAGCGCGTCGCGCTATCTCTCCGTCGCCCCAGGAATAGTCCGGTCCCTCCGCCGGCCAGTGATCCGCCGTGACGAGCGACGCGCAGAGGTCGTACATCGCCTTGTTGCCGTTGCCGTCACGTGCTCGTCGGTATATCCACCACGCGTCATCGTCTGTGTATCTCAGGTTCGGCGCCGGACTCCATCCTCCGGCTCTCATCTGGGGATGGGCGATGCCGTAGTCCCCGAATCCCAGGTCGGGGTCCTGCAGGCGTTTCCACAGGGCCAGATCGTGCCGGGGTATCGGGGTGGCCGCGTTCGCCGGCAGATCAGCGATCGATTCCGGCATCGCTCCGGAGGCCACCGTGATGGACTCCCAGGGATACCGCCGCGCCCAAGCGACGCACTTTCTGACCAGCGGTTCCACCCTGCCGATGTCGCGTTCTGAGCGGACCTCGAAGAAGTCGAGAATGAGGGCTGACTGCTCGATAGTCGTTCCGGTGCGCCGACAAAGGTCGAGGAGCTGTGAGTCCGCCTCCTCGCCGCCGTCTGGGTCAGCGATGGCGCCACCGAGCCGTATGACCGCGTGACCACTGTGCATCTCCGCAGCCTCTCGAGCCTCTTCCAGTCGGCGGGCGGAGTCGTGCAGATGGAGAACAGGGCGAAGGGGGATGCCCCAGGCGGCAAGGTCCTCGGCGATGTCTCGTAGAGGCCCGCGTCGGCCGTCGTGCGGATCTGTCAGGTAGCCGGCATCGACGGCTATCGCCATGTTCGGCGGAACCGAGCGACGAGCCCTTCCCGTGAACGCGTACGCATCCCTGATCGGACCGCGGTCCGTCGGCGGCACCTCGAAGACCGGCAGGATGCCCGGCGTCAGCATGGCCGGCAGCCGGGCAATGGCTCTGAACTCACCGTCGCGGCCCTTGAGGATGGGCATGTAGACCACGGCGCACCCTCTCAGCAGCCATCCACACCTTTCACTCGATGATGCACTGTGCGTACTTGGTCGGCAACTTTGAGTGTTCGCTTGATGACCGTCAGCGGCGTTTCGCGGAAGGTATCGTGCATGCCGCCAGGCTGTCGACGTGCTCCGACCATGTACGCGACTGCTCCCACGCATACCCGCGGCGGCGTTCAGGGCGGTGAGGCAGCGGCTGGGACGCCCGGGCAGATTTGCGTTCGTGCTGGTAGGTAACATGTGGGCCGTAGGCCCTCGTAGCTCAGGGGATAGAGCATCGGTTTCCTAAACCGTGTGTCGTAGGTTCGATTCCTACCGGGGGCACCTCCACCACCAGCGGAAACGGCCGCTGAGCAGCGCAAACAGAAGTCGATCGATGGGCTGCGGCCGGTCACCGTGTGCAACTGTGTGCCACCGGAAGCGGCCGTTTGTCGGCAGTCCTGCAGAGTACGTGCAATGGATCTTGGCCACGTTTCCGCAGGTCATGCCACGCAAAGAGGGCCGCAGCGCAGCGGCTACGACCCTCATGACCTTACCGGCTGGCTTACTCGCCCAGGGCCTCATCGATCCTGGCGTTCATCCGGTCGCGGTCGCCGTCGAGGCACTTGGCGTAGACCTTGAGCAGGACGTCGACCGAGTGGCCGGCGCGGTCGGCGACATCGGTGGCGGGGACCCCGGCGTTGAGCCAGAGGGACACACCGGCGTGGCGCAGGTCGTAGGGCCGACCGGCAAGGGGAGAGGCAAGCCGATCGGGTGGCAGGGCGATGGCGCGTGCTGCCTCCCAGACGCGGGAGTAGGTCGATGCGCCCACGACGTTGCCGCGTGGGCTGCGAAACAGTCGGCCCCGGTCGTCAACGCCGAAGCGGTCGAGGTGCTCGCGCAGGATGGCGACCAGTTCCGGAGGGATCGGTACGTCGCGGGTGTCCTGCTGACCCCGGTGCTTGAGTCCCCGATCGTCGTGGACTTCTCCGCTATCGGTGTAGCGCTTTCCTGCCGAAGAGCGGGACCGCTCCACCGTGATGAGCCCCCAGCCTGATTCCGGGAGCTTGCAGTTGGCTTCGCGCAGATCTACTGCCTCGCCTGGTCGAAGGCTAGCGAAGTAGAGGCAGGCGAAGAAGGCCCGCAGTCGCTCACCGCGTCGGCTCTGTTTGCCTCGCGCACCGACGTAGGTGACGGCGACGAGTAATTCCCGGGCCTGGCGTGGATTGACCACGACGCGGCGGTCCACCTCGGCGGTGACCTTGTGCCGCACCGACCGTATGCGGAGCTTGTCGACCGGGTTGTAGTCGAGAAGTTCCAGCTCGACCGCGTATTGCAGGACGTTGTAGAACACCGCGCGTTTGCGTCTGCCCGTTGTGGCGGCGGCCGGGCGCCCGTCCAACTGCGTGGCGAGGGCATCGAGGGCGGGCCTGATGATGGCTGGATCGCTCAGCTCGGACAGCGGAAGGGATGCCGTCTCCAGCCAGCGCAGCGCGGCCGCGATGTCGTTCGGTCGTTCGGTCTGCTGGGAATTCGGAAGGAGTTCGTACCGGCGCAACGCTCGGCGCAGCAACACCGGATCTGGCCGCCCGGCGACGTCGCGGACCAGAACCGGGGTCACGGTGGCGAGCGACTCGGTCAGGCTGTCGCGGGACTTGGCCGCAGCGTGCGGCCACTTCATGTCCAGGTATCGGCGGACGAACGACAGCCAGCTGACACCCTCGGGGGTCGGCACGAGCGAGTCAGGCAGACCAGAGTCCGTGTCGAACGCCTCGCCGCGGTTGATGGCCTGCATCAGATCCGACCGGAAGTTGTCGGCCAGGGCACGCGTCGAGAACGTCCGTGAGCGGGGGTCGTTCTCGACGACCCATCGCACCGTGTACGACTTCCTCCGGCGGGCGAGGGTGTTGATCTGGATTGCCCGGACCCGGACGTTGCGGGATTTCACGCTGCCGCCTCCCGGTGGCGGTCAATCCATTCCTGAAGGTCTCGCCGGTAGATGCGGAGCTCCCCGTTGGGCAGCCGCACGCAGGCCGGGGCGATTCCCAGCTCGCGCCAGCGATAGAACGTCCGTCGCGAAACGTCGTGCAGGACGTCAAGCACCTCCCGCACCGTCAGCAGGTCGTTGTCCACCGTCAAATACCTTTCTCCGATCTGAGTCATGCGGCGACCGGCTGAGCGCCGGTGATGGAGCTTCCGAGTTCGTGGGAGATCTCTTCGTGTCCGGCTTGTTGTCGGGCGCGGGCCAGTGCGGCGGCGGTGTTGGCGAGCAGGGCGTCGCCGTGGGTGTGCCAGCCGACTCCGGCGAAGGTGAGGGTGCCGATGAGCAGCGTTGTCTCCGGCTCAAGATGCTCGGCCGACGTGGCCGCGTGAGGGTGAGCGTCTGCCAACGCCTGCGGCTCGTGACGGCGGTACGCGATACGCGCGGAGCGAAGTTCACCGAAGGTGGTGGAGTACCGGCGGGCCTTGGTGAGGAAGTGACCGCCGAAACCGAGCATGTGCGCCCACCGGCGCAGCCGGGCATACGGGTGGGCATTGCTCGTGTTGGCCGGTTCGGTGTCAAGGCTGGCTTGACGTTCCGCGACGCAGACGGGGCAAGCGGCGTAGCGGGTACGGGTGCCGCAGTCCTGACACGTCCAAGGCGTGTCGAACGGGGCGAGCCGGTCGCCTGGCTCAGGACGCTCCGGTTGAGGGCGGCCGGACAGCGGCGCCGGTGTATGAGTGGGTCGGCCCGTGTGCCAGCACGCGTCGATGAGGCGGGCGATGTGGTCTCCGGCCGGGTCCGCGAAGTCGTCGACGGTGTCGGCGGTGATGCGGCCGGAGGTGTGCCCGGTGGCCTCGGTGCTCTTCGTGGCGTACTTGGCAAGGTATCCGGCGACCATGGCGTCGGTGACCTCATCGTTGCCGGTCATGGTGATGGGCCGGATGTCGACCTGTTCGCCCCAGCCGATGTGCCAGCCCTCGGGCTGATCGGGGTGGGCAGGAGTGGTGAAGGCGATGTCCGTCGCGGCCTGGGCGAAGGCGGCAATGAGGTCGTCGATGCCGATCCCGGCCGGTGGCGCGATGATGTCGGCCGGGTCGTCGGGGTTGACGCCGTCGAGGCGGGCGATGGCGTGGAAGTGCACGGCACCGCGGCGTTGCATTTCGGCGACCTTGCCGGGCGAGAGGCGGATCGGGGCCTTGTAGGCGACCTTTCCGTTGGCTGACACGACGGGATGGAACGGGATGCCCCGGCGACGGCACAGCTTCTTCAAGGCGCGTTCGGCGGCCTGTTTGGTGCGGTGCCACAGTTCGGGGGCGAACAGGTTGAACACGGCCTGGTGAACGTGGTCGTAGCAGTCCAGGCACAGCGGTTGCCCAAGGAGCGAGTCGCCGGTTTCGTGGCGGGACCAGCAAACCGCCGGCTGTCCGTGCATGCAGATGCCGGTGTCACGGCGAGCGTGGCAGGGTTCGGCCCGGCAGTCGCAGCGACGCCGGTCGGCGCAGGTGTGCTTGCGGACAATGCGGTTGTGGACGGTGCCGAACGAGGGCGCGGTGAGAGTGACGAACACGGCCGGATGCGTCGCCACGGTGGCGGGCACGCCTTTGCCGCCGACGAGTCCAGAGCGCAGCAGCTGGTAGGCGTCGCGCTGGTAGGTCTGTGCACAGGACGGGCAGACGGTGGCGCGGCGGTTCCCGCAGGCTTTGTAGATGGCGGCGTCGGGCAACGCGTCGGTGTGCCGGTCGTTCAGAAGCCTCCCGGTCGTGGCCTCGACCGTGGACAGGGAGCCGGACAGGCGGATCGGGCGGGTGCACCCGGCAGCGGCTTTGACGTGTTCGAGCCAAGCGAAGTAGTCCGGTCGTGCGGCACGGGCGAGGGCTTGTCCAGCGGCGGTGTAGGACGGGTCGGGCTGCGTCCAGGCGGGGGTGATGGTTTCGGTGTTCGATCCCGCACCCCGGGCGGACTGCTCCCGGGATGCGAGGTCCAGCGTCGAACTCATCAGGCAGCAGTCCCGCCGGTGGTCGGGTGCTGCAGGCCGTGGTGGCCGGTGAAGGTCGCGGTGACCGTGCTCTCGATGACGGTGACCCGGCAGGCCGGGCACTGCCGTGCGGCGGGTCCGTGACGGCCACACGCGATGGTGGCGGTGGTGTCGCCGGACCGGATGGTGACCGGTTTGCGGCAGGGGCCTCCGTCGACGACGGCGACGATGCGGCGCCAGGTGTCGTACGGGTGGGGTTCCGGGTCGGCCGGGCAGGTGTGGGTGCGGTGGAGGACGTCGACGTGGACGAAGGTCATCGGGCACCGCCGAGGACGGGCGTGTTGCCGTTGATCGGGCTGTGATGGCTGGGCTTGACCGTGGCGAGCAGTTGTCCGGCGATGGCCGGGGTGACGCTCATCCGAGCGGCGAGCTCGTCGACGGTGATGGGCTGGCCGGTTGTCTGCTCGTGCTGAACGACGGAGAACCGGGCGACCGATACCAGGTGAGCGGGAGGTTCCGGCAAGGGTGCGGCGTCGATCACGACCGGCGCCGGAGCGGCCGGCGTTTCGTCGGTGACGGTGGCCGCTGTGTCCGTGGTGACGGCAGGCGGCGTTGGTGCGTGGGTAGGGGCCAGGACGAGTTTGACCAGGGCCATGAACGCCAGGGCCGGCACTGCGGAGAGCAGCCATCCGGACGGGCCAGGTTTGGCGACCGCGAGTTGGGCGGCCAGGGAGAGCCCGGCGGCGGCGATGAGTAGGGCGAGGGGGTAGCCGATCGGGCCGTTGCTGCGACGGCGTCGCCGGATGGTGAGCAGGGCGGCAACGGGCACGAGTTCGGAGATGACGGCGTTGGCCCAGCCGAACCAGCCGGGGGTGCCGGTCGGGGTGTTGTCCATCGTCCAGTCGTGGACGTGGGTGAACGATGCGGCACCGGCCGCGACGGCGATGAGCAGGAGAATGGCGACGAGGACCAGGCCCTCGACCTTCTCCGTCCGGGCTTTGACGGCGGTCATCGGATGCCTCCGTTGTTGGTCAGCGGGATGACGCTGGTGATGCCGAGGCAATTCGGGCACCAGACGGCGGCGAGGCCGAGCGAGAGCATCGCGTTGATGCGCTCGTCGAGGGGCATGAAGTCGGCCGGAAACAGGCCGTAGTCGCCGCAGACCTCGCACCAGTCATCGGTGGGACACATGCGGAAGACAGGTCCGAGGTCGGGGTGAACACCCATCGGGGTGAAGCCGTCGATGCACCAGGTGCAGGTGGCAGCGGTTTCCTGGTCGTGGCGCACAGGTGTGGTCATCGGATGCCTCCGTCGTTGGTGACGGGCAGGACGGCGGTGATGCCGTTGCAGTGCGAGCACCAGACGGCAGCGAGGCCGTCGTCGAGCATTTCGTTGATGCGGTCGTCGAGGGTTTCGAACTCGGCCGGGAAGACCGAGGTGTCGCCGCATTCGTCGCACCACTTCTGGGTGGGACACAGCCGCAGGACGGGACCGAGGTCGGGGTGGATTCCGGCGGGAGTCATGCCGTCGATACACCACAGGCAGTGGGGTGCGGTCTGGGTGTCGTGGCGGTCGTAGAGGCTCACGACGGCACCTCTTCGGTGTTGGGCGTGATGCGGGCGGGGTCGATCCAGCCGCAGACGTCGCAGTCGTAGTAGCCGCAGTACATGCAGCACTGCGAGCGGTCCTGGTTTTTCGGCATGTAGTCGGAGCAGTAGTAATCGCCGCACGGGCACGGCGTTTGGGCAGGCTCGTTCGGCTGGATAGTCATCGGGGTCCTCCGGGTTCGCAGTCGAGGCATGCGCCGGTCGAGCGGGGGATGTAGTAGGGCTGTGTGGTGCCGCAGTGCTGGCAGGTCCGGCGGGCGAGCAGCATCCGTTCGATGACGGCGAGTTGGGCCGGGGTGGCGTGCCGTTTGGGGGCGGCGAGGTCGCGGCGGTAGAGGTGCGCGACGCGGACCTGCTTGCGGTGCCGCCACAGGATTTGCGCTACGGGGTCGTTGCCGTTGGGGCGCAGTCCTTCGGCGCGGAGCTGGCGTCGGGTGGCCAGGCCGTCGGGTGCGTATCGGTAGGGGAAGGTGGGGAAGCCGTAGTGGCTTCCGGTGGGGTCGTAGAACTCGATACGGATGCCGGTGCGGGCTCCGAGTGCGTCGAGGAACGGATTGGTCAGTGCCGAGGTAGTCATCGGTCGTCGCCTCCCCACCGCTGTTGGGCGGCTTGGCGGCTGATGCCGAGCCGTGAGCCGATTTCAGCCCAGGAGTAGCCGTGGGCGCGTAGTCCGATGACGGCTTCGCCGATGGCGTCGTCAAGCAGAGCGGACAGCGAGACCATGTCTGTGAGGGCTTCGACGTCGCCGGTGGCGACACGTCGGGCGTAGGCGCGGATAATGCGGCGGGTGAACGCGGCGTATTCGTCGTTCTCGACGACGTCGCGGCGGCGGGGGCGCGGAGGCCGGCTGTTGCCGGACGGCTGGATAGTCAAGGTGTGGTTGACGTCGGTCAGGCTCACCGCGCACCACCGGTGGGGTGGGCGGTGTCCCAGTCGTCGGCGGCTTCGGTGAGCGCCTGGACGACCTCGTCGATGGTCCGGTCCTTCTCGTCGTTCCAGCCGCCGATGACGTCGATAGCGCTGGTCTGGAACGGGTCGTAGTCGGGTTCGATGGATGCGGCGAAGATCCGCAGGGCGGTCAGGACGCCCCAGGCGTCGGACTCGTCGGTGTCGTCGTCGGCGGTGAGCACGCAACGGCCGTAGGCGGCGACATTGAGGGCGCCGATGGCGCAGGCGGGCGGGAACGCCGCTGCGGTGAGGTAGTCGAAGAGTTCGCCCTGGGTCCAGCCGTAGTGCTGGAGGTAGAGGGCGGCACCGCGTAGCAGGTCGGCCGGGGTGATCCGCGGGTCGATGACGGTGGTGGTGGGCTGGTTGTGGGTAGCCTTCACGGCAGCCACGTCCTCTCGTTGAGGGGCTGTTGGTGGTGGCCGGCAGAACCCGCTGTGCTTGGCGGCTGGTGGGGTTCTGTCGGCTCTCTTATCGGTGGTGCTGGTCAGGCGGCCATCTGCCAGTCGGCGCTGTGACCGGTGGCCGGGACGGTGAGGCCGGAGGGTCGGCGCATCCAGTCGGCGTAGTCGGCGATGCTGTAGATGTCGTCGTCGGACAGGTACGCGGCTTTGATGCGCTTGGGTGTGCCGCCTTCGGCGAGCAGGTAGGCGGCGCCCCGGTTTTCGGGGTTGATGTCGGAGGCGGTGTAGCCGAGCTCGGCCCAGCCGGAGCCGAGGATGACGTCGGAGCTGCCGGTGGTGGTGCAGCGGAACGCGCACCGGTAGCCGAACAGGTCGCGCAGCGAGGCGGGGATGATGTCCCAGCTGGTCCGCTGTGATGCGGCGGTGACAGGCATGGCGCAGGCCCGGCCGAGGGAGACGAGACCGCGGAGCAGAGTGGAGAACTCCTTCTGCTGGGCTTCGGTACCGAGCACGGTGGAGAACATCGCGAGTTCGTCGATGATGGTGAGGATGGTCGACAGGCCGTCGTAGCGGCTGACCTTGCGGCGGCGGTGGGCCAGCAGCCACTGGTAGCGGTTGATGGCGACGGTCAGCAGACGTCGCAGCACGGAGATGGCCTCATCGAGGTCGGGGCCGATGAACGCATCGGAGATATCGCGCCAGGGACCGAGTTCGACGAGTTTGGCGTCGAAGCACACCAGGCGGGTGTTGTCGCTCAGGGCGCCGGTGGCGGCGGCGACGTTGACGAGGCCGGACTTGCCTCCGCCGGGTTCCCCGGCGACGAGCAGGTTGTGGTAGACGACGTCGAGGGCGACGTGTTCGCCGAATTCGTCGATCCCGATGAACATGGGGTCGAACATCGACATGCCAGGCCCGACAGGCACCCGGTCGGTGCCGAGCAGGTCGCGGGCGATGGTGGTCATGGTGGTCGCCTCCAAGGCGCGCTTGGGGTACAGGGCGTCCGTGAAAGGGCGCCCTGTACCGATCGGGGTTAAGCGGTTTGTGGTGCGGTGATGGGGTCCCAACCGGCATTGGCGCGGCGGACCTTGCGACGCTGGGCTTCCTGTACGAACAGGACCGCGTTGTAGACACACGTCGAGGCCACGGTCATGACCTGGTGGCGTTCCGCCTCAGTCAGCCCGGACTGGGTGCTGTGGTCAGGGTCGTAGCCGTCGGTGAGGTACAGAAGGATCAGCGTCTGCGAACTGATCATGAGGTCGGCGGCGACGTCGAGCAGGTGCGCGACGAGTTCGCGGTTGCCGCACAGGTAGGTCAGGACGTACAGGTCGCTGTGCAGGGCGACGTCCCGGGCCGTCAGGCAGTTCCGGTGCTCGACCAGGTCGAAGGCGGAAAGGTCGATGCTCATGACGGCTCCTCAGATCCAGTCGTTGATGTCGTCGCCGGAGTCGGCGTCTGCGGCAGAGGAAGCAGCAGGCTTCCTGCCGTTGGGTGACGGGGCCGTCTTCGCGGCGGTGGTCGCCTTGGACTCGGCGGGGACGTCGGGCAGGTCCAGGGCGGTCGGGACCGTCTGGGGCTGACGCGGCATCACCGTGATGTCGGGGTCGACCAGGCTGGGCAGGTGCGAGTTGACCTGACGGTTCAGGACCTCGCGGCGTTTGATGTCGAACCGCAGGTAGGCGGCGTTGCCCTCAGAAGCGCGCTCGATGAGCGCCGAGGAGGCGTGGCAGGTGACGGCGATCTTGTCGAGGCGGCCGACAAGGTCGGCCTGAGACAGGCCAGGGCGTAGGTAGACCCAGACGCGTTCCCCGACCGGGGTCGGGCGTGCCCACAGGATCAGCGGCAGGGAACCGGACTGGTTCGCCACGATGAACTGCGAGAAACAGACCCGCAGCCGGTGCCGCACGACGACGCACCAGACGACCGCGACGATGCGCCGGCGGATCTGGGGCAGGGCGGCGGGAACGCCGACGACCAGGGCCAGAACAGCGAGGGTGACCGGCGCCGGGGTGTGGTTGGCCAGCTGCATCCAGCCGTAGGTGAGCAGCACAGCGGTGGTGATCTCCAGTGCCCACCACCAGATGAGCCGGATGACCGGCCAGATCCGTACGAGCGTCCAGACGATGCCACCGGTGACCAGGCCGATGACCGCGCCGAGCATGAACGCCAGAATCGGGTGCATGTGGTCCGAGGCCACCGTCATCCCGATCAGCCAGACGACGATCGCGGTGATGATGAACGCCATCCGCGCGTCGCGTTCAGCCGAACGGTGGACCTTGGCCTCAATGACCGTCACCGTTCCGGAGCGTTTCCCGAAACCGCGTCGGGGAGTAGATTTGGACATGACACGTCCTCCCTTTCGGGGGTGGATGGGTTGGAAGACGTGGGGTCGGCAGGTGTAGGAGCCAGTACCGACCCCGCGTCGTTTTCCCTACAGACAGGCGATGAGCAGGGCTGCGATCCACAGGCAGCCGTAGTGCAGAGCCTGATCGGCGAGGTACATGCCGCACAGCGGCGTCTTGAGTTCCGCGAACGCGGCGGACCCGGTGTGTTCGAGGATCCAGCGGACCGGCCAGCGCCGATCCAGAATCGCGTGGGTGACCGCGGAGAACCCGAGACCCGCGGTGACGCCGGTGACCGGGACCGGAACGTCAAGAACCGCCGCAGTGACGAGGAGCATCACCAGGGCGGTCAGATGGTAGGTACCGACGTGGGCGAGCAGGTGACGCCAGCCGTCCCATCCGGGATCGGCCTTGCTGTTGGCGTCGGTGTCGGTCTGGATGATGTGATCCGCGAACTGATGCGCGGCAATCAGGGTCCCCATCGAAATGGCGAACACCACAGCTGAAGTGGACACGGTCAACCGTCCCTTTCATAGAAGGGTTGATGGGTTGGAAGGCGGCGAGGCCGGCAGGTGTAGGAGCCAGTACCGACCCCGCGCCACACTTCAGAACTTTGCGGCCACCTGTCGGTGGTCGCCGGGCCGGGAACATAGGAGCCAGAGCTGCTACCGGACCGTCAATCAGATCGAGTTGTCAGCGGCGATAGGCCGCTCGGTGGATGAATGCCACGGACACTGTGGCGAGGCAGTACGGATGTTGCGGAGTACCTACTTGGACGAGGTACCAGAGAGCGGCTTCAGCGACACCGCGCGGAACGCGACGCCGTTACGACCGTTGGTCGCCCACGGAATGGCCTCAAGCTGCTCGACAGCGACGAGCTGTCCCACCGTCACGTTCGGCTTCTCACCAGCCGTAGTGATGGCGATGACCTCACCGCCGGTCTCGTCGAGCACGATGACCTGGGTCGACCACATCAGTCGGCCCGTTCCCTTCTCGGAACGCTGGTTGCCGTTCTGGTCGTTCTTCGTCTCGGTGGGCTTCGACACCGTGACCTGCTTGCCGGTCGTGTCCACGTAGAGCTTCATCAGAGCTTCCTCCTGTCAAGAGCGCGTCCCCTGTGGACGACTGCTCGCTTGCGTGACATGAGCTTCTCTCGATGAGGGGAGACGACTTCACCATCGTGCTGGACTACTGGGGACGTCCTGAGTAGATTAAAGACGTCCCTAGAAGTCCGGAGGTCCCTGTGCCGAATGAGCGCCTGCGTGATGCCATCTTGCGTAACGGCCTGACGCCCGCGGCCGTCGCTGATCAGATCGGCGTCGATCCCAAGACTGTGGAGCGCTGGATAACGCAGGACAGGACGCCATATCCGAAGCATCGCCACTCCATCGCGGCTGCTGTGCGGCAAAGTGAGTCTTACCTGTGGCCGGACGCACTGTCACCGCAGAGGGCTACACGTGTTGCTGAGTCGGAGATTCTGCACATTTACCCTCGCCGCAGCACGGTCCCGCACGACCTGTGGGCGCAGCTGCTCGAACAGGCGAACAACCAGATCGGCATCCTCGCCTACGCGGGACTGTTCCTTCCTGAGCAGAACCCGAAGTTCGTGCCGACGCTCGTTGAGAAGGCCGATGCTGGGGCCATCGTCGAGATCGCTCTAGGCGACCCCGAGTGCGCGGCAGTCGCTCAGCGTGGTGAAGACGAGGGCATCGGCGACACGATGGCAGGCAAGATCCGCAACACGCTGGCGTTCTACCAGGATCTTCGAGGGAACGACAACGCGTCGGTCTACTTCCATCAGACGATCTTGTACAACTCGATCTATCGGTTCGACGACGAGATGCTGGTCAACACGCACCTCTACGGCATCCCAGCAGCGTATGCGCCGGTTCTCCACCTTCGTAGGCTCAGCGGTGGCGATCTGTTCGACGGCTACGCCAACAGCTTCCAGCGGGTGATCTCCAAGTCGAAGTACGTATGGCCGTGACAGGCTGAGGGCATGGCACGTATCGAGCACTTCAACGACCCAGCAGCGCCAAAGGCGAACAGCATCGTCGTCGCCGCAACCGTGTTCGTCCAGGACGCCAGCGGCCGGGTGCTCCTGATCAGGCGCACTGACAACGGGCTGTGGGCACTGCCCGGAGGAGCGCAAGACTTCGGCGAATACGTCGCTGAGACTGCCGTACGAGAGACGGTTGAAGAGGCCGGCGTAACGGTCAGCGTCGACGACGTGGTCGGGATCTACACGAATCCTCACCACGTGGTGGAGTACAGCGACGGCGAGGTGCGTCAACAGTTCTCGATCTGCTTCCGAGCTACGTACGTCAGCGGGGAGCCCAAGACCAGTGATGAGTCCTCGGAGGTGCGGTGGGTAGCAGCTGACGAGTTGGATGCGTTGCCCATCCACCCGTCGATGCGACTCCGGATCGATCACGGCTTCGAGCACCGTGCCAAGCCCTACATCGGCTGAGCGGCAATCCGTTCCTCTGCTCGCCGAACTGCTGCAACCAGTGTCGGCTCAGCTTGAGCCCAGAAGCGAGTCACCAAGTGATCAGGGCCGTACCGGTCACGGACCTCGCTGAGCCTGGCTTCTACGTCCAGGTCTTGGCCATCAGGTCCTGTGGTCATGTCGGCGTACCAGAGCGCATCGGTCACCTCTGACTGCTCATTCTTGAACTCGCGGGCCAGGTGCGCGGACAGGCCACGCTCAGACGCCTCGAAGAGCGCACACGAGTGATGCGCTACCAAGGCGGCAACCCGCGAAGGGATGCCATCCCGTAGCAACTGACGAGCGCCGTCTAGAGCGTGCAGCCCTGTATCGACCACCTGCGGTGCGTACCCGATGTCGTGCAGCCACGCGGCTGCCGTCAGGACCTCTGCGTCAGAGCTGGACATCAAACGGGAGAGGCCAGCTGCCTTTGCCGCAACCGCTTGCACATGTTGCCAGCGCTGCGGAAGCGCATCGGCAAGGTAGGACTCAGCGAGGGTCGCTGCCCTATCTACAAGTTCACTCACCGCTCAAGGCTTGCACGAACGGCTGGTCCAGCACTACCGCCATCGGGACGTCTTAGGACGTGTCCTGCGTCCCTCACCCTGGGGAAAATCTCGGTGACGCCGGTCGGCTGCCGGATGTGGTTCAAACTTTCTGTACGTCTTCAAGGCGGCCCGAAACGGGCCGCTCACGCCGCCGCCTGGGCGCGTGCCCTGGGCCGCCGCTGTCGCTTGGCCCGGACACGCAGGCAGCCCGTCGGCTGGCGTGCCAGGAGCGGAGTCGGGCCGCAGCGACGACAGAGATAGCGGTGTGGGACGAGTTGAATTTCGGCCGGCAGCCGACCGGCACGGCCAGGGCGACGCGGCCGAGCTGCCGCGCCGGGCCGTGGCGCGTGGGTCGGGTTGAGAGCGTGGTTGCGGTTACTGCGCCTCCGGCGGGGGCGCTCCGGCTCCGGGATGGCCGCGCACCCTGTCACCCTCGCCCCGGGCAAGCCGAGCAGACCCCCGCCGGCGCCCACCGGCCTGGGTGCCTAGTGTCAAGGCCGTCTTGACGCGGCGGGCGCCGGCGGAGCCCCGCTCCCACGACGGGCGGGTCGAGGGCGACGGGATGGCTGAGCAAGCCTCCGATCGTGGCAGAACCGATGCTGGCCGCGCGGATCAAAGGATACATTGGAGCGTCGCAACGACCGATGTGATGGGCAGGCCGAAGCTCGACGGAGGGCAGCGTGGCCGGGTTTCTTGACAATGCTGACAAGATCGCTTCCGTTGTCAGCGGCGGGATAGCTGTTCTGGCTTTCGCTGCTTCTATCGTTCAGGCGAGACGAGCAAATGCGGCTTCAGGCCAACATTCCAGCGAGCACCCTTCTGTGCGAGATGAAGCTCTTTCGGCCGGAATGCGACTATTGCTAGGCGCGGCCGTTCTGTGTGCCTTGCCGTTAGGTCTCGCGCGTCTGGTTGCGTGGATTATTGAAGAGTCAACTCGCGCCCACGTACCTGGGTGGGTGACGGCCTTCCTAGCTTATGTGCTTGCTCTATTAATCCTGGGACTGTTTCTAGGATTGACAGACACGGGTGACGCCATATTCAGGCGAGTGGACGACAGTGTCGATTGGCTGTGGCCGCTCATCCTAGCTGCCTTCGCATCCACCTTGATTGTAATCCCGGTGGGGATTCCGGCCATTGTGGGCTGGGTCATCCATGAGGCAGGTGGGCCGATTGTTGCCGGTGGTTGGCTCGTCGCAGGAAGCATTCCGGTTTTCATCGTGACAACCTATTGTTTCATTGGTTTCTGCGTCACCCATTCCGAAGCTTAATAGAGATTTGATCGAAGATGAATGCAACACCCGCTCCCGCAGTTCACAGTGATGGGTTGGGATGCAGCAGAGAGTCCGCTCCGCGAACTGGGTGACTAACTGAGCGACAACCGTCAGTGATCATCGTCGACACTCACGGACGCCTGCGGACTGAAATGTGCACGTCGGTGGCAGGATGACCGCGCTCATTCAAGATCATAAATTGCCCGGGGGCCAAGGTGTATCGCCAAGTGAGTCTTTACGTGCGCGTGGCTCAGCGTCTTGCAAACCAACCAACCAATGCGCCAGCGACACCGGCCGTAATAGCTACAATCGCCAGGCCGCGACTTCTGCCCTCCCTTCCTTTCTCTCCTTCGTCGAGACGAGTTACTGCCATATCTATCGGGCTTTCGAGTCGGGGGTATCCATTCAGCTTTGCATCCTCATGAGCGGCTTTGAGAATCTTACCGAAGCGGCGATCTATTTCATGTCCAGCATTGGCCCAGTCGGGCGCAGCGACCTCCCACCATCTGTGCACCTGAGGGCTTTGAAACATGTATCGAAGAACCTCTGAGCGAAGCGATTGCTCCGATACGAAGCCGGTGTCAAGTGAGGATACAAGGTGACCCATATAGCTGGTAATAAAAAGATGTTGTCGAACGTCGATCCCGGTGCGATTGAGTGAATCATATCCGACCGCTGGCGCGAAGACTTCCGGCTCCTCGATTATCTGTTTGATGAGATCACGGTGCGCTGCACGGAGCGATTGCATGCGTGCGAGGCGCAACTGGCGAGCCTGGTAAACGATACTGCCGGCAACTCCAACAACCGCCAGGGCGCTGAATACTGCTGAGGCCGCTCCGTAAGCCTGGCCAATGTTAGCCAGCTTGACCCAGTCGGTCTGCCACCAGCTACCGGCGACTGCCAAGACTAGTGGGGATAATAACGCGCAACCAATGGTTGCTAAGGCCGTTAGGGCAAGGCCAAGGGTAGTGCGGACGCGTGGCGGCATATTCGCTCCGTGTGGTAGCGCAGTAACCTGGAGCATTCAGTGTGGTCCCGCTCGTCCAGCCTCGAAGTCTACGGATGCCAGCTAGCGAGTTAACCACGCAGAGCACCGCAAAGTGCCTCTAATTCGGGGCTTGGGTGCGACTCGGCGGGTTCAGGCACGGCCTGACTGGCGCGTTCGTGGCAGCAACGCTGACAGCAACCGACACGGACGAGGTCAACCGGAGTCAGGCCGCAGCGAACAAGCGAACAGCGCTGGACGAGCCGCCCAGGACTTAGAAGCGAGGGTTCCCCCGGGTGTCTGGGCTCGCTGTCGGGTGGTTCGTACCTGGCTCGCCCCAAAGCGCTTCCAACTGCTGCCGGATTGAGACGTCAAGTCCCTGCTCACCTTTGGTGGCGACCATTGTTGTATCCCAAGGTCGAAGCCCGTCGTGCCGAGGTGTCAGCAAGACTCCTACGGTGAGAGCCTCAGCCTGAATGGGCAGCGCTTCGCTCAGTTGCTGATGACGAAGGCTGATGTACCACCTGAAGTGGGTGCGTACCGTCTCGTCGTAACGACTGGCAGCTGCGAAGATCAGGTTGACGCGGTCCGTGCCGCTCACAATACGGAACTGCCACTTCACCCCGGTTTGGTCGACCTGGGCGACATCGTGCAGCCACTTGATGATGTCGCGACCGAGTTCGCTGCGGTATCCGACTGGTGTGGTATCGACAGCTGCGAGGACATCGATGATGTCAGCGGCCGTTGCCTTCTCTGGGAGGGGGCTCTTAGCGACCTCTTCCAGGATGGTCCGGAGGACCAAGTGGTGCCGGCGATCGTCGTGGCCCGCTGGCGCTTGGGGCAGCAAGGGTGTGGACATCTGGTGGACCCTGGCGCTAAGCCGGCCGGCGTCAATCGAAGATGGCTCGGCGACGGCGTCGTCGGCTGCGAGCCGGTAGTAGCGCAGGGGTTCGTCACCCAATGGGATGGGTTCGTGTAGGTGCACTCGGTGTAGGTAGCCCAGGACTGCGTGAGTGGACTTGAGTTGCTCGAAAAGGAACTCCCAGTCGCGGCGGAGTAGGACGACGGCTTGAACTGTCGGCGTGTAGCCGTGTACACCTGGGTGATCCAATACGACTACGGGTACCCAGGCCTTATCGCGCGCGTTCACCTCGACCGTCGTGCCCCGCTCGTTTATTAGGGCCGCGTCAGGCCGGGTTGCGAAGGCCTTGATCGTCCCGGCCGCCTGGCGGGCGGCTTTGTCGATGCGCTTGTCGAGCCATCCTCGCTCTTTGCCAAGGTCGGCGCTCAGCGCAGCGCGCGCCTTGACCTGCACGACGGCGGCGAACTGCCCGGCGATAATGATGCTGTCGCCCAGTTCGCGCACACCAGAACCAGTCGATCGGACCGCCGATTGAAAGACGAAATCGGGTAGACCCCATACGGCAGCGGCTGTGCGGGTTGCGCCTTCCGCAGCCGTGCCGGGGTCGACAGTTGGCGGCAGTACGGCGGCCGGTCGGATACGTCGCACGAAGACCCCAGCCTCGGTCTCGACCGCGATTGCGAGTTGTCCTTCGTCCGGCTCAACAGTCACGTGGAAAGGATCTCAGACGGGTTCGACGCTGTGCTCAGGTACCTCGCACGTGACCAGCGGCAGCGAGCTGCGTTCGCCGTGCGTTAGTGGCTCGGCTGACGAACAGGGTATGTCGATAACGCTGACGGCAGCCGGTCAAGACGGCGACCGCCAGGACGATGCAGTGACGAACACCCGTCCGGGGCCACGCACTCGAACAAGTGTGGGCGGACGAGCTGCCGAGAGCTTACGAGCGAGAGTTCGATCGCCTGGCTGTTCTGCCGTGGCCCGGCAGGTCCTTCGGCGGGGATCGACGAGGCACCGCTGAGCTATGCGGGGCAACGAAGGCAGAGTGCATGCAATGATCTTGCGTTGCCGATCAGACCGGATCTGACTCGCAGCAGATCAGAGGCCGTATGGCGTGTGCGTCGCTCTCCCATTCCTAAACCGTGTGTCGTAGGTTCGATTCCTACCGGGGGCACCAGGTCAGACCCTTGATCACCGATCATGAGTCCTTCTTTCGGGGCTTTCGTGCCCGTTGCGTGCCCGTTGGCTGGCCGCCGCCGAGCTGGTCGAGGTGCTTGGCGACCTGGGCGTCACGGTCGTCCATCGGCCGGGCGTAGTGCCTGGTAGTGACACTGGCGTTAGCGTGCCCCAACCGGCGAGCGGCGACCATCACCCCGTGCGAGTCGGCCACCCAGGTGGCATGCGTCGCCCTCAGGTCGTGCGGAGTCACATCGGTCAGCCCGGCGGCGGCCAGGGCGATCCCGAAGCGCCGACGGAAGCCGTGATAGCTCTGCTGCCGATGCTTGGTATGCCGCTGACGGCCGGGGAACGCAAACGTATCCGGATCCTCCGGCAGAGTGGCCAGATGCTGGCTGAGCAGCCTGACCACGAAGGCCGGCACGAGCAGTTCCCGCCGCTGATGGTCCTTCGGGGTGGCGATGACCGGCCCGCCCGGCAGTTCGGTGACCGCATCGACGACCAGCACCCGCTTACCGGCGATGTCCAGGTGGCGACGCCGCAACGGCAACGCCTCACCGATGCGCAGGCCGCCGTAGGCCAGCAGCAGTACCAGCACCCGATCGCCCAGCTCGCAGGCATCAGCCAGCCGGGTGACTTCAGCGATCGACAGAATGTGCGGGTTTCCCTCCGGCAACCGGGGCAGCCTGATCCCGCGACACGGCGAGGCCGGGATCATGTCGTTGTCCACGGCCGAGGCCATGAGCTGAGACAGCAGCCGGTACGCCTGCCGCACCTGGGAAGGGCTGCGCCCCTCAGCCAGCGTCCCGACCCACTTGCTCACCTGAATGGGTCGCAGGTTGGCGAGTTGCACCGGGCCGAGGTGCGGCAGGACCAGGCGGTCGAGCACGTCCCGGTAGGTGTGCCGGGTCTTCGGCTTCCACCCTGCTTCCACCGCCGCGAACCACAGCTCAGTCCACTCACCGACGGTGGTGCGTCCCGCCGAGGGCGAGTACCACTTGCCGTTAGTGATGTCCGCCTCTACCAGCGAGAGGAACCGGTCGGCGTCCCGCTTGCTGGCGAAGGTGGCCGGCGCGGGATGGTCCAGGCCGTCCGGTCCCCGATACCGGGCCTGGTAGCGGCCGGAGGCCAGCTTGCGGACACGGCCGAAGCGACGTTTGGCAGCAGCCATCAGGCCACCACCTTGCCGTCACGCCACCGCAACGAGGGCGGCTGCACCGTTGATTCCTCGATGTAGGCGGCCAGGACACTTTCCTGGATGCGGACGTGGGTGCCGAGCTTGACGAACGGAATACGTCGCTCAGCGATGAGACGGCGCGGGAAACGCTCGGTGGTGCCGAGTATGGCTGCCGCTTCTTCCACGGTCAGCAGCTTGTCCATTGAAGTCCCTTCCTGGCTTGAACAGGTTTGACACGTACGTGTCACGCAGCAGTGGGAAGCACCAGCGAGCTGGCGCGGTCATCGTCGTCGGCGTAGTCGCGGGCGGCGTCGGCGTGTCGGCGGGCGGCGTCGGCGGCGGAGTTGGCGAGCAGGGCGTCGCCGGTGGTGATCCAGCCGGTGGCGTGGTAGCCGAGGCGGCAGACGACGAGGTCGGCTTGTTGGTCGTCCCAGAGCTGGGGGAAGCCTTGGGTGCGCCGCCAGATGGTGCGTTGCATCCGCAGGAAGCCGTAGGTGACGGAGAAGGCGCGGCTCTTGGTGGTGATGTGCCCGCCGTAGCCGAACTGGTGGGCGTAGCGGCGCAGCCGGTGCCATCGTTCGGTGAGGCCGAGGTCCCAGCAGGCTCGGATGAGCCGCCCGAGGTGGGTGTCGGGGGTGGCGTGCAGCTCGATGGTCATCTCATCGATGCGGCGGAACACCTGCCCGGTGGCTTCGGTGCTTTTGGTGACGTACTTGGCCAGGTAGCCGGTGAGCTTGGCCAGGTTCTCGTCACCGCCGGGGGCGTTGATGTGCTTGAGGTCCAGGCCCTGCTGTCCCCAGGCGATGCGCCAGCCGTTGCCGCCGTTGGCTGGGTGGCCGGCGGTGGTGTAGGCCGTCTTGCGGAACGCTGTTTCCAGGACGGTGGCGAACATGGCCCGGGTGACGACCTGATCCGGTGTGACGATGGCCGACGGGCAGTCAGGGTGGTAGCCGTCGAGGCGGATACCGGCGTGGTAGTGGATGACCCCACGTGCCTGAAACTCGTAGACCTTGACGTAGCGGCGGCGCAGCTCCACGCCGAGACGCTTGCCGAGGCGGGCGAGTTCACGGTCGGCTTCCTGGATGGTGCGCCGCCACAGCTCGGGGGCTTCGTGGTTCCAGACGACCTGGGCGGTGTGGTCGTAGCAGTCCAGGCACAGCGGCTGCCCGAGAGCCGGGTCGGTGGCCTTGTGCCGGGTGGTGCAGCGGGTGGGCTGGCCGTGCTCGCAGGGCTTGCCGAACGGGTGGCACACGTTCGGCCGGCACGTGCAGGTGTCCTTGGCACGGCAGTCCGTCGCGTGGGTTTTCACCACCCGGTGGTGCACGGTGCCGAAGGAGGGGGCGGTGGCGGTGAGGAACACGGCCAGGTGCTGCCCGAGCGGCGGCAGTCCCCAGCGGTCACCGCGGAGTCCGGCGGCGATGAGGTGGTAGGTGTCGCGGCGGTAGACCTCGGCGCAGGACGGGCAGACGGAGGCGCGGCGGTTGCCGCAGGGGGTGTAGATGGCGCCGTCGGGCATGGTGTCGGTGTCGATGGAGTGCATCAGCGAGCCGTCGGGGTTCTTCACGTCGATCTGGCCGGTGAGCCGGATCGGGTGCTTGCAGGCGGCGGCGCCCTTGACGTGGTCGAGCCATTCGAAGTAATCGCCGGTGCGGGCACGGCGGCGGGCGGTGATGACCTCGCCCGGGTCGAACCCGAGCCGGGCATCCGGGTGATTGGCAGCCGTGGCGGTGGGGGTGGCCCACGGCCAGGTCTCGGCGTTCTCCCCCGCACCCACAACAGACGTTGTGGGTGTGAGAGGCAGCGTCGAGCTACTCATCAGGCGGTGGCTCCGGTGTTGGTGGTCGGGGTCCGGTCGGGGGTGATGTGCGAGAGCAGCGAGTAAGGCTCGTCGATTTCGAGGACCTCGTTGAACGTCTGCAGGCTGTTGTGCGCGCGGGCCAGGTCGGTGACCTCCGTGAGCAGGTCACAGGTGCGGCAGCCGACGCAGCGGCGGTGCTGATGGGCGATCATGCCGAGGTAGAGGCTCATGAGAGAGGCCAGCAGAGCCCAGTAGGCGGCCGGGTCGTCGAGGTTGGCGGCCAGGATCTTCCGGTAGTCGTCCGTGACGGTCGGGCCGGTCTGGTCGTCGTTCGGCGGGGTGGGTGCGGTGGTGGTCATGGGTGGTTCCTTTCAGTGAGGTGCGGCCGTCGAGGGGTTTCGGCGGCGTCCCCCGGGCCCACAACAGGAGTTGTGGGCACGAGAGGCAGCGTCGAAGTCACGCAGTGGCGGCGACGCGGTTGCCGTTGTGCGGCCGGGTGTTGTCCGGCTGCGGTGGGTTATCGCGGAGTCGGGTGAGAATGTCGGTAGCGGTCGGGGTGGGTACGCGGAGTCGGACTGCGAGCTGGTTGGGGTTGATGTCTTCGCCGTGTTCGTCGCGGTGCGAGGTGACGATGGCGCGTGCGTTGGACAGCAGAGGTTCCGGGAACCGCTGATCGACAGACGCAGCTGGTGCCGGGGCTGGGGTGGTCGCGGGTGCGGCCGGGGTGGTGTCCACGGTTGCGGGTGCGGTGGTCTTCTTGGCCGGTGTCCGTGCGGGTGTCTTCTTCGCCGGTGCGGTTTTCTTGGCGGGTGTGGTGGCCCTGGTCTTCTTGGGTGCGGCGGCCGGGCGGACCTCTGCGCGCGTGGTGTCGACAGACGGGGCGGGCGAGGTGGCCGGCGTTAAGGCCGTGACCGGGTTGTGGGTGGGCCGGGGTGTTGCGGTGGCGGTGAAGACGAGCTTGGACAGGGCGAAGAAGGCCAGCGCGGGCAGCGCGGAGACCATCCAGCCGAACGGGGACTTCTCAGCGACGGCGAGCTGCGCGGTCAGCGAGACGCCGACTGCGGCCACGAGCAGGCTCATCGGGTAACGCACCGACGCGGTGGTGCTGCGGCGGCGACGGCGGCCGATCTCGATGAGAGCGGCCATCGGGATGAGTTCGCTGATGACGGAGTTGGCCCAGCCGAACCAGTCCGGGGTGGCGGCGGGGCTGTGGGCGAGGGTCCAGTCGTGGACGTGGGTGAAGGAGGCTGCTCCGGCCATGACGCCGACGAGCAGGACGATGAGCAGGAGCACGCCGTCTTGGAGACGGTCGGCGCGGGCGGGCTTGGATTGGGTGTCCGTGCCGGGCACGGGTGTAGTGGTCATGAGTGCGCCTCGATGGTGCGCAGCAGGTGGTAGCCGAGCACGATGGCGTGGTCGTGGCCGTCCTTGCGCAAGACGCGTTCGAGGCCACGGATGTGGTCGATCGAGGTGATGGGAGCGGGGAGGGTGAGAGTGAAGTTGCCGAAGGTGGGGCCGTCGGGGCGGACGGCGTTGAAGGAGACGAAGTACTCGAATGCGGTGGTCATGGTGGTTCTCCTTGTCAGAAGCAGGCGATGAGTAGGGCGCTGGCCCATAGGCAGGCGTGGTGGAGGGATTGGTCGGCCAGGTAGAGGCCGCAGATGGGTGTTTGCCGGTCGGCGAAGGCAGCCGAGCCGGTGTGTTCGAGCAGCCAGCGCACGGGCCAGCGGCGGTCGAGGAAGGCGTGGGTGACGGCGGAGAAGCCGATACCGGCGGCGAGGCCGGTCGCGGTGATCGGCAGGTTCAGCAGGGTTGCGGTGGCGGTGAGCATCACCAGGGCGGCGGCGTGGTAAGTGCCGACGTGGATGGTCAGGTGGGTCCAGCCGGTGCGGCCGGGTGCGGCTTTGTGGTTGGCGTTGGTGTCGGTCTGCAAGATGTGGTCGCCGAGTTGGTGGGCGGCGTGCAGGGTGACGGCGATCGCGGCGAAGGTCGCGGCGGTGGTGGTCATGAGCAGGCTCCTGTCGGGCCGAGCGGGATGACAGCGATCACGCCGAGGCAGCCGGGGCAGAACACCGGGCCGAGGCGCTGGATGAGCAGGTCGGTGACCAGTTCCAGCAGGCTGTTGTAATTGGCGGGGTAGACGGCCAGGCCGTCGCAGTCAGCGCACGGGATGGCGCATTCGGGGCAGCGTTCGAACAGTTCGCCGAGGGACTCGTCGCGTCCGGCAGGCATGTGACCGTCGATGCAGTAACGGCAGTCGGTGACAGCGGCGGTCATGAGGGACCTCCGGGGTTGCAGTCGAGGCAGGCGCCAGTACGGCGCGGAATGATGTAGGGCTTGAGTTGGTGGCAGGCCGGGCAGACGCGCTTGGCGCGATTGGCCTTGTCGAGGGCGGCGAGTTGTGCGGCGGTCGCGGTGCGCTTGGGTAGCGCGAGGTCGATGCGGTAGAGGTAGGCGACGCGCTTGCCGCGACGCCACATCACTTGTGCGGCAACGGATTGACCACCAGGACGCAGGTTCCGCGCCGTGAGTTGGCGGCGGGTGGCGTAGCCATCCGGGGCGAACTTGAACGGGTAGGTGGGGATGCCGAACTTGGCGCCGGTGGGGTCGTAGAACACCATCGGGTCCTCCGATTCATCGGCCGGCACGGTGTCGGCCTGGTCGTCGCCGTGAGAGCACGGCTGGCCGAACGACGGAAAGTCGTAGGTGTCGCGGTCGATGTCCTCGGGCACGAACGCCGCTTCGCAGACCGCGCAGACGATCGGGCCGAGCTCGAAAACCGTTGCGGAGAGCCGAATCTTGCGAGGGCACTCGCACTCGGCGGATACGCCGTTGTTGTTGTTCGTGCGCTGCTTCCCCTCGCCGGTCGGTTCGGGGTGCCGGTAGGCGTAAAGCGCGTCACCAAGTCGGGAGATAGCGCCGACGTAGTCGATGGCTGCTTGGTCGGTGAGGGAGCAGGGTGAGTAGCCGAGCTTGTCGTCCTTGCGAGCGGACAGTCCGAGTTCAGCGGCGAGGGTGGCGAATTTCTTGTTGTGCCACCGTCCTTGGCGAGAGGTGTCCTGGATGCCACGTGCTTCGGCAAGACCGTGGGTGGCCTCATGGAGCAATGTCGTGAAGACCTCGGCCGGGGTGCGGGACAGGCCCTCGCCGGAGACGAGGACTTCCGGCAGCTGGGTGTCACCGGACTGCCAGCGCAGCGAGGCGAAGTGGCCCCACTTCATCGACTGGCTGCCCTTGGCGGGCGAACCGGAGCCAACCACGATGACGGCTTCCGGGACCTCAGGGTGATGGAGGCGGATCGTCGCCCACGCCTTTTCAAGGGCCGTGAGTAGGCCAGCGGTACTGAAACCGGAGGTGGGTTGACACGTACGTGTCACATCGGTGATCTCGGTGACGGTCATCGGGTGCCTCGCAGGGTGCGTCCGGTCAGGGCGATGAGTTCGATGCCGTCCGGCACCGGGGTGTTAGGCAGGTCGGTGTCGGGTTCGCGGGAGTAGCCGAGGCCCAGGTCGTCGGGTGCGGCGGTGAAGGCGTGGTGGCAGCGGTCGCAGAGCTGCGCCGGGCGGGTGAGGGTGGGCGCGGTCATCGCGCACGCAGCCAGGCGAGGAAGCCCTCACGGGTGGGGTGCTCTTCGTTCGAGGCGCAGGCCCCGGCGTAGGTTTCGAGGTCATCCTGGGTGGCGTACCGAAAGTCGTACTCGTCGGCAGCCGAGCGCAGGACAGTGGCGATGTCGTCGACGGTGTGCCAGTCGAGGTCGTTCCATGCGCCGATATCCGTCGGCGTGTTCCAGCGGTCCGGGCCGATAGCGAGGTGGCCCTGGTCGAGCAGGTACCAGCGCAGGTGATCGGCGGCCTTGTTTAACTGAGCCAGGTTGGGGCCGCTCATCTCGGGGCAGTCGGTGACGACACCGTGCGCGGCCATGCCGATGGCGCCGATGGCGTCGGCGGGCGGGAAGGCGTCGGCGGCGGTGCCGCCGTAGTAGACGTGCTGGACCCAGCCTCGAAGGTCGAGGTAGCGGGCGGCTCCGCGCAGTACATCGGCCGGGGTGACGGCATCGAGTCCGTCGGTGTCGGCGGCGGAAGCGGTCGGGTTTTGGGTACGGTGCATGACGCCACGTCCTTTCGTGGGCGGTGGTGGTGGCCGGCGGGCCGGATTCGCTTTCCTAGGGCTGGTTCCGGTTCGTCGGCCGTTCCTATGGGTGGTGCTGGTAGTGCCGTAGGTCAGTCGTGCCGGGTGGCGCGGGCGGTGATGCGTCTGCGGGCCGCGCCGTACGAGCACGGGTGGCAGGTGTTGGAATTCCGGGCGAAGTAGCGAGGCTTGCGCCACGTCTGGCAGGCCGCGCAGCGGATAGCGACGACACGGCCGCAGCGCTGGAAGCGGATACGCGGGATGAGCGCGGCGATGCTGGTCATGCGACGGCCCTCAATTCGGCGGTGAGTTTGCTGTCCCGGGTGGTGCGCCGCACCCAGGCGGCGTAGTCAGCGACGCTGATGATTTCGGCGTTGGTCATGTGGGCGCCCTTGGTCCGGCGGGGGATGCCGCCCTCAGCGATGAGCAGGCCCTCACCGCGGTTGTCCGGGTCGATCGTGTTGGCGCAGTAGCCGCGTGCGGCCCAGCCACGTCCGAGCACGACGTCGGACGACGCCTCATCAACGCAGCGACCGGCCCAGCGCCAGGCGAACAACGCCCGTAGCGAGGTCGGGATGATGTCTGCGCTCGGCCGCTGGGTTGCGGACGCGTCGATGATGACGGCGGCGCGGCCGCGTGAGGCGATGTCCCGGTTGAGCGCGGAGAAGTAGTCCTGCTGGATTTTGGTGCCGACGGTGGCGGAGAAGTACGCCAGTTCGTCGATGGCGAGCAGGATCGGTCTGATGTCATCGCCCTTCTCGACCTTCTGGCGGCGCTGGGACAGCAGGTAGGTGCACCGGTTGTCCATCACGGTCTGCAGCCGTTCGAGGGTGAAGATGGCGTGGTCGATGTCCGGGCCGACGAACACGTCGGCGCAGTCTTTCCACAGGCCGAGCTCGACCTGTTTGCCGTCGATGAGGATCAGGTCCACGTCGTCGCAGAGCGCGGCGTGCCCGACGATGGTGTTGAGCAGGCTGGATTTACCGGCGCCGGGTTCACCGCCGATGAGCACGTTGCGGTAGATCAGCGGTAGGTAGACCGGGTGGCCGAACTCGTCGATGCCGAGAAAAGCCGGGTCGAAGATGGACATGCCCGTGCCGACCGGAACGCTCGGCGGGGCCGGAGACAACGTCATGGTGAAAGCTCCGATCGGAGGCGGAGGGTGTGATCCGGCGTGGCGCTGGTGACCTAGAAGGTCGGGGTCACGCCGGGGCACACGGGGAAGGTTTTGACACCTACGTGTCAAGTGCGGTCAGGCGTAGTCGCTCGGATCGAAGTCCGGCGGCGGTGGTTGGTGGTTGCGGGCGCGACGCGTCCGGGACTCGGTGCTGTTGGTGTCAGGGGCGCGCTTGCCGCGCGGGGCCGTGACGTCGGCCAGGTTCACGCCGCTCGGGGCGGGCGCGGGAGAGACCGGCGCGGTGGCCGGCATATCGTCGGGGACGTAATCCGGCAGCGGCGAGACGATCGTCGCGGCCAAGGGTTCGCGGCGGGTGATGTCCACCCGAAGCAGCGCGGCGTACTTACGTGACGCACGGGCTACGCGGGCCTCGTTGGCCCAGCAGGCGACGGCCAGCTTCTGGACTTGGCCGTCCTGTTCCAGGTCACGGATGGACAGGCCGGGACGCAGCCATACCCACACGCGTTCACCGGCCGGGGTCGGCCGGGCAAGCAGGATCAGCGGCAACGTGCCGGAACGGTTGGTAGCGATAAACGCGGCGAAACACATCCGCAGCCGGTGACGCACGACCAGGCACCACAGCGGCGCCAGCACCCAGTGCCGAAACTTCGGCAACGCGGCGGGGACGCCGACGCCGACGGTCACGAGGACCAGGGCGAGCCACAGCGGGGTGGCCGACATCAGCCACGTCCAGCCGTAGACCACGGCCAGGCTCAGCAGGATCTCCGGCAGCCAGTGCCAGACGATCCGCAGGACCGGCCAGGCGATGATCAGCGCGAACAGGACCGCGCCGAGCACGACACCGCAGACGATGCCGAGCAGGCCACCCAGGATCGGGTGCATGTAGTGGCCGGCAACCGTAGCGGTCAGCAGCCCGACGGTCAGCAAGGTGACCCAGAACGCGATGATCGCCTTACGACGCTGGGAACGGGCAATCGGGGCCTCGATGACCGTGACGGTCGGACCCTTGTTGGTCGAGCCGAACATGCTGCGGCGAGTAGACTTGGGCACGACGATTCCTCCCCTTCAACGGGGCTCAGGGATTGTTCGATGAACAGGTGCGGGGCCGCACATGGACGCCAATCTCTTGGCGGCCCCGCTTCCTGCGGTCGGTGGCTACAGGAGCCAGTAGCGGATCAGGCGGCGACCGGAACGGCCGCCGGGGTCGAGACGCTCATCGGAGCGGACACCACATCGAGGCCCGTGGCCTTGAACGCGGTACCGCTACGCGTGCGGCCGTTCTGCTCCGAGACCCACGGCAGGGCCTCCAGATCGGTCGGGACGACCTGGTCGCCTTCCTCAGCGGCAGGCTTGTCCAGGCTGACGACGGTGATGTTGAAGACCGCGTTCCACTTCTTGCCCGCGGAACGACCGCGACCGTAGATCGGCGCAGTCCACAGCGGCAGACCGGTCTCCCGGTCGGTCTTCTGCACACCCTTGTCGTCACGCTTCGGCGTCACGTCATCCGACAGCTCGAAGATGACGTTCGTGGTGTCCAGCATCAGACGGGGCTGGTTGGTCGGCATAACTGGCTCCTTCTTGCCCTGTCGGGCTCCGATGTTTAGCCCCCCTAAACCACTGGGTTGCGATCGAGAAGCGATCGTTTAGGGGGTATAAACGCACCGTACAGTCCGATGCCCCGAGCGTCAAGACCCCCTAAACTAGAGAGGTGAGTGACTTCGACGCCGTACGCGCTGAGCGCGATCCCCTGCGCCAAGCCGTCCGCGCGGGGGAGCTGATCACGGTCTACCAGCAGCGAGCGGTTGAGCTGGCGCGACTCCGGAAGCAGGCCATCAACCAGCTGCTCGCCGATGGCGGCATGTCGTCAGCCGAGGTCGCCCGGAAGCTCGGACTGTCGAAGGGCAGGGTCACCCAGATCCGTCAGACCGCGCCGCCCGCTGAGCGCAGCTTCTTCGGCGTTGGGCCGATCACGCTTGCGGTACCACTACGGGAAGTACCTGGCAGAGCATTGCCGGTCATCGCGTCCGAGGATGCTCAAGCGCGCGATGCGCTTCGCGACTTCCTGGAGAAGCGTCTAGCGTTCGCTGTCGAACCGTTCGGGATTCCAACGAGTGGTCAATGGCAACCCGCCGGTGACGTCGTTGCGATCTGTGGTCCCAAGTCGTCCCCTGTGACGAGCAGGGCTATCGCGAGTGACCCAGTCCTGGACTTCAGTCGGGACGACGACGGTAGGTGGACCATTAAGGAACGCGAATCGGGTCGACAGTTTGGGTCACCGATGGATGCGGACAAGCCAGAGTGGTCCGACATCGCCTATGTCGGTCGCCTGCACGTAGACGAGCAACCGATAACGATCATCGCAGGGATTCACGCACTCGGGTCGGTTGGGGCGGTGGACTATCTCATCCGCAACCTCCCCCGCGTAGCTGCAGCCGTCGGGGATAGCGACTTTTCAATGATCGTCGAAAGTGCCCACCGGGACGGTGAGGTCTTGACGGCAGAGGCGCTGGCAGGGCCATGGAGGCACCAGTGATACGAGCAGTGGCTTCCATGCCCGGCGGCCGGCGCCCGAATCAGGACCGTATCCGTACCACCAAGAACGCTGCGATCTTGCTCGATGGTGCGTCGGCTGTGCGGCCGCAACGATTCGATGGCGGCTGGTACGCAAACCATCTGGCCGACGAGCTGTGCCACAAGCTGGAGGCCGACCCAGATGCAGAGCTACGTACAGTCCTGCGCGATGCAATCGCCAAGGTGGCCTCAGAGCTCGGACACGACGACGGCTCACCCTCAAGCACCGTAGCCATGGTCCGCTGGAGCGGCGAGACCGTGGATCTGTTGATACTTGGTGACAGCGTGGCGGTCATCTACTACAAGACCGGCAGCATTGAAGTGCTGCAAGACACCCGGCTTGACCAGGTGGGCGTTGACTTGCGGCGATCCTACGCGGACGCGCTTCGGAAGGGTCAAGGCTTCACCGAGTCGCACCGAGAGCGGTTGAAGGAGTTGCAAGCCGAGCAACTGCGTCTGCGAAATCGCCCGGACGGATTCTGGATCGCCGCCACGGAACCGGGTGCCGCTGATGAGGCTTGGACATGTCAGCTTCCAACACGAGCCGTCGAGGCAGTGCTTCTCGCGTCGGACGGCTTCGCTGACGGAGTGCTGACTTACGGCGTTCTCGACTGGGCCGGGGCACGACAGATGGTCGTCGAACGCGGGGCGGAAGCCGCGCTCGGAGTGGTCCAGGGTGCGGAATCACAGGATTCTGACGGACGCCAATGGCCACGCGGTAAGGCTCACGACGACAAGTCGCTGGTCTTGGTGGAGTTCAAGGCGCTGTAAGCGTCGCTGGTAGGTAGGCGCATCTCGGTCGCATCTCGGTCGAAGCTTGTGAGAAGTTTCTATACGGGTTCAAGGCGGCCCGCTTCGCAGGCCGCTCGCGCCGCCCAGCAGGGCCGGGCTGACGCCCGCCGCTCGGGGACCCCACGCCCGGCCGCTTCGCTGGGCGCACCCCGGCGGTTTCAGCCCGGCGGCAGGCGCGACACACAAAGAAGCCCCGGGCCGCCGAAGTAGCCGGCAGTTCCGGGGCTCAACAGTCCGCGGTGGCATGACGCCTCCGGCGGGGACTCTGACCTCTGGGATGGGTGGCGCCATCCCGTCAACCTTCGTCCAGGCGAAGCCGAGCAGACAGGGCCTGCCTGGTCAAGGTCGGTCAGACGAAGGGTGCTCCACCTTGCCCAGGCAGGCCCTGCCCGCACCACGGTGTGTGGACGAAGGCCGACGGGATGGCTCAGCTGTCGCGGATGGTCTGCACCAAGCTCATGGACCCCCCAGCCGCTAGGATTACCTCTGTCTGAGAAGTCTCAGGCGGAAGCTCCTTCAGAAAATCGAACGTTACGTTCTCTTCCTGAATAATGGATGGGCTGAGCACGCCGATCATCATCGGCGCGTTGCCCGAAAATTTCAAGCCAGGCTCTTGCAGGAAGCTTACGAACTGATCCAGCTGTTTGCCGGGTGGCTGCCAGGAGGGCTGGTCGGGAAGAATCAGAATTGACACTGGACGGTAGTGCTTACCGTGGACAGGATGTGGCGTCATGCCCACTGCGTCGCCCCACCCTCTAACCTTTTCTACTGCCCACCTGGCATCGCGCGCGCTTCCGTTGAGACGCCTGATATCAATAGCTAAGTCGTACCTATCCAGATCTCGGGACGTAACAATAGCATCTGCACGTGTACGTCCCAACCTTACATTTCGGACGATCGAGGCGTTCGGGAGTGAGCGGCGGATTGCCTGAAACGTCAGCTCTATCGCGCTGAGTGTGGCAATATAGCCCCGCGCTTCTGCCGGCAAGTCTTCAGACGCGTCCATGATCGTGCGCAGTGCACTTATGGTCGCATCGTCGCGCGGTTCCTCGTTGATGGGTTCGGCGCCGGATCTATCGCCTTCAACCTCGGACTCACTGAGCGGCGCGTTCTCTCTATCGAGAGATTCGGTCGCCTTCTCCTCTAGCGACTTACCCGCCTCTGCTGGAGATTCTTGGTTAGCCCTGCTCAACGCGACGCTTTCCTGATATACCTTTTCCCGCTCCGCGTCGGCTTTCTCGCGTTCCGATTGCAGCTTTGCGATCTCGGCCGCCTCTTTGGAATCGAGAACACTCTGTCGCTTCTGCCACTGTATGGCGCCAAACACGATGAGGGCTAAGCCCATAATCAGCAGTGCACCTGAGATCCAAGGCCACACCTTTAGGAGCCACAGAAGCTGCGACTGCTGCACTTCGGTGGCGCTCCGGGCGTCAGGGCTTAGCTCTCCTAACTGCTTGGTGGTGGCTGAGACCGTTTTCTGGGTCCTCAGTAGAAGGAACGGGAGAGCGCCCGATGCGACACAGGCGAGGCCGCCAGCACTGACCAAGAACTTGTGGAAGTCGGTGAACTGGAGGTTGGGCAGCACGCCAGACAGTCTAGAGGACCCGTAGTCGTCCGTGGCCTGTCCTGGGAGGCATCTGCCGCGTAAGTACTCGATCGATGCGGGCCCAGCGGGTCACTGGGCCCACGTGGGAGATGTCAAAGAACGGAGTGTGGAATCGATCGGCAACTGTGCCGCGACGTGTCGCGCCGTGCGGTCGTGCCCGCTACGTGCCCGATATGGCGGCGAACGGGTAGTGATGGCGGTCAACGACGGTCAACCACCAGTGCCGTTGAGCTGTGAAGACGGCAGGTGAGGGACCCGTGACAGCCCGATGATCGACAATTCCTAAACCGTGTGTCGTAGGTTCGATTCCTACCGGGGGCACATGACGAGGTCTCTGGCCAGCGGAAACGCGGGCCAGGGCCTCATTTTTTCTACGCAGTTTGCATTGTCCCCAAAGTCCAGATAACGCCTGGAGGGCCCGATTTGCTGTGCATACGCCGGACGGTATCGGCGCTGTGTGCTCCCTGCACGGCCCAGCTTGAGCCAGGCTGGCAGGAGTGAGAAAGCCGGCTTGTCGATGTAGTGCTTGTTGATGATCTCCTTGCCGCCGTGGCCCAGTTGGGCGGTGGCACAATCCTTGAGTACCAGCATCAGCGATCTCGGCAACGAACACGGTCACCGCGTACTCGAGATTCGCCGGCAAGGCGCGACCGGAACGAGTCTTCGAGCGGGTTGCGCCGATTGACCGGCAGTGCGGGTGTCGGAATCATGAATTGATGACCACGACGGCCGTCACTCCGGCGCTGATCACCGCTTCCGCCAGCGTTCTAGTCGCCGCCGCGGTCTTCGTGGCCAACCTGATCGTTCAGTTCCGCAACGAACGCCGCCAAGTGGCGCTGGAGCGGCTCAACGCGCAACTCCGAGAACTCTATGGGCCGCTCTACGCGCAGTACGAGGTGAACGAGACCATCTGGCGGGCGCTGCGCGCCTCCGGTCTTCCCGGCCGGGAGATCCGCCGCGCGGGCACAGCTACCGAGGCCCAGCGGGCCGAGTGGCGCCTGTGGGTGCAAGAGGCGCTCATGCCCGGGAATGTGCGGATGCGCGACGCCGTCATCGAGCACGCCGACCTGCTCATTGAGGATGAAGTACCGCGCGTGCTCGGCGACTTCTGCTCGCACGTCGCGTCCTATGAGGTAGTTCTGGCGCAGAGTGGCGATCGACGCAAGCAATTCGCCCGCGCGCTCGTCCCGCACCCAGGCGAGGAGTTCGGCGAGTACGTCCGAAACTCGTTCGCGTTACTCAAGCAACGACAGGCGACGCTGCTGGGGACTGCGCGACCGGCCACACAGGCTGGTCGGCAGGTACCGTCGGACCGGTGAAGCCCCACATCTTTCTCAGCTGGCACGGAACGCTGAGCCACGAGGTGGCGAAGATCTTGAGCACCTGGCTGCGTAACGTCATTCAGGGTGCGACCGTGTTCCTCTCGAGTTCGCAGATCAAGAAAGGTTCTCGATGGAGCCGCGACCTTGCTGAGGAGCTGGAGAAATCGACGTTCGGCATCATCTGCTTGACCGCCGACAACTCGGCGGCGCCGTGGCTCAACTTCGAGGCGGGCGCACTGTCGAAGACTCTCGACGTCCGGGTCGCGCCGCTGCTCATCGACTTGGAGCCGGGCGATTTCCGGGGGCCGCTCAAGCAGTTCCAGACCACCTCATTCACCGCCGAGGACATCCTCGAACTGGTACGGAGTATCAACTCGTCCTCGTCCGAGGCCGTGCCGGATAACAATCTCGAGGCTTCGTTCCGCCATTTCTGGCCCGAGCTGGAGACGCAGATCGAGGCGCTGCGGAGCGACCCCCGGCCACCGGCGCCACCACAGCGCGAACCGACCGACGTGCGCCAAGAAATCCTCGATATCTACCGCCGGCATGATGCCGCACCCGCCCCGACCGGCGGTCGGGGCAGCTACGAGCTAGCGCCAACCTCAGTTATCCGGGAGGCTCGGTACGCCGTGGACAGCGTCCTGGATTGCCACATCTCGGAGTCATTCGACCCGGACGGCGGTGAGCCGATGCTGAGCCTGCGAGCCGGTCCGCAAGTGGCGGTCCGGCGGATCGTGGTGCTCGCCGACGACGCCCGGCACCGCGCGCTCGTTGCCCAGATGGGCGCCCTGGCCAGGGAGAACGAAAACTACGAGGTGCGCAGCTATGGCATCGACGGGCAGAACCGTTTGGGCGAGTTCGCTTTTTCCGTGGTGGACCGCACCTACGTGGTGATCCGGGTGCCGGGGGGTCAGCCGTTCGCCGTTGCCGACGGCCGCGCCGCTCACGTGCTCGGCCGCCTGTTCGAGAAGCTGTGGGCCGACCTGCCGGCGGGCATGGACCAGCTTTGATCGGCTCGCCGCCTGGACCTGCTCAGAGTCCGTTCCGCACCGCGTCCAAGAAATTGTTCCAGCATTCCCGGGAAACGGTCAGGTGGCCTGCGTCGCGATTTTTTGTGTCGCGGATCAAAACCTGGTCGCCAACGACTGCGACCTCGACACATCCGCTGGTTCCGCTGTATGAGCTCTTGCGCCAGATCGGTTCATCGCTACGACCGCTCACGTGCCCTCCCCGATGTCCATCCCCTACTCAGCCAGAATGCCGTCCGAACCGATTGGAAGATCGACTGGGATCTGAGTTGGACCGCTGAGTTGGTTCTGCCGTGAACTACCGTGCCAGTGTAGAAGTTTGTCGATGGCTAGACCAGACTGCGACCGCAGAGTGGGCACGGCAAGATCTTGAAAGGGCATCGTTTCTGTCGGACGTAGGCAGGGTGCACGCTTGATCAGCGGCCCGGCGATATGGTGTAGCCAAGGGATACGGAGGAGGCGGGATGACCAGACCAGCTCCGGACAGATGGTTGAATTCCGGCTCGGCCGAGGTCGATGACCGCTTCCCGCGGGTCGCGGATCACCGGCCGAAGTGGTCCGACCTGGTGTTGTACGGAGTCGCCACGGGCACGGTCGCCGCAGGCATGGCGTGGGTGCTCGGCGACCTCGATGAGGCGATCACCGGCCGACGGACCTATGTGGGCGCCGCGCTACAGATTCTTGGTGTCGTAGTGGTCATCGGCGTGGCGGGTCTGGTCGGCGATCGCGTCGTGGGCGCCGTCCGCCGACGGGTAGTCGAGGTTCTCCGCCGTTGAGTCCACTTTCGGCCGCTGCGGCGGGACGCGACGGTTGGTCGCGTTGATCAGGGCTGACCCGCTGTAGTCGATGTAGTCGGTACGACGCCGGTTTGTAGCGGCCCTGCCCCGGCCTCGCCTCCGGAGCAGGAGCATCAGGGCGACCACCGCCACCCCGGATCCGCCGACGACCCACCCGCCGGGGACCGGCTGCTTCGATACCGGGCCAAGGTCGATGCGGGTCGCACTGAGTGCCAGCGCAGCCAGCACTAGAAGGGCCACCAGGGCGATGACGAAGAGCCGGTTGATGACGAGCCGGGCCGGGTCGACCAGAAGTTCCCTGGTCTGCTTGACGCGATCCGGATCACCGCGGGCCTGGGCCACCGTACGGACGTAGAACGACAGGAACTCGATGAACGTGCGAGGTTGCGGCTCCGGGATGGGCTCGCCGGGAGCAGAAGGGTCTGTGCCGCGTGGACGCGCGCTGTCGTAGTTGTCCGGCGTCACGTGCAGTTCCTCCTCCCGCTTGGGCTCGCAGCTGGTGCGTCAGGCGTCCTGGCCGCGCAGCTGCTCGATGATCGAGTCCAGGATGCGGCCGGTCTCCGCAGGGCCTGGAACCCGCTTCTTGATGGCGGAAAACAGGTCGGAGTATGCCTCGAGCGTTTCCGGATTGTCCCGGATCACCTGGTCCCCTTCGGGATTCTCGAAGTAGAGCATTGAGTCGAGGGACTCCTCCTCGAACTCGGCGATCTCGAAGGGACCCCGCAAAGCCTGGTACGCCCCGATCGAGAACGGGACCACCTGCACCGAGATGTTCGGATTAAGGTCCTCCTCGATCGTCTCTTTGAGGGCGGCACGGCCACGGGTATTCATCTTCTTCAGGTAGTTCAGCTGGTCGAGCATGGTCTGGACGCCGCGCGAGCCGTCCTCGTTGCCCACTGCCCGGACAAGCGCAGCCTGATCCACGATGAAGCTCATGGCCGGCCCATCAGGACCGACGAGAGGCTCCGCGCGCTCGAGGCGGGCCTGGACGATCCGCTCCGCCCGCCGGTCGGAGCGGCCGACGCCCATCAGCCCGATGACGATGCCGGTGGCGTATTCGTCGGTCTGCAGGACACCGGGCACGAACTGCGTCTCGTACTGCCGGATCGATCGAGCGAACGCCTCGTACTCCAGCCACTCCTTGAATTCCTTGGTCAGCACGTCCTCGTACCGGCTGGCCACGTTGGGCGACCGGGCGATGCGGGCCAGCTCTTTGAGTTCGTTCATCTGCTCGTGCGTCAGGCTCGGGTACTGGGTGCCCAGAGCCATCAGGTCGGAGGTTTGGACGGCCACTTGCCCGTTCTCGATGCGCATGATCTTCGACGGCGACCAGTCGAGCGCATCAGCGACTTCCGCCTGCGTCTTGTCCGCCACGGCACGTGCTTTGCGCAGGGTGAGGCGCAGTTGTCTACGTGCAACTGCGGGTCCCCGCTCGCGGGTTGTCATACGGCGTCTCCATATGGCTGATCGGCATTTGCCCGTCCATGAGACGTCACGCATCGCTGGGAGGTGATCTTGTGACGTCACATTTGAGGTTTCATCCCGAACCATACACCCGGGAGTGACGTCACGTGCGAGTCAGGTCACATTAATACGATGTCACGATGCAGTGGACTCACAGGAGCGAGACCTGCCGGGCCGGTGTGACGAGGACGGCGCCGATCGGCACGACGGCACTCGGCCCTGACACAGTGGAAAGGGCTGGCGAATGACAAGCTCGAGATCGCGATGGGTCGTAACCATCGCCGTAGGTTCCATCCTGCCGGGACACCGTCAGGCGCTGGCCGTTTCTGTCACGCCGCGCCGGCTCATCACGCCCAGCAGCTGCAGCTTCTCAAACCCCTCACTACCCCGAGGCGCCGTCAGCACCAGCAGACACTGCGACTGGTCCTCCGTAAACAGCGCCTGGCAGTCCAGCTCGATCTCCCCCACCACCGGATGGACCAGCACCTTGTGATCCCCGAACCGCCGGGTCACCTCATGCCGTTCCCAGAGCTCCGCGAACTCCGCACTGACCCCCTGCAGCGCCCGCAGCAGCTCCCCGGCCCGGGACCGCGCCCCCATAGCCCCATAAGCCGCCCGCAAATTAGCCACCTGAGCCCGGCTCTGCCGATCCCGATCCTCAGCCGGATACCGGAGCCGCTCAGCCGGATCCGTGAACCACCGATAGATCTCGCTCCGAGCCAGCCCCGTATACCCCGACACGTCCCCGAGCAGCGCCGCAGCCATGGCGTTCTGCACCAAGCGCTCGCCCAGAAGAGACAGGATCAGCGCCGGGGTGTCGTCGAGGCGTTCCAGCACCCGCATCAGAGCCGGCGCCACCTGCGTCGCCGCGGTCGCCGGGGTCGGGGCGTTGTGGCCGGCCACCCGGTACAGATAGTCCCGTTCCTCGTTGCTCAACCGCAGAGCCCGGGCCAACGACCCCAGCATCTGCTCGCTCGGCTGCGGCCCCCGCTGCTGCTCCAGCCGCGTGTAGTAATCAGTCGACATCGACGCCAGCGTCGCCACCTCTTCGCGGCGCAGTCCCGCCGTGCGGCGGCGGAGCCCAGCGGGCAGACCAAGGTCGCTCGGCTGCAGAGATGCACGGCGGCGGCGTAGGAAGTCGGCGAGTGCGGCACGGTCCACCTGCCCAGTATCGTCGGCCCGCGCGGCACATCCAGGGACTTCTGATCCCCCGATGACGGATCTCTGCCGCCGGTCCGCCCGGCTGCCCAGACTTCAGGGCATGAACATCTCCGGAAACACCATCTTCATCCCCGGCTCGACCAGCGGCATCGGCCTTGCCCTCGCCCTCGCGCTGCAGGCCCGCGGCAACACCGTCATTGTCGGTGGCCGGCGCGAGGACCTGCTGGACCAGATCGCGCGGGAACATCCCGGGATCGACACCGTACGGATCGACACCGCCGACCCGGCCAGCATCGACGCCGCCGCGCAGCAGGTGCTCGGCCGCCACCCCGGCCTCAATGTGATCGTCACGATGGCCGGGATCATGCGGGTCGAGGACTGGCACACCCCGTCCTCCTTCCTCGCTTCGGCCGAGGCGACCATCACCACCAACGTCCTCGGCCCGATCCGGCTCATCGGCGCGTTCATCGAGCACCTGCAGAAGCAGCCCGACGCGACGATCGTCTCCGTCTCCTCCGGCCTGGCGTTCGTGCCGCTCCGGGTCACGCCGAGCTACAACGCGTCCAAGGCCGCGATCCACATGCTGAGCGAGTCGCTGCGGCTGCAGCTCGCCGACACCTCGGTCAAGATCGTCGAACTGGTCCCGCCCTCGGTGCGGACCGCGCTGCTGCCGGGCCAGGAGACCAGCGACTTCGCGATGCCGCTCGACGAGTACGTGTCGGAGGTCGTGTCCCTGCTCCAGGACCACCCCGACGCCAAGGAGATCCAGGTCGAGCGGGTCAAGTTCCTCCGATACGCCGAGGTGCGCGGCGAGTACGACCAGGTCGTCCAAACGGTGAACTCCGCCGACCCGCACGGGAAGTGACGACATGAGCAGCCAGACCATCCTGATCACCGGCGCGTCCAGCGGATTCGGTGCGCTGGCGGCGCGGGCCCTGGCCCGCGCCGGGCACATCGCGTACGCGGGCATCCGCGACCCGAACGGCCGCAACGCCCCCGCCGTGGCCGACGCAGCCGAATACGCGGCCCGGCACGGCGTGGATCTCCGTACCGTGGAGCTCGACGTCACCGCCGACGAGTCGGTCGCAGCAGCCGCCCGGACGATCGGCCGGCTCGACGTGGTCGTGCACAACGCCGGGCACATGGTCACCGGACCGGCGGAGGCTTTCACCCCCGAGCAGCTCGCGGCGCTGTACGACGTCAACGTGCTCGGCGCCCAGCGGGTGAACCGTGCGGTGCTGCCCCAGCTGAGGGCTCAGGGTCACGGCCTGCTGGTGTGGGTCGGCAGCACCAGCACTCGCGGCGGCACCCCGCCCTACCTCGGCCCGTACTTCGCGGCCAAGGCCGCCATGGACGCCCTGGCCGTCAGCTACGCCGGTGAGCTGGCCCGCTTCGGCATCGAGACCTCCATCGTGGTGCCGGGCGCCTTCACCACCGGCACCAACCACTTCGCGCACGCCGGCAGCCCGGCCGACACCGCGACCGTGGCCGCCTACGAGCAGAAGTACGCCGGAGTCATGAACCACGTCGGCGAGGCCCTGGCCGCGCTCACCCCGCCGACCGCCGACGTCAACCAGGTGGCCGACGCCATCACGACGATCGTCGGCACGCCGCCCGGACAGCGCCCGTTCCGGGTGCACGTCGATCCCAGCGACGACGGCAGCGAGGTGGTCAGCGCCGTCGCCGACCGCATCCGCAGCGAGTTCCTGCGCCGCATCGGCCTGGCCGACCTGCTGACGCCGGCCACGGCCGGCTGACCGCAAGGTCCGCCAAGACCGCAAAGAGAGCTGACCGCGGGGCCGGTCAAGACCACGAAAGAAACGGTACGCAGAAAGCGGTCGCTACGCTCACGACCATGAACGACTGCGAAGCCGTCGTGCCCGTCGCATGCGAGTCGTGTGACGGGCCGGCGGCCGGGCAGGTCTACGAGACGATCATCGACGGCCGGCTGCACTGGGTGCTGACCCACGACTGCGGGGACGGCTTCGTCGAGGCGATGGGCTGGGACGAGACACCCGGCGACCTGCGGCAGGCCTTGCTTGATCAGTGCGGCACGTACCGGCTCCGATTGGTGCGGGAGAGCACCGCGAAGGTCGCCGTGATGAAGGTGCTGCGGGCGCGGGGGACGTCGCTGGCCGCCGTACCGGAATCGCTCGCTGCCCTGACCGGGGACGGGATGCCCGGCACGGAGACGGAGTTGCAGTTGCTGGCCGGCCGGCTGCGGGCAGCGGGCGCATCGGCCACGGTGGAACGGGTGCAGGACGCCACGGACGGTTAGGGTTCTGGGCCCAGGCCGCAACCCACTGCTCATGCCGTACGTTCACTGACCGTCCGTTCCCGTTCCGAGCCAGGGCGAGGGCCTCGTATGAATGTGATCGATCTGGACCGGCCGGCCGTCGTACCCCCTGCTCCGCAGCGCAAGTCCCGCCTGCTCGTCGCCTCCGCGCTGGTGATCGGCGCCGTCCTCGGCGCCTGCGCCACCTACGGCTGGTCCGTGCACCGGCAGACCGTGGCCCGGGAGCGGCAGGTCGCCGTTTTCGTCTTCGCCGAGGCCAGCCCGTTCGTCGACGGCCTGCCCGCGGACACCGTCGTCTCCGGCGGCCGGGTCGCGACCGTCACGCTCACCCGGCGGGTGACGCTCGTGAACGCCGGCCCGCTGCCGATCAACATTCTCGATCTCTCCGCGTCGCGGGCGGGCGTCAGCGTGCGCGGGGTGAACAAGGAACGCTGGGTCGCGCCCGGCGCGACGGTGCAGGCCGACGCCGACGTGCAGGTCGACTGTGCCCACGGGCTGCCGCTCGGCCGGCTCCCGATCACGCTGGCGGTGCGGACCTACGACGACGAGGACCGCGAGACCCGCCCCCGCGACGGCTTCGACGGCACCCCGTGGAGCGAACAAGCCGAGGTCGCCTGCGCCGGCTGACCAAGCCGTGCGCAGCGGCCGATGGGAAAGCGGGCTGGACAGCTAGATGTACTGACCCGGGACGTTGGTGACGGGAGATCTTGAAGTAGGTGAGGGCCTTCGGGTTCGGTGTGGATTGCGACGTCCTACCCCGAACGACCGGAGGCCCTCATGCCCCACCGTAATGCCCCGCTGTCCGAGACCGGCAGGCTGCGCCTGGCCCGTTGTGTCGTCGAGGACGGCTGGCCGTTGCGCCGAGCCGCGGAACGCTTCCAGGTCAGCGCGACGACAGCGAAACGGTGGGCCGAGCGTTACCGCACCGGCGGGCCGGCCGCGATGACGGACCGCTCGTCACGACCTGGGCACAGCCCGAACCGGACTCCCGCGCGCACCGAACGGCGGATCATCAAAGTCCGGATCCTGCGCCGCTGGGGACCCGCACGGATCGCCTACCTGCTCGGTCTGAACCCGGCCACAGTCCACCGCGTCCTGACCCGCTACCGCCTCGACCGGCTCACCCACCTCGACCGGGCCAC
>NZ_JBSGFR010000012.1:0-194526 GCF_053603475.1 Actinoplanes sp. NPDC004185 | reverse complement strand
GCTCGACGAATGGGCCTACGCCCGCGCCTACCGCACCGAGACCGAACGCCGCCAAGCCCTGCCCGGGTGGATCCACTTTTACAATCACCACCGCGGACACACCGCACTCAACGGCCTACCACCCGCCAGCCGCGTCCCAACCTCACGGGTCAGTACAGCTAGATCTCGAAGGCGCGTCGGCAGTGGGGGAGCAGCGCCCGCAGCACCGTGCTCTCGCCGCGCCACACCAGCGCGAGCATCGCCGGCACCTCGACGTCCTCGATCGGCACCGACCGCACCCCTTCGTGCTCGGCCGTCATCGACGCGCTGAGGATCCCCACTCCCAGGCCGCGCGCGGCCAGGTCCAGGATCGCGCCCGGCGCGGTCGCCTGCAGCGCCACGGCCGGGCGGATCCCGGCGGCCGCGCAGGCCTGGTCGAGCACGCCGCGGACCCCGGTGCCCACCGGCAGGCAGATCAACGGGTACGCCGTCAGCCGGCGCAACGGCACTGCATCCCGCTCGGCCAGCGCATGACCCGGCGCCACGGCCGCGACCAGTCCTTCACTGACGATGGTCATCGACTCCAGCCCGTCCGGCATGCCGCCCGCCACCGCTGCCAGCGCGATGTCGAGGTGGCCGGCGCGCACGTTCTCGAGCAGCGCGTCCGAGTTGTCCTCGCTCAGCGCGATCGTGATGCGCGGGTGCCGGCGGTGGAACGAGGCCAGCGCGTCGAACAGGGGCGTCACCGTGCAGCCGGTGACCATGCCGATCCGCAGCTGGCCGCGGACCAGGCCGTTCACTTCGTCGCAGGCGGTGCGGATGGCCTGGGCGGCCGCCAGCGCGGTGCGGGCGTGCGGGAGCGCCGCGGCCCCAGCCGGGGTGAGGCGGACCATGCGGGCGGAACGGTCGAACAGGTCGGCGCCGAGCTCGCGTTCGAACTGGCGGATCTGGGCGCTGACGCCGGACTGGGTGATGTGCACGCGGTCCGCCGCGCGGGTGAAGTTGGCCTCCTCGGCCACCGCCACGAAGTATTCGAGCTGCCGCAGATCCATGAGCGCTGATACTAGCTACGACAAGAACTATCTGTTGGACTTGTCACTCCCGCGTGTCAAGACTAGTCGCATGACCGACCGCGAGAAAGCCATCAGGCCCGAGGATCTCACCCGGTTGTTCGTCGAGCGCGCGAACGCCAAGGACGCCGAGGGCATTGCCCTGCTCTATGAGGAGGACGCCGTCATGGCCTACCCGCCCGGGCAGCAGACTGTCGGGCGGGAGGCCATCCGCAAGCTGTGGGAGCAGGCCCTGCCGCACCTGCCCGCCTTCGAGCAGGAGCCGCCGCTGCCCACGCTGATCAGCGGCGAGCTGGCCCTGACCTCGACCCCGCCCAAGGACGGCTCGGGCGCCCGCGCCCAGGTGGTCCGCCGGCAGAGCGACGGCACCTGGTTGCGGGTGCTGGACCAGCCGGAGTTCGTCCAGCCGGACCGATCGGCTTAGAGCTTCGCGAGGATCGCCCGGCCCGCGGCCTCGGCGGAGGCCGGGTTCTGTGCGGTGATCAGGTTGCCGTCGACGACCACGTGCGACGCCCAGGCCGGGGCGGACTCGAAGACGGCGCCGCCGGCGCGCAGCCGGGTCTCCAGCAGCCACGGCGCGTTGTCCGCCAGCCCGGCCTGCTTCTCCTCGTCGTCGGTGAACGCGGTCAGCTTGCGGCCCTTGAAGAGCCAGTTGCCCGCCGCGTCACCGGCGGCCAGGAAGGCGGCCGGACCGTGGCAGAGCGAGGCGACGACCTTGCTGTCGTCCGGCAGCATCGCGGCCAGGATGCGGGCCACGTCTGGGTTGACGGCCAGGTCCTGCATCGGGCCGTGCCCGCCCGGGATGAAGACCGCGTCGTAGCCGGCCGGGTCGACGTCCTCGAGCCGGGCCGGCGACTCCAGCAGGTCCTTGACGGAGTCCAGGTACGCCCGCAGCTCCGGGCCGGACTCGTCACCCAGGCTGGCCTCGTCGGCGACCGGGACGCGGGCGCCCGGCGTCGCGATGGTGACGTCGTGGCCGGCCTCGATGAGCAGGCGGTACGGCGTGACGAACTCCTCCGCCCAGTACCCGGTCGGGTGCTGGGTGCCGTCCTTGAGACTCCACACCCGGGCACCGGAGAGCACCAGCAGGACAGATGACATCAGAACCTCCACGAGTCGACTTCTGCAGCCACCGTACGCCGGACGGACCTCACCTTCCACGTCCGGACGCTCCAACCGTTAGCACCGTCTCTTTTTTGCCTCTAACGCGAACCGGTAGGCTGAGGGTATGCAGGAGGACGTCTGCACCCCGGCGGTGTGCACCAACAGCGACCTCATCGTGGGCTTCGCCAACAGCGGCACCGAGCTGACCGCCTGGCTGACCCGGTATGCCGGCGAGCCCACGGTCGACAGGGTCGACGAGGTCGACGTCGTCGCCGCCCGTGATCTGCGGGCCGCTCTGCTGACGCTGCTGCGGGCGCACTCGGGCTGTGCGGCGGAGGACGAGGTGGCCGGGGCCCAGGGCTATCTGGAGCGCATCGCCGCCCGTTATCCGCTGGTCCCGCGGATCAGTGCCGAGGGCTGCACGCTGGCGCCGGCCCAGACCGGGGTGCTCGGGGTCTTCGGCGCGGTGCTCGCGGCGGTCACCAACCTGGCCTACCAGGGCGGCTGGCCGCGGGTGAAAGTCTGCAAGAACGTCGGGTGCCACGCGGCTTTCTTCGACAAGACGCGCAATTCCTCGGGGCTCTACTGCAGCCCCGCCTGCAGTTCGCAGGTCTCGATGCGGGCCTACCGGAGCCGGCAGCGCAGCGCTTGAGCGCGGGCAGATGTGAAGCCGCCAGGTCGCCGGGAGTCGCGCGTCGCTGAGTCGTACGCCTCATGTGCGAGCAGCTGACCACCCGGTTCGCCGCTGTACTGACCGCAGAACCTGCGGTTTTCGGGCGACCGGTGAGCCCGCCTGGCGACTCGGGCGTCAGCGTACACGGGTGGGGCGAACCGCCGGTCGGGCCGAAATCGCGTGCGGCTGCGGGCAAACGGATTCGTGCTACGGTGAGTGTGTTCCCGTTTCGAATCCGTTGACGTTTTCCGCGCCCGATGGGTATACGCACCCGTCTGGCGCTTTTTTCGTTTTCGCCGACGTCGCGACACTCCTCCAGACGGGCCAGAAAATGATCATCCAGAAGAGCGCCATCATCGCCAAGCTCCGCGAACGCGGCCAGAACGCCCGGGCCGACTGGGTCGACCGGGAGCTTCCCGACGACGTGGACCCGTTCCTGCACAGCGGTCTGCTGTCCACGCTGCACCTCGATCTCAAAGAGCTCGAGAGCCCGCCCGCCCCCACCTCATAAGAGCATCGGATCGGTCAATGAATTCCACGGACAACAACGACGCCGACTTGTTCCTCGCCCCGGCCGGAAGCGCCGCGCCGCAGGACAAGTCGGAGGTAGCCGACAACAGCGCCGAAGCGATGACGCGGCTGCGTGACCCGTTCGCGGTCGAGGGCGCCGAGCCCACCAAGCCCGGCGAGCGCCAGGCCACCGCCGAGGCACACTAGGCGTTCGGAAGGGTCGGCCATGGCTGCCTCGCGGATGACGTTCGCGGCCACTGCGGGGACCACGGTCCTGTCGGTGGTGACTGTGGAGTCCGGCCCGGTGACGATCCTGCGGGCCGCCGGCGACCTGGACATGGACACGTCCGGCCGGTTCACCCGGCACCTCGCCCGAGCCGTTGCCGTGTTCACGCCCCGGGTCCTGATCGTCGACCTGGCTGATCTCAGCTTCCTCGGCGCGGCCGGTATCACCGCGCTGCTCGACGGCGGTGACCGGGTCGGCCGCGCCGGCGGACAGCTGCGGCTGCGCCGGCTGTCCGGACCGGCCCGCCTGGCCCTCGGGGCCGGCCGCACCCTGGATCTGTTCGACGTCGAGGACGAGCCGGCGGTGGGCACGGACTGCCGGTCCGGACGAACGATGGCAGACTGACCCGGTGCAACGCCGGTGCCCGGGGTTGTCCGGTAGGCGCCCAGGACTGTCCCGCCCACCGTCCGCCGCCGGTCCGCTGGATTGACGTTGCCATCTTTGCCCGCTCGGGACGACTCCGCTCCGGAGGAATCCGCCGGCGGCCGCCTCGCCGTGCTGGACGACGTCCCGGCCACGGGCTCGGCCTGCGGGGTGGGGCGCCGGTTCGTGGCCGACACGCTGCGCGGGTGGGGAGTCCCCGAGGATTTCGTCGAGATCTCGATGCTGATCACCAGCGAGCTGGTCGCGAACGCGGTCAACCACGCCCCGCCCCCCGGCTATCTGCAGGTCCGGGCGGACGATGAGCGAATCCGCATCGAGGTCAGCGACACCGGCGACGCCGAGCCCCGGATGGTCCGGCCGGGTGACGCCGTGGCCGGCGGCCGGGGGCTGCTGCTCGTCGACCGGCTCGCCACCCGCTGGGGTTGGGACCTCCGATCCCCGGGAAAGGTGGTCTGGTGCGAGGTGAGCCTCCCGGCCGCCTCGCCGCAAATGTAGGCTGCGATTCGTGGGTGATTCGGAAGCTCCGGGTGACCGACAGAGGGTCAGGGCTGCGGGCTTGGACGAGTGGGAGCGCCGTCTCGACGCACGCGAGCGGGCGGCGGACGAGCGTGACCGGCGTGCCGACCAGCGCGAGCGGGACGCTGACCGGCGTGAGCTGGAGGCGGACTCGCGCGAGGTCGAGGCCACCGACCGGGAGCGCAAGCTCGACGACGAAGCCGAGCACCAGGGCGAGCGGACGGTGGACCCGATCGGGCGGTTCCGGGACGCGATCGAGCGCACCTCGGCCAAGACCGACCGCAGCAACGAGTTCCTGCAACGCTCCCGCGCGGCGGTCCAGCGCGGCGTCGACCGCATCGACCGGGTCCGCCTGGAGACCTCCCGCTCGGCCGAGGAACGGGCCGACAGTCAGCCCGAGAACGCCGACGACTGACCGCGCGTTGTCAGGTTACGGAATGACGACCATCCGGCGGTCGGTGCGGTGCCAGGCTGTGGTGACGTCGCTCAGCCGTACCGTCTCGTGGTCGGCCGTCAGGCGGCCGGCCGCCGCGTGCGCGGCGATCAGGGTGAGGGCCGCCGACCGTTGCGCCGGGGTCAGTTCGTTGTTGGTGTAGCCGAGGATGCGCAGCGAGCCGGCGCGCAGCGTCGCCGAATCCAGCGGCGCGGTCTCGCCTGCCGCGCTGCCCAGGTTGACCAGCCGGCCGCCGGGCCGCAGCGTCCGCAGAGCGGCCGCCGCCGGGATCCCGAACAGCGGGTCCAGGACCAGATCGACCGGGCCGTCCGCGGCCGACTTCAGCCGGACTGCCAGCTGGGCGACATCGTCGCCGTCCTTCAGCGGTACGACCTCAGCCGCCCCCGCCCGCGCAGCCCGCTGCCGTGCGGCGTGGGAGCGGGCCGCCGCGGTCACCCGGCCCGCCCCGGCCAGCAGGGCCAGCTGCACGGCGGCCTGTCCGACCACGCCGCCCGCGCCCAGGACCAGCACGTGCTCGCCCGGCTGCAGCTCACCGCGCCACGTCAGGGCCATCTGCGCGGCCACCGCCGACAGCCCGAGCGCCGCGATCAGCCGGTGGTCGACGTCGTCCGGCAGTTCCACGGTGTCGGCGGCGCGCACGGCTGCGTACTCGGCGAGGCTGCCGTCACCGGGGCGCATGCCCGCGGTCGTGGGGAACCAGACCGCGGTGCCGTCGTCGCGGGTGCCCACGCCCTGCACGCCCGGGATGTACGGCGTGGCCGGGGCGCCGAAGTACGACGTGCCGGACGCGCACAGCCGGTCCAGCGGGGTGATGGACGCGGCGGTGACCCGTACCAGGATCTCGTCCGCGGCCGGCACCGGCACCGCCCGGTCGCCGACCTCCGGGGGTGCGCCGCAGGCGTGCAGGAGCGCGGCCCGCATCACGTGGCGATGTCCGGGTACGGCAGCTCGAAGTGCGCCAGCCGCGCCCCGAACGCCTTCTGGTATTCCAGCGGCCCGTGGTCGCGCTCGAACATCGCGATGAACAGGGTCAGCGTCAGGAACGGGTGCGCGCCCAGCGCGAAGAGCGTGACGTGGTCGTGCGCGGCCAGCGCCTCGCGCTCCTCGTCGGTGAAGCGCAGCCACGTGCTGGCCTCACCGGCGTGACAGTTCAGCACCTTGTTCGCGCACTCGGCCTCCCACCACGTCACCGTGCCGCGCGGGTCCTCGCGGTACCGCTCGACCAGCTCGGGATCCCGGTCGACGTAGTACAGGAACTTGTCGAGCAGGTACTTACTCATGCGTCCACCCCGTTCGGGTACCAGGTGAAGTACGCCTCCATGGTGTGGAACAGGTCGAGACTGTCCACATAGTCGGCCTTCTGGCCGGCTCCCGCGACGCCCATCATCAGCATGAAGTCCATGAAACCGTGGGTGGCGTTTCCGGGGGAGTGCAGGCTGTCCAGGGTCACCTCGGCCAGGCAGCGGTCCAGGTCACCGGTGGCGATCCACTCGACGGCCTTGCGGTCGAAGTCGGGGTCCGGCCCGTGCGGCCCGAACTGGCGTGGCCCGCCCAGCTCCAGGGAGAGGTGGCCGGTGCCGATCACCGCGACCCGCAGGTGGCTGGGCCACGACTCGACGATGTCGCGGATGGTCCGGCCGAGCTGGACGAAGCGCTTCGGCTGGGGCAGCGGCGGCGCGAAGATGTTGGTGTAGATGGGCACGATCGGCAGGTCGGCCTCGGGCCGCAGCGTGATGATCGGGCAGGTGATGCTGTGGTCGATCCGCAGCTCGTTGCTGAACGCCAGGTCGAAGCCTTCGTCCAGGCCGGCCCGCAGGATGTGCGCGGAGAGGTCCTCGTTGCCCTTGAGCAGCATCCGGGGCAGGCCGAACTCGCGTTCCTCGTTGTAGAAGTTGGCGTCGTAGAACGGCGCCTTGCCCACCAGGAACTGCGGCATGTTGTCCAGCCAGAGCTGGTGGAAGTGGTCGGAGCCGACCATCACCAGCACGTCCGGGCGGGCTCGGGTCAGCGTCTCCCGGAACGCGGTGATCTTGCGGACCCACTCGTCCGCGAACGGCGGGCGGTCCTCGCCGGTGGCCGTACTGGCCTTGTAGTAGAAGGGGTGGTGGGTGGAAGCGATCACCGCGACGACGGTGGCCATGGCGGCTCCTCAATCCTCGTAGACGGCGTTGCGGTCGACGGTCAGATAGACGTCCATGCCGATCGGGTTGCGGCGTTCCTCGGCCAGGTGGCCGAGCAGGCCAGCCGCGCGGGCCAGCAGCGCGAAGCCGCGCAGCAGATCGACAGGCAGGCCCAGGTCGGCCAGGGCCGCGCCGCAGACGCCGGCCCCGTTCAGTGGCAGGGTGCGGTTGAGCACCTGCGGGTGCACCCGGCCGATGGCCTCGAACAGGCGCAGGTGCGGGCCGCGCAGGCCTTCCTCCTCCGCGATGCGGATCAGGACCGGGGTACGCGGATCCTGCTTCTTGTGCACCGGATGCCCGAGCCCCGGCACGAACTTCTTCGCGGCGCGCGCTTCGGTGACCGCGGCCAGCGCGAGGGCGTCGAAGCCCGCGTCGTCTTCCGGTACGCCGTCAGCCAGCACTCCGCCCAGGAACCGTCCACAGTCCTCGGTCACGCCCAGGAAGCGCGAGCCGCCACCGAGCAGGCCCGCGGCCAGTGCGCCCTGCAACGACTCCGGCGCGCTCAGGTAGGTCAGGCGGGCGGCGATCGCGGTCGGCGTGAAACCGTGGTCGGCCAGCGCGACCAGCACGGTCTCGAAGACCCGGACCTCACCCGGCGTGGGGCGGCGGCCGGCCACCAGCCAGTACGCCAGCTCGCCGAAACCCACCTTCCCCATCAGGTCGGCCGCCAGGTCCTGCCCGAGCAGCCGGATGTGGTCCTCGTCGGAGGTGCCGAGCCCGGTCGGGAACCTCAGTCCTTCGTCAGCCACGCGCGAATCTCCTCACCGTGTTCGTCGAGCCCGGGCGGGGGCAGCTCGTAGCTCGCCGGGGTGCCGGAGAACGTGATCGGGTTGCGGACCCCGGGCACCCCGCCGGTCTCGACCACCGGGTCCAGCCCGAGCTCGGCGGCGAGCGCCACGCCGCCGTCGATCGTGTTGATCGGGGCGCAGGGCACCCCGGCCGCGAGCAGGTCGCGGAACCACTCGTCCTTGGTGCGTTTGCTGAGCCGTTCCACCAGCAGCGGGCGCAACGCCTCGCGGTTGGCCGTACGGTCCTGGTTGCGCCCGAAGCGCGGGTCGTCCGGCAGGTCGGCCAGATCCAGCACCTGGCACAGCTTGCGGAACTGGCCGTCGTTGCCGGCGATGACGATGAGCTCGCCGTCGGCAGTGGGCAGCGGCTCGTACGGGAACAGGCTCGGGTGCGCGTTGCCCATCCGGAACGGGACCGTCCCCCCGGCGACGTACGCGCTGGAGTGGTTGACCAGCCCGGACAGCGCGGAGGAGAGCAGGTTGACCTCGACGTGCTGGCCGGCGCCGGTGGCCCCCCGGTGGTGCAGCGCGGCCAGGATGCCGATGCTCGCGTGCAGCCCGGCCATCACGTCGAAGACGGAGATGCCGGCCCGGTACGGCGAGCCGTCGGGGTCCCCGGTCAGGCTCATCAGCCCGGAGATCGCCTGCACCATCAGGTCGTAGCCGGGGTAGTTCGCTCCCGCGCCGGAGCCGAAGCCGCTGATCGAGGCGTAGATGATCTTCTGGTTACCGGCCGCGACCGTGTCGTAGTCCAGCCCGAAGCGCTTGAGCCCGCCGGGCCGGAAGTTCTCGATCATCACGTCGGCCCGCCCGGCGAGCCGCTGGGCCACGTCGAGGTCCTCGGGCTTCTTGAGGTCCAGGGCGATCGAGCGCTTGTTGCGGTTGATGCCCAGGTAGTAGGTCGAGACGCCGTCGCGTACCGGGGGCATCCAGGTGCGGGTGTCGTCGCCGGCCGGGCCCTCGACCTTGATCACCTGGGCGCCGAGGTCGGCGAGCAGCATGGTCGCGTACGGGCCCGCGAGGATCCGGGAGAAGTCCGCGACGAGCAGTCCGCTGAGGGGTCCCATGTGCCGCCTTTCCAAGGTCTGACCGCTAGACGGACAAACGTCCGCGCCATTGCAGTCTCGACTCGGGAGCGTTGGGCTGTCAACCGTCACTGCGCCGAAACATGCCCTTGACACTCCTGGTGAGCCGCAACACACTGGCGCCGAGGCAGTGACCGTCAGACGGACGTCTGTCCGGAGGGAGTTGACCGGGAATGACCGACAGTGTTCTGTTCCGCAACGGCACCGTGCTGACGATGGACGATCGGCACACCGTGCTGCCGGGCGCCGACGTGCTGGTGATCGATCAGCGCATCGCCGAGGTCGGGGTCGGGCTCACCGCCCCCGAGGGCGCCACGGTGATCGACGCGACCGGCGGCATCCTGATGCCCGGCATGATCGACACCCACCGGCACATGTGGCAGACGGCGATGCGCGGCTACGGCGCCGACTGGACCCTGACGCAGTACTTCGTCTGGTATTACCTGGAGTCCGGCAAGCTGTTCCGCCCCGAGGACATCCACGCGGGCAACCTGCTCGCCGCCATCGAGGCGATCGACGCCGGCGTCACCACCACGGTCGACTGGTCGCACGGCCTGCAGACCCCGCAGCACGCGGACGCCGCGGTCGACGCCCTGCAGGCGGTGCCCGGCCGGTTCGTGCTCGCCTACGGCAACATCCAGCAGGGCCCGTGGCAGTGGTCGGCCAGCCCCGAGTTCCGCGACTTCGTCAGCCGGCGGATCACCCCGGGCGACGACATGCTGGGCTTCCAGATGGCCTTCGACGTCACCGGCGACCCGGCCTTTCCCGAGAAGGCGGCCTTCGAGGTGGCCCGCGAGCTGGGCGTGCCGGTCACCACCCACGCCGGCGTGTGGGGCGCGACCAACGACGACGGCATCCGGCTCATGCACGAGAACGGCTTCATGACCCCGCAGACCATCTACGTGCACTCCGCGACGCTCAACCACGACTCGTACCACCGGATCGCCGCGACCGGCGGCTCGGTCTCCGTGGCCACCGAGAGCGAGCAGAGCGCCGGTCAGGGCTACCCGCCCACCTGGACCCTGCGCGACCACGGCATCCCGGTCTCGCTGTCGATGGACACCAGCGTGTGGTGGAGCGGCGACCTGTTCTCGGCGATGCGCACCACGCTGGGCGCGGACCGCTCCCGCGAGCACATGGAGGCGCACAGCCGGGCCGAGACGGTGACGCACCTGCACCTGCGGGCCGAGCAGGTCGTGGACTGGGCCACCCGCGGCGGCAGCAAGGCGCTGGGGCTCGACTCGGTCGTCGGCAGCCTGGAGGCGGGCAAGAAGGCCGACATCGTGCTGCTCAAGAACGACGACTCGCCGGTGATGTTCCCGATCCTGCACCCGTACGGCCACGTGGCCTTCCAGGCGCAGCGGGGCGACGTCGACACCGTGCTGGTCAACGGCAAGATCGTCAAGCGGGACCACAAGCTGGTCGGCGTGGACCTGGCCGCCGCCCGCGAGCAGGTCGGCCGGACCGTCGAGCACCTGCGGTCGACGATGGGTGAGGACGCCTGGGCGCGCGGGATGAACCCCGACGTGCCCGAGACCAAGGTGAAGGACAACCCGTACACGTACACCGAGTGGGACGCCGGCTCGGCGCAGTGGAAGCATTAGCTGTCCGACGATCACGAGAGGGGGCCTCGATGGCACGGGAAACCGGTCCTGACTTCATCGAGGCCCTCGCCCGTGGGCTGGACGTGGTGCGCAGCTTCCGGCCGGGCCGCCGGGTGTCGACGCTGAGCGAGATCGCCGCCGACACCGGACTGGCCCGCCCCACCGTGCGCCGGATCCTGCTGACGCTCACCGAGCTGGGCTACGTACGGGCCGTCGAGCGCGGCTACACGCTGACCCCGCGGGTGCTCGAGCTCGGCATGGCCTACGTGAACTCGCTGGACATGTGGGACGTGGCCCGCCCGCACATGGAACGCCTGGTCGCGCTGACCGGCGAGTCCACCTCGATGGCCCAGCTCGACGGCTCCGACATCGTGTACGTGGCCCGGGTCGCGGTGCCCAAGATCGTCACGCTGGCCGTGTCGATCGGCACCCGGTTCCCCGCCGCCGCTACCTCGATGGGCAAGGTGCTGCTGGCCGCCCTGGAGCCCGCCCAGCTCGAGAAGGTGCTGGCGGAGCCGGGCCGCTCCGGCATCAACGCCCGCTGGCAGCCGGACCGTGCGGCGCTGGACGCGACCCTGCGCGAGGTGCGCGCCAAGGGCTGGGCCCTGGCCGACCAGGATCTCGCCCTGGGCATCCGGTCGATCGCCGCCGGCGTCCGCAACGGCGACGGCAAGGTGGTCGCCGCGCTCAACGTCACCGTGCACGCGGCGGAGACGTCTGTCGATAAATTGACAGGCGAGTATCTGCCGTTGCTGCTGCATGCGGCCGCAGACATAAGCCACGACTGGTCTTTGCTGGATACCGCGCCGATGGTGGTCCGGGGCTGACCGGCCCGGCCCGGCTTTCTTAAGGCTCCCCTACTGGCAGGAACCGGTCGCTTACGGGCAGGATCGGCCCATGACGACCGCCGGCCGCCTGCCCTACCCGATCGCCCTCACCGGAGACGGCATCTCGCTGCGCGAATGGCGGGACGAGGACCTCAACGATCTGGTGCGGCTGCTCGACGAGCCCGAGATCGCGCGCTGGACGCCCATGCCGTCCCCGTTCGATCTCGAAGCCGGCGTGGCGTACCTGAAACGGGCCCGGCAGAGCCGCGCCAGCGGCCAGCGCATCCAGCTGGCGATCACCGTCGACGGCACCCGGCCGGTCGGCGAGGTGCTGCTCTTCGGCGTCGACGCCGGCGTACGCGAGGCCGAGCTGGGCTATCTGATCGGGGCTGAATACCGCCGACGCGGCCTGGCGTCGACCGCCCTCTCGCTGCTCTCCGGGTATGCCCGCAGCACGCTGGGCCTGAACCGCCTCGTGCTGCGCATCGACCCGGCCAACACGGCGAGCTGTGCGGTGGCCCGGCGCTGTGGCTACCGGCTCACCGGCGAACCACCCATCCTCCAGGAAGGCCCGTACGGCCCGAGCAGCCTCGACACCTGGGAGCTGGTCTCGACCGGCGGCGGCACGCGCCTGGAACGACTGAGAAATGTCGCAGCCCGGCGCTACGGTCGACGCGGGTGAAAGGTGGTTCCCATGGACGTCGACCGCAGACAGGTCATGGCATACCGGGTGGCCGCGCTGGGTCTCGCCGAGCGGGGCAAACAGCGCCCCGGTGATCTGCCCGTGCTCGACCTGGGTGTGCAGGAATACACGCCCGGCTCGGTGCAGGTGGCGCTCGCTGCCCGCACCGACGCCGAGCTCGCCGACGATCGCCTGCTGATGGTGTGGGCCGCCCGGGGCGCCCCGCACCTGCACCGCCGCAAGGATCTGAAGTCACTGGTCAAGGCGCTCTGGCCGGTCAGCGACGCGGACGCGGCGGCCCGGATCAAGAGCGGGCAGATCCCGGCCGGCGGCAAGCTCGGCATCCGGGCATTCACCGTGACCGCGCAGGCGTTCCGCGACGTGGTGCACTCCTCGATGCCGCGCGGCGAGGTCAGCACCCAGGTCAGCGCGCGCGTCCCGGCGGAGCTGACCTACGACTGCCGCAGCTGCGCGGCCCGGCACATCGCCGGCAACGTCTGGCAGCACTCCGGGCTGGCCGGAGGCGTCCAGGTCGAGTCCCGCGGCAGGGACGCGACGCTCGGCCCGATCCGCGACGCCCCGCCGCTGCCGGCGGAGAACGCCGGCATCGAGGCGCTGATCACGACCTATCTGCGGTTGCTGGGCCCGGCGACACCGCGGGAGCTGGGCAAATACCTGGGCAGCGCCACGGCGGAGATGAAGAAGGTCTGGCCCGGCGACCTGACCGAGGTGCGGATCGACGGCCGCAAGGCCTGGCTGCCGAGCGGGGCGGTGGCAGAGCTGTCCGCGGCCGAGCCGGTGCCGGGGGTGCGACTGATCCCGGCCATGGATCCGTTGCTGCAGGCCCGCGACCGCGACGTGCTGGTGCCGGATCGCGCGCGGCAGAAAGAGATCTGGAGGCTGCTGGGCAACCCGGGCGTGCTGCTGGTGGATGGCGAAATCGCCGGGGTGTGGCGGGCGAAGATGGCCGGGAAGAAGCGGGTAGACATCTCAGTGACGGCTTTCGACGGGCTGCCCGCGAAGGTGCGCAAGGCGGTGGAGGAGGAGGCGGCCGTGGTGGCCCGCGCCCGGGAGGCGGCCGAGGCCACGGTCAGCTTCGCCTGAGCCCGGCGGCCTGGTCGCGCGGTGGTGCGGCACCCCCACCGCGGGGTGGTCCTGATCTCGGCGGCCTGCGGGGCCCGGGCCGCGGGAGACTCAGGTGGGCCTGGTGGCCGGGGGGACTACCAGGAGGACGGGGGTAGATCCGGGTGGGTCGTGTCGCGGCTGGGACGGCAGCGGTAGGCCAGCGCCGCCACGATCACCGTGCCCCATACCGCCGCCACCGCCGCTGCGCCCCACCAGCCGAAGACGGCCAGGGCGAGGGCCGCGGCCCAGATCACCACGCCGGTCAGCACCAGCGACAGCGGCATGCGCCGGCGGGCGGGCAGGTCGCCGCGCATCCGGGCGCAGAAGTCCGGGTCGTCCCGGCGGAGCTGGCGTTCCAGCTGCGCCAGCCTACGGCTGTCTTCCTTGCTGAGCATGTCGCCACCTCCGGCGGGGCCCGGACTGAAAGGCACATCGACCGGGACCGTTGGGCGACCCTGATCCCTGCCATTGTTACCCGCCGGTCACCGAATTCCTACAGTCGGGCCACTTGCGTTCATACCGGGTTCATGGGCGGTGGCCGGGGTCGCCGGCGTGGCCTGCGCGGCGCGGAAGACCCAGATCCGCATGAGCAGGAAACGCACCCCGGTGGCGACCAGGTTGGCCGCCACCAGCACGCCCAGTTCCACCGTGGTCGGTGGGTCGCTCACGGCGTGCAGCAACGCCAGCGAGCCACTGGTCAGGCCCAGCCCGACGGCGAAGACGGCCAGCCCCTGGGCCTGGTGACGCCAGGCGCCGTCGTGGCCGCGTACCCGGAAAGTGAGCCGCCGGTTGGCCGCCGTGTTCGCCACCGCCGTCACCAGCAGCGCGACCAGGTTGGCCGGCTGCGGGCCGACGCCGGTGCGCAGCAGCGCGTAGAGCAGCAGGTAGGCCAGCGTGCTGGCCACCCCCACCGCGGCGAAGCGCAGCAGCTGGCCGGTGAGGCCGGCCGGCACCCCGGCGACCGGCAGCGGGTTGCGGCCCAGCTGCTCACGCAGCGCGCCGAGCGGCAGCCGGCCCGTGCCGAGCGCCCGGGTCAGCCGGGCGATGCCGCGTAGGTCCGCCAGCGCCGTGGCCACGATGTCCACCCGGCTGTCCGGATCGTCGACCCAGTCCACCGGCACCTCGTGGATGCGCAGCCCGGCGCGTTCGGCCAGCACCAGCAGTTCCGTGTCGAAGAACCAGCCGGTGTCCTCGACGATCGGCAGCAGCCGGGCGGCCACGTCCGCGCGGATCGCCTTGAAGCCGCACTGCGCGTCGGAGAAGCGTGCCGACAGCGTGCCGCGCAGGATCAGGTTGTAGGTGCGGGAGATGAATTCCCGCTTGGCGCCGCGGACGACCCGGGAGCCGCGGGCCAGCCGGGAGCCGATGGCCAGGTCCGAGTGGCCGGAGATCAGCGGGGCGACCAGCGGCAGCAGCGCACCGAGGTCGGTCGACAGGTCCACGTCCATGTAGGCCAGCACGGCCGCGTCGGAGCGGGCCCACACGAACTTCAGCGCCCGGCCCCGGCCCTTCTCGCTCAGGTGCACCGCGGTGACGCCGGGCAGCACCTCGGCGAGGCGGTCGGCCACCTCGGCGGTGGCGTCGGTGCTGGCGTTGTCCGCGATGGTGATGCGGAAGCGGTACGGAAACCCGTCCCGCAGGTACGCGTACAGCCGGCGTACGCACGGCTCGAGGTCGTTCTCCTCGTTGTGGACCGGGACGACCACATCCAGCACCGGAGCAACGGCCCGCACCTGGTCGTCGGCGTACGAGGGCAGCGTGGAAAGGCTCATGTCACCAAGGTCGGCTTCCGGGCTTTGCCCGGATTGTGGCGAACCTGTGGCGGCCCTATGAGTTCCGTGGCCACCGGGGGACACGCCGGCCGGGCGGCCCCCGAGGTGGAGGGCCGCCCGTGGTCCGGTCGTCATCTACCGGGTGGTGAGGTCGTAGAGGGTCACGCCGTCGACGGTCCGGCTGGTGAAGGTCGCGCTGACCCACTCGGCGATCTGCGCACTGGTGTTGCTGCCGTCCGAGCCGGTGCCACCGCGGCCGCCACCGAAGCCGCCGCCACCGATGAAGTAGTGGATCTTTCCTTCGGCGACGTACTGCTGGAACCGGGCCAGGGTGGGCGACGGGTCGCTGCCGTTGAAGCCGCCGATCGCCATCACCGGGTCGCCGGTGGCCAGCTGATAGCCGGAGGCGCTCTGCGAGCCGACCGCGGCGGCGACCCAGGTGTACTGGTCGGCGTTCGTGTCCAGCAGGGCCTTCATCTCGTCGCTGACCGTGGCGGCGTTCAACAGGCCGCCCATGCCGCCACCGCCGCGCATACCGCCGCCGTTCGCCGTCCCGCCGTTCGCCGTCCCGCCGTTCGCCGTCCCGCCGTTCGCCGTCCCGCCGTTCGCCGTCCCGCCGGGAGCGGTGCCGCCCGTAGCTGTCCCGCCGGGAGCGGTGCCGCCTTGAGCGGTGCCGCCCGGGGGAGTGCCGCCGCCCGGGAAACCACCGCCCGGGAAACCACCGCCCGGGAAACCGCCGCCGGGGAAGCCGCCCGGGAACGCGCCGCGCTGACCGCGGCCACCGTCGCCCCCGGGCCCACCGCGGCCGCCGAAGCCGCCGCCCTGCGAGGCCGGGCCGGCCGACGGAATCGAGCCGGTGTGCGGCGTGGCCGCCGTCTGCACCGCGTACGCGGCCGGTCCGGCCAGCACCGCGGCCAGGGCGACACCCGCGGTGATCAGACCCAGCCGGGCCGGCAGCCGCAGCCCGGCCAGCATGCCCAGCGCCGCCACGATGCCCCCGGCCAGCACCACCCAGCGCAGCCACGGCACGAAGCCGGCGCTGCGACCGAGCAGGTGGAAGGACCACCAGGCGCTCACCGCGATCGCCGCCGCCAGGGTCAGCGCGGCGAAGATGGTGTTCCGGCGCCGCCACAGCAGCACCGAGCCCATGCCGACCACCGCGCCGATCGCCGGGGCCAGCGCCACCGTGTAGTACGCGTGGAAGATGCCCTGCATGAAGCTGAAGACGCCGGTGGTGATGACCAGCCACGAACCCCACAGGATCAGCCCGGCCCGCAACCGATCGGTCCGCGCCGCGCGCAGTGTCAGCACCAGGCCGGCGACCAGCACGATCAGTGCGGCCGGCAGCAGCCACGAGACCTGGCCACCCTGAGAGCTGTCGAACATGCGCAGCGGACCTGATTCACCCCACATGCCGCCGCCGACGCTGCCGGTCTCCTCGCCGTTGAGCCGGCCCAGGCCGTTGTAGCCCAGGGTCAGCTCCAGCAGGCTGTTGTTCTGCGAACCGCCGATGTACGGCCGCATCGAGGCCGGAACCAGCTCGACGATCGCGATGTACCAGCCGGCCGAGACGACCACCGCCAGCCCGGCCAGCAGCAACTGCCCGATTCGCTTGCCCAGCTTCGGCGGGCCGGCGAACAGGTACGCCAGCGCGTACGCCGGCACCACCAGCAGCGCCTGCAGCATCTTGGTGAGGAAGCCGAAGCCGACGAACACCCCGGCCAGCACGAGCCACTTCGTCGAGCCGTTCTCGATGGCCCGGACGGTCGCGTAGGCGCCGGCCACCATCAGCAGCACGAGCAGGGCGTCCGGGTTGTTGAACCGGAACATCAGCACGGCGACCGGGGTCAGCGCCGACACGGCTCCGGCGAGCAGGCCGGCGGCCGGGCCGTACCAGCGGCGGACCGTGGTGAACAGCAGGCCGGCCGTGGCCACACCCATCAGCGCCTGGGGCACCAGGACGCTCCACGAGCTGAGCCCGAAGATCCGCACCGACAGCGCCATGATCCACAGTGAACCGGGGGTCTTGTCGACGGTGATCGAGTTCGCCGCGTCCGACGAGCCGTAGAAGAAGGCCTTCCAGCTCTCCGAGCCGGCCTGCACGGCCGCCGAGTAGAACGCGTTGCCCCAGCCGGAGGCGCCTAGCCCCCAGAGGTAGATGACGCCGGTGAGCAGCAGCAGGGCGAGCAGCGCGGGCCGTACCCAGGGCGCGTCGTCCGCGCGCCCGCGGACGAAGCCCGGCCAGCGGGACCGTGGACGGTCCGCGGGAGGCGACACCGTCGGCAGTACAGGCAACGTCGTGGTCATCAGGGGTTCCTTCAGGCAGGCGGAAGCAGTGACCTCGTCACTGTCTTCCGCCCCCCTGTTGGCCCCTTATGCCGTTACTGTGCGCCGCCTGTGAGTGCGCGGCGCTTGGCGGCGGCGAGTGCGAGCCGGTCCAGCACCCCGACGGTCGGTTCCCAGCCCATGCACGCGTCGGTGACGCTCTGCCCGTACGCCAGCTCCCCGCCCAGGTCCTGCCGTCCCGGGACCAGGAAGCTCTCCAGCATCACGCCCTTGATGCCCTGCTGGCCGGCCTCCAGCTGGCCGGCCACGTCGTCGGCGACGATCGGCTGGCGCAGGTGGTCCTTGTTGCTGTTGCCGTGCGAGCAGTCGACGATGAGCCGTTCCGGCAGCCCGGCGGCGCGCAGCCGGCCCAGCGCGGCGTTGACGTCGGCGGCGCTGTAGTTCGGGCCCTTGCCGCCGCGCAGCACCAGGTGGCAGTCCGGGTTGCCGGTGGTGTGCATGATCGCCGGCGTGCCGGAGACGTCGATGCCGGGGAACACATGCTGCGCCGCCGCCGCGTTGATCGCGTCGATGGCGGTGGCGATGCTGCCGTCGGGCCGGTTCTTCATGCCGATCGGCATGGACAGGCCGGAGGCGAGCTGGCGGTGCACCTGTGATTCCACCGTACGGGCGCCGATCGCACCCCAGGCCACGGTGTCGGCGATGTACTGCGGGGTGATCGGGTCGAGGAACTCCACACCGACCGGCAGGCCCCGGCCCAGCACCTCGAGCAGCAGCGCCCGGGCGACCCGTAGGCCCTTGCCGACGTCGCCGGTGCCGTCCAGCCCGGGGTCGTTGATGAGTCCCTTCCAGCCCACGGTCGAGCGCGGTTTCTCGAAGTACACCCGCATCACGATCAGCAGGTCGTCGGCGAGCCGGGCGGCCTCGCCGCGCAGCCGGTCGGCGTACTCCGTGGCGGCGACGGGGTCGTGCACGGAGCACGGGCCGACGACGACGAGCAGCCGCGGATCTCGGCCGTCGAGCACGGCCTCCACCTGCCGGCGGCTGTCCAGGACGGTCGCCGACAACTCGTGGGTCAGCGGCAGCTCGTGGTGCAGCAGCGCGGGGCTCATCAGCGGCACGACGGTCTCGATGCGCTGGTCGCTGACCCGCTGCACCTCGGGGATGGTCACGGCTGTCTTCTCCTCCGCCGGGACCGGGGGCCGGCGAGCCCCGGTGTGACCGGCTTTCGTGCAAACGAAAAGGCAGCGACGAATGTCGCTGCCTCGGCCGGCCCTACGGGGTGTCTCAGGTCATGGGATCATGGCTGAGGCACCGGCGGGAGCCGGCCTCGTAAACCACTGATACGTCCAGGACACGCGGTGAGCTTAGCTCATCGCGGCGCCCGGGTGTCCGTCAGCCGGGGTATGGCCTCCGTGCAAGTTGCTGTGCTGCCATTGAGCACATGAACAACGCGAGCGCGCCGTACCTGCTGGACGGCCTGGCCGAGCTCCCGCCGGACCGGCGCAGACAGGCCGTGGCGGCGGTCGTGCTCCGGGTCTGGGAGACGCCGTCCGTCCTGCTGGGTGAGATACCACCGACGCAGGCACTGACCGCGATCGCGGCGATCGCGGCCGGGCTGCCCGGCGCGGCGGCCCGGCCCTGGCTCGACGACCGGCTGCTGGCGGCCGCGTGCCCGGACGTGACGAGCGAGCTGGCCGGGCGGGCGCTGTGCGCGCTCGACGTGCTCGTGGGCCGCGACCGCGAGTCGGTCCCGCTGGAGCTGCACGTCACGGACGGCGAGGCTGCCGGCGCACTGCTGGAGGACCTGCGCGACGTGCTCATGGACGCGCTGCGACGGGGACACCCGGCGTAGGCGGCGCGGCGAGCGCCGCGGTGGTCGGCAGCCGTACGGTGAACTCGGTCCGGCCCGGCACGGTGTGCACCGAGACCGTGCCCCCGTGCGCCGTCACCACCGCGTGCACGATCGAGAGCCCGAGGCCCGTGCTGCCCGCCGCCCGCGACCGGGAGCTGTCTCCGCGCGCGAACCGCTCGAAGATGTGCGGCTGCAGCTCCGCCGGGATGCCGGGCCCGGCGTCGGTCACGGTCAGCACGGCCGCGTCGCTGCTCTCGCGTACGCCGACCGTCACGGTGGTGCCCTCCGGGGTGTGTGTCCGGGCGTTGGCCAGCAGGTTGGCGAGCACCTGGTGCAGCCGCTGGGCGTCACCGACCACCGTCACCGGCTCCTCGGGCAGGGCGAGCTGCCAGTCGTGCCGCGGACCGGCCGCGTGCGCGTCGCTGACCGCGTCCACCACCAGCATGGTCAGGTCGACCGGGTCCTGGGCCAGCGGCCGGCCGGCGTCGAGGCGGGCCAGCAGCAGCAGATCCTCGACCAGCGCGGTCATCCGTTGCGCCTCGGACTCGACGCGGCGCAGCACGTGCGCGATCTCCTCGGGCACCGGCCGGCGGCTGCGCCGGCTCAGCTCGGCGTATCCGCGGATGGCGGCGAGCGGGGTTCGCAGCTCGTGGCTGGCGTCGGCGACGAACTGGCGGACCTGCGTCTCGCTGGCGTGCCGGGCCTCCAGCGCACTGCCGACGTGGTCGAGCAGCCTGTTCAGCGCCGCGCCGACCTGGCCGACCTCGGTGCGCGGGTCGGTGTCCGAGACCGGTACGCGCTGGGCCAGCTCGACCTCACCCCGGTCCAGCTCCAGCTCGGCGACCCTGGTCGCGGTGGCCGCGACCCGGGACAACGGCTGAAGGGTACGGCGGACGATGAACGCTCCGGCCCGGCCCGCGATGAGCAGGGCGGCCAGCACGGCACCGCCGGTGACCAGGGCGACCCGGATCAGCGTCGCCTGCGTCGAGGCGAGGGGCAGCGCGGTGATGCTGACGCCCCCCGCGGTCAGGGAGGAGACCACGCGATAGTCGCCGAGATCGCCACCGAGATCGATGTCGCGGGCGGCGTCGTCGGGGGTCACGGCGGCCAGCTGGGCCACGGTGGCAGCGGGCAGCTCCTGGTAGATGTCATCGTAGAAGCCGTTCGCGTCAGCGCCGATGGCGACGATGCCGCCGCCGGTGCGCGCGCCGCTGTCGTTCAGGCGCAGCACGATCCAGTCGGCCTCGGAGCCGGGCGGGGGCTTGTCGGTGTTGAAGAGGCCACCGCCGGGACCCCGGGGATGGTTGCGTGCGTTGGTCTCGGCGAGCTTGGAGTCGAGCTGCTGGTACAGCGACTTGCTGAGGTAGATCTCGGCGGTCGCGCCGACCACGAGGCCGAGCAGCACCAGCAGGGCGATCATGATGGCGACCAGCCGGGTGCGCAGCGGCCAGCCGGCCGGGTTCCACCGCGGCGGGCGGGCCTCAGTCCGCGGGCTTGAGGACATAACCGGCTCCGCGCATGGTGTGGATCATCGGGTTGCGGCCGGCGTCGATCTTCTTGCGCAGGTACGAGATGTACAGCTCCACCACGTTGGCCTGCCCGCCGAAGTCGTAGTTCCACACCCGGTCCAGGATCTGGCTCTTGCTCAGCACCCGGCGCGGGTTGCGCATCAGATAGCGCAGGAGCTCGAACTCCGTGGCGGTCAGTGTCACGAGGTCGCCCCCGCGGCGCACCTCGTGGCTGTCCTCGTCCAGGCTCAGGTCGCCGACGATGAGCTGCGAGTCCGTCCGCATCGGGGAGTGGCCCATCCGGCGCATCAGGCCGCGCAGCCGGGCGACGACCTCCTCCAGGCTGAACGGCTTGGTGACGTAGTCGTCGCCGCCGGCGGTCAGGCCGGTGATCCGGTCCTCGACCGAGTCCTTCGCGGTCAGGAACAGCACCGGCACCTCGGGGGATTCGCCGCGCAGCCGGCGCAGCACCTCCAGGCCGTCGATGTCGGGCAGCATCATGTCGAGCACGACGGCGTCCGGGCGGAAGTCGCGGGCGGTCCGGACGGCGGTCTGCCCGTCGCCGGCGCTGCGCACGTCCCAGCCTTCGTAACGCAGGGCCATCGAGAGCAGCTCGGCCAGGGTGGGCTCGTCGTCGACCACGAGGACCCGGACGGGACCACCGTCGGGCCGCCGGAGCTCCGTGCCGCTGTCTGCGTTCGCCATCGTCATGCCCCTACTGTCGCGGGCCACGCTTTGCGCCGGCTTTCCGCTTCCTGTGTAGCACCTGTGCGTCCGCGGCGTGTCGGAAACGGACTAAAGGCTTAAAACTCCGCATAATGTCCCGCGTTGTGCCGGCCAGGGAGAGCGGAGGAACGGTTGCGACTGGGTCGTCTCGGTGGTGCCCTCGCGGCTCTCGCCCTCATCGTTCTGCCGGTGGCCCCGGCGGCGGCCACGCAGGGGCCGTACCCGCCCGGCATCAACGCCGACACGATCCGCCTCGCTAGCCCCGGCACTGCCACGATCGCCGCCGGTGGCGCCCATTCCTGCGCCCTCACCAGCCTCGGTGAGCTGTACTGCTGGGGCGACGACTCCTCGGGGCAGCTGGGTGACGGCGTCGCGCCGCACACCATCGGGCAGGCAGTGCTCGCGCTGCACAAGGCGGTCGCCGTCGACGCGGGCCAGGCGCACACCTGCGCGATCGACGTCCGCGGCGCCGCGCACTGCTGGGGCGACGACTCCGCCGGCCAGCTCGGCGACGGCGGGCGGGCCGACCGGGACACCCCGGTGGCGGTGACCGGCCCGGCCGGCCGCGACCTGGTGGAGATCACCACCGGGGCCCGGCACACCTGCGCGGTGGACGACGAGGGCGGCGCCTGGTGCTGGGGCGACGGATCGCACGGCCAGCTCGGCGTGGCCGGGCTGCGCGACTCGACGGTGCCGGTGCGGGTCAGCGCGCGCAGCGGCATGCGGGGTCCGGTGGTCGACATCGCCGCCGGCCGCGACACCACCTGTGCGGTGACCGCGGCGGGTGCCGCGTACTGCTGGGGGTCGGACGCGTACGGGCAGCTGGGGACCAGCGGCCGCGGTGACCGGGACGAACCGGTGGCCGTCTCGCTGCGAGGCCGGGTCCGCGAGGTCACGGTCGGCGGGACGCAGGCCTGTGCTCTGGCGGTCGAAGGACGGGCCTTCTGCTGGGGAGCCCGGGGAGGCATCCGCAAGCCGGTCGGCGTCGACTTGACCGTGGCGCTCGGCGAGATCAGCGCGGGCGGCAGGCACACCTGCGGGCTGGACCGGGGCGGCCGGGCGTTCTGCTGGGGCGACGGGGCCGGCGGGCGGCTGGGTAACGGGCGCTCGGGGGACCGGGCGGTGCCGGTCCGCGCGGCCGGGCCCGCCTTGCGAGATCTTGACGCCGGCGAGGACCACAGCTGCGCTTTCGACACCCGGGGGTACGCGTACTGCTGGGGAGCCGGCGGTCACGGACAGCTGGGGCCGGGCAGCACCGCGGAGAGTGCTGTGCCCGTACCGGTGATGGGTCTGCCCCGGCCGCCCGGCACCGCGACGGGCATCCGGGTGCGGGCCCTCGACGGCGGTCTGCGGGTCGACTGGCGGCCGCCCGCCGACCTCGGCACCGGGAAGTTCGCCTACTTCTGGGCGACGACCGCCGGCTACGAGGCCGGCTGCACGCTCACCGTCCCCAGCGCCGGCGCCTGCGAGCTGACCGGCCTGCGCAACGACCGGGAGTACGACGTCGCGGTCGTCGTGCGCACCGGCGACGGCATCACCGTCAGCGACTTCGTGACGGCCACGCCCGCCGCGGCCGCACCGCTGCCGTCGGACACCCCGGAACCGCGCCGGATGAGCGTCTCGGTGCTGCCCGGCTCGGGCGGCGGCCTGCCGGTCACCGGGCTCAGCCCGGTCGCGCTCATCGCGCTCGGCACCCTGCTGCTGGGCGGCGGACTGGCCGCGATGCTCGTCCGCCGGTCCTGAGGCGTCACGGCCCGGCGGTGTCCAGAGCGGCGTCCCGGAACTGCTCGGCGCCCTGCTTGAGGCGCTCGGTGTAATACGGCCGGTTCCAGTTCACCCAGGTCACGGGCCCGGCCGTCTGGTCGGTGCCGGTCGCCGACACGGTGACCCCGACCCCCGGCGCGGCCCGCAGGGTGAGCTTGTGCCCGGCCGGTACGCCCACCATGTGCCGGGACGGGTCCGCGAAACCGAGCATCGCCCACGGCACCCGCACCACCAGGTCGTCGCCGTCGCGTTCCCACAGGGCCCGGCTGTCCGCGTCCGGGCTGCCGTACCGCAGCATCCCGGCGTTCTGCAGCTCGGCCGGCAGCCTCTGCCGGGTGCCCGGGACGGTCCGGGCCCGGTTCACGATCAGCTCGAAGCGCTGCCAGCCGATCGCCGCCGGCCCGCGGGCCGACGCCGGGACCTTGACGTCCAGCGGCAGCGGGTCGAGCTCCCGGCGCAGGTACGCCTGGCCGGTCCGGGCCACCAGATCCAGGAAGAACGCGGCGTCGGCGCCGCGGTTGGCGCTGCCCGGCGCGGGCTCGCCGGTCAGCCCGGGCAGCACGTCGAAGCCGAGGGTCACCGCGCTCGGTGCGGGGTTGCCGAGCCCGACCCGCAACCGCAGGTACGCCTCGTCGACCCGGGCCGTGACCCGCCGCGACGGCCACCCGTTCTCGTCGTCCAGCAGATACTGGGTGCTCGCCTCCGGGGAGCCGGCGGCGTCCATCGCGATCAGGCCGAAGTGCTGCTCGTTGGTGAGCGCGTCGTGCCAGAGCTGGCGGCGCTCGCGATCCTGGTGCCGCTGGGTGTTCCAGGTGGCCTTGAACCACTCGTCGGTCCAGGCGAAGAGGAAACCGCCCCCCAGGCCCTCGTCGCGGATCAGCCGCAGCAGCTCCGCGTCGATCCGCAGGGCCTCCCGCTCGCTGTGGTCACCCTGGCTGCGCCCGAGCGGGCCGTTGTGGGCGGATCCGAGCGCCGACGGTACGCCGAACTCGGTGATCAGCGTGGGCATGTCACCGTGGTGCCGTTTCAGGGCGGCGACATAGCCCGCGTACGGGTCGGCGCGGCCCGCGTACCGGTGGGCCAGCAGTGCCGGCTCGTGCCGCTGGAAGTCGGGGTAGTACGGGTAGGCGTGGTAGCTGGCGAAGGTCCCGGCCGGCCACTTCGCGGTCGCCGTCACGTGGTTCGCGTCGAGCTGGGCCAGGTCCTCCTCGGGCAGCGGCTCCTCGGGGTGGCGCAGCGGGTCGGTGGTCGGCCAGTTGACGAAGGCGATCGGCTGGCTCAGCCCGGCCGCGGCCTGCAGGGTGGCCAGCTCGTTCAGCCGCGCGGCCAGCCAGCGCTCGGTCGGGGACGCCTGCGGGGTGCTTCGGACATACCGGCCGCGGACCGGGGGAGCGTCCGCGTTACGGGCGTCGGAGCGGGCGGTTGCGACGGGGTCGAGCTCGGCGCCGATGATCCAGCCGGCCAGCCAGGGGGTCACGTCGGCGGTCCAGGTGCCGTCGGCCCGCCCCGGCTGCGGCGTACGCGTGAGCTGCCCCCGCACCGCGCTGTCGGCGTCCCGGATCTCCCGCTGGAACGCGGTCGTGACGGCCCGGTCGAAGAGGTTGTCCTTCTCGACGTACGACTCATCCGGCGGATAGACGCCCTGCATGAGATAGAGCGGCCGGTCCGGGTTGGCCCGGTTGTAGGCGACGAGCTCGGTGTAGAAGGACGGCGGATGGATGGTGTAGATCCGCACGACCCGGATGCCGAGCCAGGCCATCGCCGCGAACCAGGTCCGGTACTGCCCGGTGCTCACCGACAGCTCACCGGGCTGGTGCCCCGGCGTGGTGCTGCCCAGGTTGACGCCGGGCAGGAAGGTGACGTCCCCGCCCGCGGTGTGCAGCGCGAAGCTGCCCTGACCGGCGGTCGCGAGGCTGCGCAGGCCGCCGGTCACCCGAGGTGTGGGAGCCCAGGAAGTGCCAGTGGGCGGTGAGCCGATCCCGGTCATACCGGGGATCGCGAAAGCCGCCGAGCGCGGCTCGGGCCGTGCTGCCGCGCCGGCCAGGAACAGGCACATGACCAGCGTGACGGCACCGATCAGCAGCGGCTTGGCGCGCGCGGACCGGTGCCGCCGCGGCGCCTGGACGAGATGAAGCGGGAAGTCCCCCACCCCGGCATTCTGTGCCGCGAGGGTTGCGGAATGGGGCGAATTGTCGGGAAGCTTGAGCCAACGGAACACTCGCCGTTCGGGGATTGTTGTGCCAGCGTTGTCTCAAGTGCGTTTTTGCCTGGGTTTTCCGCCGCGGGTGAAATCAGCCGCTGGTGCGAGCGTGGGGAGCGGGGTCGTGGATCTTCTGGAGGAGTACCGCAGGGCCACATTCTTCTTCGAGTCCGGCGACCCTCTCGGGGCGGCCCGGCTGCTGGAACCGATCGTCGAGGCCGAGCCGCACAACGCGGCCGTACGCCAGTTACTGGCCCGCGCCTACTTCAACTCCGCGCAGCTCGGCGGGGCGGAGGCGCAGCTGAGAGCGCTGATCGAGCACGATCCTTCCGATCACTACGCACACCACGTCCTCGGCCGGACCCTCGAAAGGGCCGGCCGCTTTCGTGAGGCCCTGCCGCACCTGCGGCTGGCCGCGGCGATGAAGAATCACGGTGACTACACCGAGGCGCTGCGGCGGGTCGAGACCTGGCTGGGCAAGAACGACGAGGGACGAGGACCGCAGACGTGAAGATCAAGCTGGACCTGCACGACATCTTCAACAAGGGCACCCAGATCGACAAGGCGCTGCGCGACGTCATCGACGAGGCCATCCAGAAGAAGGCCACGCTGGTCGAGATCATCCCCGGCAAGGGGTCGGGCGCCCTCAAGAAGAAGGTGATCCGCTTCCTCGACCAGAAGGAGATCAAGCAGCTCTACCACCGGGTCGAGAAGGACGGCGACAACTGGGGCCGGCTCTTCGTGCACTTCAAGTTCGAGTCGGCGCAGGGCAAGGGCCGGCGCGGCCGCTGAACGGGTCACAGCGTGAAGGTGTGCGCCACCGCGGCCATCTCCGAGCTGTGTGAGCCCACGACCCCGACGTCCGCGGGCCGGGGGCGGAAGCCCGGCAGGGTGGACAACCCGTCGCTGGCGTCCATCGCCCGCAGCCGCAGCGGGATCCTCGCGGGCACGGTCAGGCTCACCTCGATGCCGTCGGGCGGCGGCGCGTGGAACACGAAGCCGAAGCCCCACGGCCCGCCCGCCTTCCGGTCCGTGGGCACCGGACGGCCGGCGACCGTGGCCGCACTGACCGTCGCCTCCGCGTTGACATGCAGCGTGATCAGGCGCACCGGCCGTTGCGGGGTCAACCGGAAGATGACGGTGCGCAGGCCCCCGGTCGTCGTGTCGGCCGACGGGGTCAGCGTCGGGGCCGGCAGCTGCGCGGGCTGGGCCGGACCGCTGAACACCTCCTCCGGGCCGAACGCCGGCAGGGTGTCGACGACCGGCGCCCGCTCGCCCGAGACGTACTGACCTGTCCACTCCTGCGGCTTGCTCTCCTCGCTCAGCCAGCGGGCCTGGCCGGTGTCCGTGTCCAGGGCGTACATCAGGTGGGTGGGGGACGGATGGGCCGGGTCGAAGCGGTCCACGGCCAGCCCGGCCGCGACGCACGCGACGGCGGTGAGCGCCGCCACCAGCGTCGGCAGGCCGCCCAGCCGCCGGGCCCGCAGCGCCACCACGCCGCGCTGGCCGCCGGCCTCCGGATGCAGCAGGTCCACGATCGGCAGCAGGGCCAGGGCGAGCAGGGTCGTGAAGAACGCGCCGGCCGCGCCCAGGGCCAGGCCCAGGGCCGGGAAGAACATGACCACCGTGGGCAGCAGCACCACGATCGCGACAGCCGCGCCGACGGTCACCGCCGTCACCGACCACCAGCCGCGCAGCAGCACCGCGACGATGCCCGTGAGCGCACCGGCGAGGGCGGGAAGAGCCGCGAGGTAGGAGCCGCCGGGCGCGAGGGCGGCCAGGACGAGGCCGAGCACCGCCAGCCAGCCGAGGCCACCCACGGCCAGCGCGGCGGGACCCAGCCGGCGGCGCAGCAGCGCGTACCAGGCGAAGACGATCGTGGCGGTCAGAGCCAGGATCGCCAGCCTGTACCAGAACGGCCGGTACGGGTCGATGAGCTGTTCGGCGTACCCCGGCCGGATGAGTTTCAGCATCGCCCACAGCAGCTGGGCCACCACCGGGGCCGCGATGAGCGGCACCAGGGCCGCCGCGAAGCCGCCCGCCAGCCGCCCGCCGGTGGCCAGCCCGCGCTGTCGGGAGAGCCACGCCAGCGCCAGCACGGCCAGCAACGCCAGAGCGGCCAGCGGCCAGGTCAGCGCGCCCGGGTAGACGGCCAGGCCGCCGGGCACCGGGAAGTACACCGCGTCGCCGTCGGAGCGCAGCGCGGGCAGGTCGCGGCCGCCGAGCTCGCGGGTCAGCGCCAGGGCGTTCGTACCGAGGTGCTGCAGGCTGTCCTGATCCATCGCCGCGGGGGTGTCGGTGGGTGCGTGATACACCGCCGCGCCGTCGATGTACGCACTGTTGAAACCGGTGAAGCCCGCCTCCCGGAACGAGGTGAAGTCGGTGTCGTTGGGCATCAGCCGGTAGACCTCCACGGCGAACGAGGTGCCCACCGGCTTCGGCGCTTGCGCGTACACCCTGGCCAGGGCCGCGTTGTCAGCCGCGGTCTCGAACATGATCGCCGGGCCGGTGCTGCCGCGGGCCTCCAGGTTGAGCACGACGCCGCCGCCGCGGGCCAGCGGATGCTGGTCCACGAACGCCTGCGCGCCGCAGATGCACGCCTCCTCGGCGTCCGTGAGCACCAGCACCACGTCGTTGCGCAACCGCGGCCCGGCGGTCAGGGCCCGGGCGGTCTCCAGGATCGCCGCCGTGCCCGCCCCGTCGTCGTTGCCGCCCAGCGAGGTCTGCGCGGAGTCGTAGTGCGCGACCAGGAAGATCCGGCCGGTCGATGCCGTGCCCGGCAGCAGCGTCACGACGTTGCCCAGCCGGGCCAGCCCGATCCCGCCCGCGCTCGACGACAGCTCGCCGCCCTGCACCGACACCGTCTCCTGCACCTGGGGGTCGAGGCCCAGGCCGCGCAGGGTGGCCAGGAGGTGCTCGCGGACCGCGCCGGCGGCCGCGCTGCCGGCCGGGTGCGGCTGCGCGCCGATCGTCCTGACCTGCTGGAACGCGCGTCCGGCACTGAACTCGGCGACCGGGGCGTCGATGCCCCGGGCCGCGGGCGCCCGCACGGACTGCAGCGCCGCCACCGCCACGACCAGCAGCAGCACGACCGCGACCAGCGCCGCGGCCGCCCGGTGGGTGGGGCGGGTCAGGGCCCGGGACGCGGCCTCGATCCGGGGTACGCCCACGGGAACCTCCTCGACGACGGTGTCGGATGCCATCTAAGCCGCTGCGGCCCCGCCCGGGTACCCCGTGGATCTTTCGAGGCGGTGACATAACTTTGTGCGGTGACCGCCCCGCTCGACCCCCCTGCCGTGTTCGCCGAGTTCATCGACCGGGTCGCCTGCTACGACCCGGCGCCCGAGGCCGGTCCCGTCGCCGTGCTCGGCCTGCGTACCGCGCTCGGGGAGGCGACGTTCCAGATCAGCGACCATGTCGTGCGGGCCATGTGCCGGGCCCTGGAGGCGTACCGGGATCCCGCCGACCGGGGCACCTGCACCGGCTGCGGCAGCCGCCGGCTCGATGAGAACCTGCACTGCGGCGACTGCGGCCGGCTGCACGGGATCCTGGGCCAGGTCATCGCCGAGCACGCCCGCCGGGTGGCCGAGGACCAGTCGTACGGGCCGCCGGCGTGAGCCGCACCGCAGCCGTGGGTGTCCGGTGTTGTGCGTCCGCAGCCGGTGGTGGACTATCAGCGGGTCACGCCCGAAGGAGTCGAGCCATCAAGCGTTCCCACCGCGCCGGAGCCGCCGTTGCGCGCACCCCGTCGTGCGGGGTGGCGTGGTGAGCGAACGCGCTCTCACAGCACCGCCGGCGGCGTTGAAGGCCCCCGAACGGCTGCGCATCCTGCTGGTCGAGGACGACGAGGGCGACGCCTTCCTCGTCAAGGAGCTGCTCGCCGAGGCGGGTGCGCTGTTCGACCTGCGGGTGGCGACCAGTCTGCGCGAGGCCCGGCCGATGATGCGCGGCGTGCAGTGCGTCCTGCTGGACCTGGGGCTGCCCGACGCCGAGGGCATCGACGGGCTGCGCAAGCTGCTCGCGGTGGCCGGCAGCGCCGCGGTCTGTGTGCTGACCGGCCGCTCCGACGAGCACCTGGGGGTCGCGGCGGTCGCCGAGGGCGCCCAGGACTACCTGGTCAAGGGCCAGGTCGACGGGGTGCTGCTGGTCCGCGCCCTGCGCTACGCGGTCGAGCGCAAGCGCGCCGACGAGAACACCCAGCGGCTGCGTGAGGTGGAGCTGCGCCAGGCCGAGTCGGCCCGGCTCGAACGCGGCCTGCTGCCCCAGCCGCTGATGCAGACCACCGAGGTCGAGGTGCACACGTTCTACCGCTCGGGGCGGGCGATGGGCCTGCTCGGCGGCGACTTCTTCGACGTGGTGCAGGTCGGCCCCGACCGCCTGCACGTCATCGTCGGTGACGTGTGCGGGCACAGCGTGGACGAGGCCGCCCTCGGCGTCGAGCTGCGGGTGGCGTGGCGGGCGCTGGTGCTCGGCGGGGTGCCGGAGGATCAGATCCTGGGCGCTCTGGAGCAGGTGCTGATGAGCGAGCGGCGCGCCCGTGAGGTTTTCGCCACGGTCGCGTCGGTGGTCCTCGACCTGAGCGCCAACCGGGCCACCGTGCGGCTGGCCGGGCATCCGCCGCCGGTGCTGCTCAAGAACGGCCGGGCCGAGCCGGTGGCCGCGCGCCGCGGCATCGTGCTGGGCGTCAAGCCGACCCCCACGCCCGCGACCGACGTGGAGCTCTCCGGCGACGACTGGTCTCTGCTGATGTACACCGACGGACTGATCGAGGGGCACACCGGCGTGGGCAACGAACGTCTCGACGTGGACGGGCTGTGCGGCGTGCTCGCCGAGCCCGCCGCCACCCAGGTGCCGCTGGCGGCGCTCCCGGCGTGGCTGGTGGGCCGGGCCGAGCAGGGCAACGGCGGCCCGCTCGCCGACGACGTGGCGATGCTGCTGATCTCCCGGGGCGGCGGCCGATGAGCCTGCTCGACCTGCGCACCTGGACGCTGCGCCGCCGGGTGGTCGCCCTGTCGGTGACCGTCGCGCTGCTGCTGACGATCCTCGGCGTCTTCGCGGCGATCACCGCCGCGGACAGCAACGAGCACATCGACAACATCCTGAACAAGACCGGCCCGATGCGGGCCTCCGGCGAGAGCCTCAACACCGCGGTGGTCAATCAGGAGACCGGCATCCGCGGGTACGCGATCAGCGGCGAGCAGAACAACCTCAAGCCGTACAACGACGGCCTCGCCGCCCAGCGGCAGCTGCTGGACGAGATCGCCCGGCTGAACGGCCCCGACGGTGACCCGGCCGTGCGCGCCTCGCTGCAGCGCGTGCAGCAGCGCGCGGACGAGTGGCGGTCGACCGTCGCGGAGCCGGTGATCAACGCTGTGCGCGACGAAGGCCCCGAGGCCGGACAGGTCCTGATCGACCGGGCGGACACCAGGCAGTTCGACGCGTTGCGGGGCGCGGTCAAGGACCTCCAGCAGGACATCCTGGTGGTCCGCAACCAGTCGGCCACGGCGGCCAAGCGCACCGGCACGGTGCTGGTGGCGCTGGAGATCTTCGCCGCGGTGGTCGTCATCCTGGCCGGTGCGGTGCTGTTCCTGCTGCTCGACCGCCTGGTCAGCCGGCCGGTGACCGAGTTGGCCGAGCAGGTCCGCGAGGTGGCCCGCGGCGACTACGACAAGCAGATCACCAGCCGCGGCTCGCCCGAGCTGCGCACCCTGGCCGCCGACGTGGACGGGATGCGCCGGCAGATCGCCAGCGAGCTGACCGAGGTGCGCGAGGCCCGCGAGCAGATCGAATGGGTCAACGACCAGCTCAAGCAGCAGGCCGAGGAGCTGACCCGGTCCAACCGCGACCTCGAGCAGTTCGCCTACGTGGCCTCGCACGACCTGCAGGAGCCGCTGCGCAAGGTGGCCAGCTTCTGCCAGCTGCTCCAGCGCCGGTACGCGGGTCAGATGGACGAGCGCGCGGACCAGTACATCGCCTTCGCGGTCGACGGCGCGCAGCGGATGCAGCGCCTGATCAACGACCTGCTGGCGTTCTCCCGGATCGGCCGGCTCACCGCGGGCTTCACCGACGTGGACCTGGACCGGGTGCTGACCGAGGTGAAGTCGCAGCTGGAGGCCCGGGCCGGGGACGACGCCGAGATCGTCTGGACCGACCTGCCCACCGTGGAGGGCGAGGAGCCGCTGCTCACCACACTCTTCGTCAACCTGATCGGCAACTCGCTGAAGTTCCGCCGCCCCGACGTCGCCCCGGTGATCCGGGTCACGGCCGAGCGGCTGGAAGAGGAGTGGCAGATCAACGTCCGGGACAACGGGATCGGCATCGAGCCCGAGTTCGCCGACAAGGTCTTCGTCATCTTCCAGCGGCTGCACGCGCGGGACGCGTACGAGGGCACCGGCATCGGGCTGGCCATCGTCAAGAAGATCGTCGAATACCATGGCGGACGGATCTGGCTCGACCTCGAGGTGACCGAGGGCACGTCGATCTACTTCACGTTGCCGCTGCTCGCCGGGGTGCCGGTGGCGGAACCCCGGAAACAGGATGAGGTCGCGGCATGACGCCGGAACGTGCTGAAGGAGGCTTCTCATGACGGGTGCGGTTCGGCAGGACGGCACACCCATCGAGGTGCTGCTCGTCGAGGACGACCCGGGCGACGTGCTCATGACGCAGGAGGCGTTCGAGGAGCACAAGGTCCGCAACCGGCTGACCGTGGTGTCCGACGGCGCCGAGGCGCTGTCCTACCTGCGCCGCCAAGGCGCGTACGAGGGTGCGCTGCGGCCCGACCTGATCCTGCTCGACCTCAACCTGCCCCGCCGCGACGGCCGGGAGGTGCTCGAGGAGATCAAGAAGGACGACGACCTCTGCCGCATCCCGGTGGTGGTGCTGACCACCTCGGCCGCCGACGAGGACATCCTGCGCAGCTACCAGTTGCACGCCAACGCCTACGTCACCAAGCCGGTCGACTTCGACCGGTTCATCTCGGTGATCCGGCAGATCGACGAGTTCTTCGTCAGCGTCGTGAAGTTGCCGCCGCGTGCGTGACGACCTGATCGACGAGGTCACCACCCTGGTCCGGGAGGTGGCGCAGACCATCGTGCTGCCCCGGTGGCGGCATCTGAGCGACGCCGAGATCCAGCAGAAGTCGCCCGGTGACCTGGTCACCATCGCCGACCAGGAGTCGGAACGGGCACTGACCGCCGGCCTCACCGCGCTGCTGCCCGGCTCGCAGGTCGTCGGCGAGGAAGCGGTGGCGGCCGACCCCGGCGTGCTGGCCCGGGTCGGTGACTCGGGCGCGGTCTGGATCGTCGACCCGGTCGACGGCACCAACAACTTCGCGGCCGGCAAGACGCCGTTCGCCGTGATGGTCGCGTTGCTGCGCGACGGGGAGCCGGCCGCGTCCTGGATCCTCGACGTGGTCGCCGACCGGATGACGGTCGCGGAGGCGGGCAGCGGCACGTTCATCGACGGGCTGCGGGTCAAGACCCGCACCGACGATCCGGGTGCGGCCGGGCTGACCGGTTCGTTGTCGCGCAACTACTTCCCCGACGACCTGCGCGAGCGGATCGAACGGCGGATCGCCACGCTGGGCACGGTGACCGGCGGCCACCACTGCGCGGGCTACGAATATCCGGCGGTCGTCTCCGACGAGCAGCAGTTCGCCACCTTCTGGCGGATCCTGCCCTGGGACCACGTGCCGGGCTCGCTGATCGTGCGCGAGGCCGGTGGCACGGTGCTGCACCTCGACGGCTCGGCGTACCGGCCGACCGACTCCGAACGCGGCCTGCTGGTGGCGGCCAACGAGGACATCTGGCGTACGGCGCACTCTGCGCTGTTCGCCTAGCGTCATCCTCCGGACATTGGGGTGCCCGCATGTCTGCGTACCTGTCTGAGCTTTTCGGTCTGACCGGCCGGACCGCTGTCGTGACCGGCGGCAGTTCCGGGATCGGCCGGGCCATGGCCGGCGCGCTGGGCGGCGCCGGCGCCCGCGTCGTGCTGGTCGCCCGGCGTCCGGAGCCGCTGGCCGAGACGATCCGCGAGCTGGCCGCCGACGGTGTCGAGGCCGGCGCGGTCCCGGCGGATCTCGCCGACCGGGCGGCGCTGCCGGCCGCGATCGACACGATCATCACCCGGTACGGGGAACCGGACATCCTCGTCAACGCGGCGGCGGTGAACCGGCGCCCGCCCATGGACGCGCTGACCGACGACGACTGGGACGTCACCATGGCCGCCAACCTGACCGCGCCTTTCCTGCTCGGGCAGCGCTTCGGGCCCGCGATGGCCGAGCGCGGCTGGGGCCGGATCATCAACGTGGTCTCGCAGCAGGCCTTCCGCGCGTACGGCAACAGCGGCGCCTACGGCGTCTCGAAGGCCGGCCTGGTCGCCCTGACCCGCTCGCAGGCCGAGGCGTGGTCGGCCCGGGGCGTCTGCTGCAACGCGGTCGCCCCCGGCGTGGTGCACACGCCGCTGACCGAGCCGGTCTTCGCCGACCCGGAGAAGGTCGCCGCGCACGCCCGGCGCACGATGATCGGCCGGAACGGGCTGCCGACCGATTTCGCCGGATGCGCGGTGTATCTGGCGAGTGCCGCTAGCGCTGCCGTGACCGGCCAGACACTCTTCGTCGACGGTGGATATTCGTCGACGTGAGCGCGCTGCCGTTTCGACGTGCGGCGCGGTAGAGTCACCGCGCTCACGACTTGGGAGGTAGACCGTGGCGGCGACTCTCCTGCGCCGGCTCCAGCCTGTCCTGGCCATTTTCGCTGCCCTCGCGGTGCTGCTCGTCGCCGCCCCGGCCGCGCACGCGGATCCGGACGAGGAGGGCGGCACCAAGTCCCTGCGGTCGGCGCTCGAGTCCGCGGCCAAGGGACACATCGAAGCCAAGAACAAGCTCGAGAATTCCAAGAAGCGGCAGAAGCAGCTCACCGTCACGCTGGCCCAGGCCAAGCAGCGGACCACCGAGCTGCAGGGCCGGGTCAGCGAGGTCGCCAACCGCGCATACCGGCAGGGCCGCTTCAACACCATGACTCTGCTGCTGAACGCCTCGTCGCCGGACACGTTCATGGAACGCGCGCTGCGCCTGGACCAGATGGCCCAGGTCGACGGCAAGGCCCTGACCGGTTACCGGGAGGCGCTGGAGACCACCCAGCGGGCCAAGCAGGCCATCGACCTGGAGATCAAGGAGCAGCAGAAGCAGGTCACGGTCATGGCCAAGAAGAAGCAGCAAGCCGAGCAGGCGCTGGCCATCGCCGGCGGCGGCGCGTCGCGCAGCGGCTTCATCAACGCCAATTCGCCGCTGGCCAAGCCGGCTGCGCGCAACTCCGACGGCTCCTGGCCCAAGGAGTCCTGCTCGGTCAGCGACCCGTCCCCGGGCGGCGGCGGGTGCATCACGCCGCGGACGCTGAACGCGTACCAGCAGGCCCGGGCCGCGGGCTTCAAGCGGTACACGGGTTGCTTCAGTCAGCGTTCCTCCGGTGAGCACCCCAAGGGCCGAGCCTGTGACTTCTCCGCGGCCTCCAGCGGCTTCGAGAACGTGAACGCCTCGGGCGGCGACCGCACGTACGGCAACAACCTGGCGGCGTACTTCGTGAAGAACGCCTCGCGCCTCGGCGTGCTGTACGTGATCTGGTACCGCCAGATCTGGCATCCGGGCACCGGCTGGCGCGCCTACAGCGGCTCCGGAGGACCGTCGGCCACCCACACCAACCACGTGCACCTATCAGTCATCTGACAGGCGCACGCCGGTAGCATCCGCGCGATGGAGACCTCCGCCCCGCGTGCCCTGCCGTCCGGACTGGCCACCGCTCTGGTGTTCTTCGCCAGCGGCGCCGTGCTGGTCCTGGAGATCGTGGCGCTGCGGCTCGTCGGCCCCTACGTCGGGGTGACCCTGCAGGTCAGCAGCTCGGTGATCGGGATCTCGCTGGCCGCCATCGCGTACGGCACGTGGCTCGGCGGCCGGCTCGCCGACAAGTTCGACCCCCGGCTCTTGCTCGCCCCCGCGCTGTTGCTGGCCGCGATCGGCACGGCGATCACCCTGCCGCTGGTCCGCTGGGGTGGTGAGCTGCTGCGCGGCGGGTCGGCGCCGGCGGTGCTGCTGCTGGCCGTGCTGGCCGTCTTCCTGCCCGCGTTCCTGCTCGCCGCGATCACCCCGCTGACGGTGAAGCTGCAGCTCGGCGACCTGCGCCGGACCGGCGAGGTGGTGGGCCGGCTGTCCAGCTTCGGCACGCTCGGCGCGATCACCGCGACGCTGGGCACGGGCTTCGTCCTCGTCGCCGCGGTGCCCAGCAGCTGGATCGTGCTGACCCTGGCCGGCGTGCTGGCCGTGGCCGGCTTCGGGCTGGGCTGGTGGCTGCACCGCAACAACCCGGAGCTGAAGCTGCCGGGCAAGCCGCGGACCCGGGCCGTCGTGGTCACCATCGGGCTGTTCGGGGCCGGGCTGGGTGCCACCGCGCCGACGCCCTGCGACATCGAGACCGCCTATCACTGCGCGCGGGTGGACGCCGATCCCGGCGTGGCCGGTGGGCGGACGCTGATCTTGAACTCGGCGCGGCACTCGTACGTCGACCTGAACGACCCGACTCACCTCGAGTTCGCGTACGTGCAGTGGATCGGTGCGGTGGTCGACGTCGTCCGGGCCGGCGGTGCCCCGATCAATGCGCTGCACCTGGGTGGGGGCGGGTTCACCGTTCCGGCGTACGTGTCGCGGACGCGCCCCGGCAGCGACCAGCTCGTCCTGGAGCTCGACGGCGGCCTGGTCGACCTGGACAAGCGCGAGCTGGGCCTGCGCACCGGGCCGAACCTGCGGGTCCGCGTCGGCGACGCGCGGGTCGGTCTGGCCGAGCAGCGGAGCCAGGGGTACGACGTAGTGGTCGGCGACGCGTTCGGCCACCTGGTGGTCCCGTGGCACCTCGCGACCCGGGAGATGGCCGCCGACATCGCCCGCGTCCTGCGCACCGACGGGGTGTACGCGCAGAACGTCATCGACTACCCGCCGAACCGTTTCATCCGGGCCGAGCTGGCCACGGTGGCGGACGTCTTCCCGCACGTGGCCCTGGTCGCCCCGCAGGCCGCCCTCGACGGCGAGACCGGCTCGAACTTCGTCATCGTCGCGTCGAAGTCGCCGCTGGCCCTGGACGAACTGCGCAACCACCTCGACCTGGTGGACGAGCCGGTGCAGCTGCTGTCGGGCCGGCCGCTGGCGGATTTCATCGACGACGCCCGCGTGCTGACCGACGACTTCGCACCAGTGGATCAGCTCCTGGCCGGGTGAGGCGGTCCGAGGTGCCGGCGGGCGGCTTCGCGCCTGTGGGTCGGCTGCTGGCCGGGTGGCGCGGGGTCGGGGTGCCGGCCGGCGGCTTCGCGGTGGTGGATCGGCTGCTGGCCGGGTGGCGTCGGGGTTATTCCGGACAAAGAGCGATGTGCTGGTCAGAGCACGCCGGGCGGCTTTCCGGATTCCGCCGACCCCCGGTGAGCGGGGCGTCCCTCGGGCCACAATCGGCACATGGGTTGGCTGGCGACCGGGGGACAGGGCAGCCTCGTCGGCGACCGGTACCGCCTGATCGAACGGCTCGGCACCGGCGGCATGTCCGTCGTGTGGCGGGGCCACGACCAGGTGCTGGGCCGGGCCGTCGCCGTCAAGGTGCTGTCGCCGCAGCTCGCCGGCGACTCGACGTTCCGCGACCGGCTGCGGCTGGAGGCGCTGGCCGCGGCCCGGCTGTGCCACCCGCACATCACCGGCGTGTTCGACTTCGGGGAATCCTCGCTGGACGAGCACCGCACGGTCCCGTACGTGGTGATGGAACTCAACGAGGGCGAGTCGGTCACCGCCCGGCTGAGCCGGCAAGGCCCGCTGCCCTGGCGCGACGCGGTGGTGATCGCGGCCGAGGTGGCATCGGCCCTGGCCACAGCGCACGCCCGGGGCGTGGTGCACCGCGACGTGACCCCGGCGAACGTGATGCTCACCGGCGCGGGGGCGAAGGTCGTCGACTTCGGCATCTCGGCGCTGATCGGGCAGCAGGACGCCGCACCGGACGGCAGCCTGCTGGGCACCCCGGCGTACCTGGCCCCGGAACGGCTCGCCGGCGGCCACGTCTCGCCCGCCGCCGACGTGTACGCCCTGGGGCTGCTGCTGTACCGGACACTCACCGGGCGGCTGCCGTGGCCGGCGGGGAACACCACGCAGGCGTTGCGGGCGCACCTGTTCGCTGATCCGGAGCCCGTACCGTCGCTGCCCGGAATGCCGGCGCAGGTCGCTGATCTGTGCCTGCGCTGCCTGGCCAAGCAGCCGGAGGACCGGCCGGGCGCGGCCGTGGTCGCCGCTGAACTGGCGGCGCTGGTCGGGCTTCAGCCGATCATCGCGGTTGATGCGCCCGCGTCCGGTCTGCGCCCGTCACCGCATCCGATGCCACGGCCGGCCCGGGCGCCCGGGCTGCGGGTCCGTGCTGGTCTGCGGGTGGCCCGGGCGTTGCGGCTCGGCGGTCCGCAACCGCTGGGCGGTGGGCTGTTCCGCGCCGATGGTCTGCTGCGCGCCGGTGGGGCGCTGCCCGATTTGGTGCCGGGGGCACGGCTGACGGAGGCGGTGCTGGCTGGGCGGCACCGCATTCAGGCGGGCGTCGCGACGATCATTCTGACGGCGACGGTCGGCCTGATCTGGTCGTCGACCCGCGAGCCGGTCGACGTCGGCACCGCCCAAGCAGCGGCGGCCGGCGCCGGGCCGGGGGCGGTGGTCCCGCACGGTACGGGCTGCAAGGTCCGCTACCGCGTGCAGCGCGACTCCGGCTCGGACTTCGGCGCCCAGGTGACCGTGGTCAACACCGGGGAGCACGTGCTGTCGGAGTGGTCGCTGGAGTTCAGCTTCGCCGGTGGTCAGCGGCTCACCGACGCGCCGAAACGGCTCACCCAGCGCGGGCGGAAGCTGGTGCTGCGGGCCAGGAACGGGACGACGCTGCGCCCCGGGCGGTCGGCGAGTGTGACGTTGAGCGGAAGTTATCGGGTCAACAATCCGCTGCCGGTGGCGTTCATGCTGAACGGTAAGGCTTGCCAGGCTGAGGTGCTCGGGGCGGTGGGGGCAGCGGCTCCTTCGGCGGAGATTTCCGGGGGGATGCCGGCGTCGGAGGACGTGCGGAAGAAGCCGTCGCCGCGTAAGAAGAAGGCGCCGGCTCCCGCGCCCGCGAAGAGCAGCAAGCCCCCGGCCAAGGCGCCGGAGAAGAAGTCAGGCTTCTCAGTCACGGTCTGAGGGTCCCGGCCTCCGATCCCCGCAGTTGTGGTTCGGCTCAGGTCACCGCGGCGAACTGTTCCACCTTGGTCGTGTCGCCGGCCACGATCAGGATGCAGCCCGGCGGCACGACCGTCTCGGGTCGCGCGTACGTGAAGTCCTCGCCGGGCAGTTTGGTGCCGACCACCGTCACGCCCCACTTGCTGCGCAGGCCGATGTCGGCCAGCGTGCGGCCGATCGCTTCCTTCGGTGCCCGCACCTTCGCGATGGCGAAGCCGTCGTCGAACTCGATGTAGTCCAGCATCTGGCCGGTGATCAGGTGCGCGACCCGCTCGCCCATCTCCGCCTCGGGGTAGATGACGTGCCGGGCACCGACCGAGGACAGGATCTTGCCGTGTTTGGTGCTGATCGCCTTGGCCCAGATCTCCGGCACGCCGATCTCCGCCAGCGTCAGCACGGTCAGCACGCTGGCCTCGAGGTTCGTGCCGATGCCGACCACGGCCCGGGCGAACTCCTGCACGCCGAGCTGGCGCAACGCCTCGGTGTCGGTGGAGTCGGCCTCGACGACCTGGGTGAGCCGGTCGGACCAGTCCTGCACGATGTGCGGGTCGGCGTCGATGCCGAGCACCTCGTGACCGAGGTTGACCAGCGACGCGGCGACCTGCCCGCCGAAGCGACCCAGCCCGACGACAACCACGTTGTCGGGGCTCGCGGTGAGTCTTCTGTCAGCCAACTAGGGGTCGCTCCTCCGGGTAGCGGTAGAGCCGGCGGCGGGTGTTCAGCGCGATGGCCGTTCCCACGGCGATCGTGCCGACGCGGCCGACATACATCAGGACGGTCAGCAGGAACTGGGCGGACGGCGGCAGCGTGGGTGTGATGCCGGTGCTGAGCCCGACCGTGGCGAACGCCGAGGTCACTTCGAACAGTGCCCGGTCGAACGGCACGTGGTCGGTCAGCCCGATCAGCGCCAACGTGCCGCCGGCGACCAGGGCGACGCCGAGCAGCGCGACGGTGATGGCCTGCCGCTGGGTCTCCTCGGCGATCCGCCGCTTGCGGATCACCACGTCGGGCTCACCCCGGATCTCCGCCCAGATCACGAACGCCAGCAGCAGGAACGTGGTGACTCTGATGCCGCCGGCGGTGCTGGCGCTGCCGCCGCCGATGAACATCATGCCGTTGGTGACGGCGATGGTCTCGGTGTTCATCTTGCCGAGGTCGATGCTGTTGAAGCCGCCCGACCGCGTCATCACGTCCTGGGTGAACGCGGCCAGGATCTTGGTGGGCGTGCCGAGCGGGCCGAGGGTCTGCGGATTGGTCCACTCGAACGTCAGGAAGACCAGGAAGCCGATGCCGCTGAGCAGTACGGTGCCCCACACCGTCAGCCGCGTGTGGGTGGACCAGAAGCCGGGGGTACGCCACTCCCGTGCCAGCTCGAACAGCACAGGAAAGCCGATCGAGCCGGTCAGCACGCCGAGCGTCACGGGGACGCAGATCCACCAGTCGCCGACGAACCGCGTCAGGCTGTCCGGGTAGAGCGCGAAGCCGGCGTTGTTGAAGGCCTGCACGGCGTGGAAGACGGCCTCCCACACAGCCCGGCCGAACGGATAGTCGTACGCCAGCCAGAACCGCAACGTGAGCACGACGCTGATGACGGCCTCGGAGGCGAACATGACGATCGCGACGCGGACGAGCACGCCGCCGACGTTGCCGCTGAACAGCCCGGCGCTCTCGGCCTGGGCCAGGAGCCGGCTGCGCAACCCGAGCCGCCGCGACACCAGCAGGCTGAGCAGCGTGGCGAGGGTCATGATCCCGAAGCCGCCGATCTGCGACAGCACGGTGAGCAGCACCTCGCCGAAGCCGGACCAGTAGCTCGGCGTGTCCACCACGGCCAGCCCGGTGACGCAGACGGCGGAGGTCGCGGTGAACAGCGCGGTCACGAACGGCGCATGCCCGGGCTCGGCTCGTGCGGCCGGCAGCATCATCAGCGCGGTACCCACAGCGATGGCGCCGAGGAACGCGATGGGCACGATCCGGGCCGGGTACTGCCACGGCGAACGACCCCGCACCCATACCTCCCCGTTTCGATCTAGAGTGCCTTACCAGCCGACAGAAAGGGTGCGTGATGCAACTCGACATGGCAACGGTCTTCGCCCCGACGCGAGGACGCGCCGCTTAGTCTCCCGCGGCCCGTAGCTCCTCGCACGGGGCGGTCGTCGACCGTCACCCCTGTCTTGAGGAGCAATGTTGCGTGCCCTTCTACCGCGCCTCGGCGCGGACTTCAGCAAACTCTGGACCGCGAGCGCGGTCTCCAACCTCGGCGACGGCGTCACGATGGCGGCCGGTCCGCTGCTGGTCGCCTCGATCACCACCGAACCGGCGGCAGTGGCCGGAGCCGTCTTCGCCCAGCAACTGCCGTGGTTGCTCTTCGCCCTGATCAGCGGGGCTTGGGCGGACAGACTCGACCGCCGCCGCCTGGTGGTGACGGTCAACCTGATCCGCGCGGCTGCGATGGCCACGCTGGTGGCGGCGGTGGCCTGCCACGTGGTGACCGTACCGCTGATCTATGCGGTCTTCTTCGTGCTCGGCACGGGGGAGACGCTGGCGGACACGGCGGCGTCGGCGTTCGTCCCGGCGCTGGTGCCGGCCGAGAGGCTGCCGACGGCGAACGCCTGGCTCGGTGCGACGTTCACGGTGCTCAACCAGTTCGCGGCGAAACCGCTGGGTGCCTGGCTGTTCGTGGTGGCCGCGGCGGGGCCGTTCGGGGTGAACGCGTTGTCGTTCGCCGCATCGGCTGCGCTGGTCGCCGGCATCGGTGGCATCCCGGCCCCGGAACCCCGGCCCCGCAGGCCGCTCCGGATGGACATCGCGGAGGGAATCCGATGGCTGTGGCGACACCGCCTGCTGCGCGCCCTCGCGATGACGATGGCGTTCGGCAACGTGGTCTTCTGCGCCGCCTTCGCCATCTTCGTGCTGTACGCCTTCGAGAGGCTCGGCCTGAGCCAACTGGGCTACGGCGTACTGCTGACGGCGTTCGCGGTCGGCGGCCTGGCCGGAACGGTGACAACTCCGGCCCTGCTCCGCACTGTCGGCGCAACGGCACTGCTGCGAGCCGGCCTGCTCGTGGAAGTGGCGCTGCACGCGACGCTGGCCCTGACCCGTACGCCGTGGATCGCGGCGGCGATGATCGTGGTGTTCAGCGTCCACGCCGCGGTCTGGGGAAATGTGGTGACGACGCTGCGGCAGCGCTCGATCCCCGCGGTGCTCTACGGGCGGGTGGGCGGCGTGTATTCCCTGCTCGACCTGGGCGGGGCGGCGTTGGGCTCGTTGCTGGGCGGGGCGGTGGCGCAGGCGTACGGGATCACCGCGACGTTCTGGACGGCAGCTGTGGCGATGGTGATGATCATGCTGCTGGCCTGGCGGGCACTGGGACCGGCACGTCGAACCTTGCGCTCCGCTGCCCCGGAGAACGCCTGACTGAACGGCGGCGCCGGCCCATCACCCCGGCGCCGCCGCTTCCTCACCCCCCGGCGTGTACGACCACCACGTACCCGGCGCAGCGTGGATCAGGTCGCTGCTCCGGCCCCTCCGGCCGCTCATCTAGAGTCGGAGCATGGCGAGGCTTGCGGTGGTCAGCGGGGGCGGCACGGGAATCGGCCGGGCGACAGCGGGAATGCTGGCGGGGGAGGGCTACGACGTCATCATCGTCGGGCGGCGCCCCGACGTGCTGGCCGACGCGGTGAAGTGGATCGGCCCCCAAGCGACGGGGGTGACCGCCGACTTGTCAGTTCCCGGCCAGACCGCCGCGGTGGTCGAGGCGGTCGCCGGTCGCCCGGTGGACGTGGTCGTCAACAACGCGGGCGCGTACGTGTCCGGCGACGACTCCACCCCCGAAGGCCTGGCAGCGCGCTGGCGGGCCAACCTCGACTCCAACGTCCTGACCGCGGTGCTCCTGACCGACGCCCTGCTGCCGTTGCTGCGCCGGCCCGGCGGACGGATCATCCTGACCAGCTCGATCGCCGCGCAGCGTGGCGGCGGCGGCCCCTACTCGGCGGCCAAGGCGGCCCTGCACGGCTATGCGCTGGACCTGGCCACCCAGCTCGGTCCCGAGGGCATCACCGCGAACGTGATCGCCCCCGGTTATGTAACCGACAGCGAGTTCTTCACCGGCCGGATGACCGAGGAGGGCCACGCCCAGCGAGTGGCCGCGACGCTGGTCAAGCGGGCGGGCGTGCCGGACGACATCGCCGAGGCGGTGCGCTGGCTGGTCGGCCCCGGCGGCAGCTTCGTGACCGGCCAGATCATCAACGTCAACGGCGGCACCGTGCTGGGCCGCTGACCTCAGGCGATCTTGCTGAGGACATCCTTGGCGACGATCAACCCGTCCCGCACGGTGTAGACGTCGATGCCTCGCAAGGTGGTCCCGTCGGCCGCGGCGGGATACGAGAAATAGCCGAAACCGCGCTCACCCCGTACCGCGACGGGCTCGATCGTGAGGTCGGGATCGCCGTCGAGCTGCTCGGCGAAAACGGCGCCGACAGCCTCGCGACCATGCACGACGCTGCCGTCGGAATTGCTGTAGACCACGTCCGCGGCCAGGCAGTCGAGCACGCCTGCGAGGTCCTGCCGGGACCAGGCAGCCAGGAAGCGGTCAAGAACAGCAGCAGTGTCCGACATGGCCGCGACCGTATCGCCCGCCCGCCAATCCCTTGGTGCTACTTCGGGGAACCGCCGGTGAAGCGGCCCTCACCTGGCTTGTTCGGGCGGAACCGCAGCGCCGACCAGCGATCGTCGATCGCCACCTGACCGTTCGGACGCATGTCGAAGTCCGCCACGATCGGCCAGAGCGTGTCGCGGTTGATGTCCGCCTTGTTGCCCTTCGGATAGGCGATCCAGAGCACCGCGGGTTTGGCGAGATCGTCGGCGTGCTCCTCGAGGAGCTTGCGAGCACTCGCGGCATCATCCCCGAACAGCACTGCCGTGCTCGCCGACGCGAGCCCGTCGCTCTCGCGCACGCCCTCCGGCATCGGTGTGAGCAAGGGCAGATGCGCAGCGTGCGACAGCCACACCGTGGTGTGCGGCTTGATCTGCAGCTTCTCGGCAATCGTCTTCGTCATGCCGCCCACGCTGCCACCGACAAATTTAGTTGTCAAGGAACGAGTGTCACGGCAGATCGACCAGGCCCAGCCCGGGCAGGGCCGGCCCCACAGCCGAGCTCACGCGAAAGACGCCGCCGACCTGCTCCGGCGCCCAGCCCGCCTCCAGCCCCCACGAGACGAGCCGGCGCACGATGGCTGCGCTCGGGTAGGCATACGTCGTCTCCTCCGACGTGGCCGGAACTGGCAGCTCCGTCATGTCGGCCTGCAGGACACAGCTGTTCTTGCCCGCACCCCACACGCGGACCCGGATGTAACGGTGCCGTCTGCCGTCGGCGCCCGGCGCGGCCCGGATCTCCGCCTTCCAGGCGAACTCCCGGCCGTCGAGGTGCAGCTTTCGGAGCCTCTCTCGCATGCCACCCATGGTTGCAGCGCACGACGCCCGGCCGCGCCGGCAATCGCCGGCCTGTGGACAACGAGTCCGACGGAGCTGGCCTGTGGATAACCCGGGTCTTGTCGGTGCCGGCTGGTAGACATGCTGGCGTGGTGGAGATGACGCGGTCAGCGGTGAGCGAAGCCGAACGGGTGGCGGTGCGCGAGTGCGCCGAGGAGGTGCTGCGCCGGCTGGCCGGTGAGCACGCGGTGCTGCGAGAGGATCAGTGGCGAGCCATTGAGGCCCTCGTGGTCGATCGGCGGCGGGTGCTCTGTGTGCAGCGCACGGGCTGGGGCAAGTCGGCGGTCTACTTCGTGGCCACCGCCCTCCTGCGCGACGGCATCACCGCCGAGCCCGGCGATCCACCCGCTGGGCCGACCGTCATCGTCTCGCCCCTGCTCGCCCTCATGCGCAACCAGGTCGAGGCAGCGGCGAGGGCCGGCATCCGGGCCCGCACGATCAACTCGGCCAACCTCGACGAGTGGAGTGAGATCACCGCCGAGATCCGTGCCGGCGAGGTCGACGTCCTCCTGATCAGCCCCGAGCGGCTCAACAACCCGGACTTCCGCGACAACGTGCTGCCCGGCCTGGCCGCGAGCACCGGCCTGCTGGTGGTCGACGAGGCGCACTGCGTGTCGGACTGGGGTCACGACTTCCGCCCTGACTACCGGCGGCTGCGCACCTTCCTGGCCGGTCTGCCGGGCCTCACACCCGTGCTCGCGACCACGGCCACCGCGAATTCACGCGTGACCGCTGACGTCGCCGAGCAGCTCGGTGACGCGCTCGTGCTGCGCGGATCGCTGGAGCGGGATTCGCTGCGACTGGCAGCGCTGGAGCTGCCCAATCCGGCGCACCGGCTGGCCTGGCTCGCGGACCACCTCGACCGGCTGCCGGGCTCCGGCATCGTCTACACGTTGACGGTCGCTGCCGCCACGGAGACTGCCGAGTTCCTGCGGTCACGGGGCTTCGCCGTGGCGTCGTACACGGGACAGGTGGAGGACTCCGCCCGCCGGGCAGCCGAGCAGGACCTGCTGGACAACAAGATCAAGGCCTTGGTGGCCACCTCCGCGCTCGGGATGGGCTTCGACAAGCCCGACCTCGGTTTCGTCGTGCACCTCGGGGCGCCGCCGTCGCCGATCGCCTACTACCAGCAGGTCGGTCGCGCGGGCCGAGCCGTGGAGCATGCCGAGGTCATCCTGCTGCCAGGCCCGGAGGACATCGCGATCTGGCGGTACTTCGCCTCCCTTGCGTTCCCGCCCGAGGAGCAGGTGCGCACGGTGCTCGCCGCCTTGTCGCCTGACCGGCCACTGTCGACGCCGGCGCTGGAGCCGATCGTCGACCTCCGCCGGACCCGCCTGGAGCTCATGCTCAAGGTCCTCGACGTGGACGGCGCGGTCCGGCGCACTCGCGGCGGCTGGCTCGCGACCGGCGAGCCGTGGACCTACGACACCGCGCGCCTGCGCCGGGTCGCCGAGGCCAGGACCGCAGAGCAGAAAACCATGATCGAGTACGCCGGCACGACGGCTTGCCGGATGGAGTTCCTGCGCCGCTGCCTCGACGATCCCGAAGCCACGCCGTGCGGCCGCTGCGACAACTGTGCCGACCCGCTGTTCGACGCCGAGGTGTCGGCCGAGGCGCTGGCTGCGGCGCAGACCTTCCTCGGCCATGCGGGCGTGGAGATCTCACCGAAGAAGCTCTGGCCGACCGGCCTGGCGACCGTCGGTGTTCCGCTGAAGGGCAAGATCGGCCCGAGTGAGCAGATCCTGCCGGGCCGTGCCGTCGGACGGTTGTCCGACCTGGGGTGGGGCGACAGGTTGCGAGCCCTGGTGGGTCCTGAGGCGGCAGACAGCACCACTCCGGACGAGATGGTGGCTGCCGTGGTCGAGGTCTTGAAGGGATGGGCGCACGGCGACGACGCCTGGGCGCAGCGTCCGGCGGCGGTGGTCTCGGTCGGTTCTCATCGTCGACCGAAGCTGGTGGACAGCCTCGCGGAGCGAATCGCGGCGGTGGGCAGGTTGCCGCTGCTGGGGACGCTGACCTCCACGCACACGGGTGACAGTGGGCCGAGGGGAAACAGTGCGCAGCGGGTTCTCGCCCTGCATGACGCCTTTGCTGTTCCGCCGGAGATGGCGCAGGCTCTTCGAGACCTCGAAGGCCCGGTCCTGCTGGTGGACGACATGTCGGATTCCGGCTGGACGATGGTCCTGGCAGGCCGAGCGCTCCGGCAAGCCGGCGCGCCCGGGGTCCTGCCTCTCGCCCTCGCCGTGGCGGGCTGACGGCTTCCGCCTGGGCGGTGGTGGCTGGCTGCTTCCGGCCGACCAAGGCTGGCTGCTTTCGCAGGGCGGCGGCGGGCTGACGGCTCCCTGAGCCGTGGCGGCTGGCTGCTTTCGCCCGCGCCATGGCGGGCTGGCAACTTCGCCCGGCCACTGCGGGCTGACCTTCCCGAGCCAGGTCAGCTGCACTCTGCGCAGCCCGGGAAGGCCATCCCGGCCGATGGCGTTGCGCTCGGTTGCGGCTGTCGGAGCCCGGTTGGAGGCGCCACAGACCCGAGCGGGACAATGATCGTGCGGACGACGGTGGCCGGATATGCAACACCGAAAGAGACAAAAGCCACGCCAACGGCATGCCGCGTTGGATACGGGTGGGGGGTATTGTGGGTGGCATGACCACCGACCACGACGAACATCCCGGACCGCACGGGTACTCCGGCGACAAGGCTGCCCTGCTCGGGCGCCTACGCCGCATCGAGGGCCAGATCCGCGGCCTGCAGCGGATGGTCGACGAGGACACCTACTGCATCGATGTCCTCACGCAGATCTCCGCGGCGAAGAGCGCCCTGCACGCCGTTGCGGTCGGCCTGCTCGAGGATCACCTTGCCCACTGCGTTGTCGACGCCGCCCGCGCCGGCGACCCGAGTGCCAAGGTCAAAGAAGCTTCGGATGCCATCGCGCGCCTGGTCCGGTCCTGAGCGGAGCCCGACCGAGCACGAAGCGGATCACGGGAAGAGCTTCCGCGAAGATACGTGGGCCGAGGGCCCGAGAAGGGAACGACCATGGCTGTCACCAGCACGTACACCGTGACCGGGATGACCTGTGAGCACTGCGTCAAGGCCGTCACCAGCGAGATCTCCGAGCTGCCCGGCGTCGACGCGGTCCAGGTCGACCTCGCATCCGGCGCTGTCACCGTCACGAGCGCCGCTCCGCTTGCCGCTGATGAGGTTCGTGCCGCTGTTGACGAGGCCGGCTACGAGCTTGCTGATGCCTGACGCGCAGACTGCAGGACAGTCTGCGCCGCAGGAAGACGAGCACCCTGCGGGAGCCTCGGCGGCGGCAGCCCAGGGGCACACCGACGACGCAGCTGCCGGGCAGCCCACGCCCGATCAGGCCGGCTTCCGACGGGCGGCGTTCGCCGCGGTCATCGTGGTGGTTCTCTTCGCGGGGTACGGTCTCGGCCGTCTCAGCAACTCCGCCGAGCGGGTGCAGGCCACCTCCGCCGCCCTCGACACCGGCGTAGCGGGAACCGCCCCCCACGACGACACCGGCACGGCGCCGCACGTCCACAACGGCGGCAGTACCAACGCCCAACCGGCCCCCGCCGAAGCTATCGGCGGCCTGGCGATCACCTCCGCCGGGCTGACCCTCGTGCCCGACGCCACCTCGCTCAAGGCCGCCCCTGCCCAGTCGTACAGGTTCCGGATCACCGGGCCCGGCGGTGCGCCGATCACCACCTACGCTGTCGTGCACGACAAGCCGCTGCACTTCGTGCTCGTCCGCCGTGACCTCACCGGCTTCCAGCACCTGCACCCCACGATGGCCCCCGACGGCACGTGGAGCGTCGACCTCGCCCTCACCGCCCCCGGCAGCTACCGCGCCATCACCGACTTCACCGCAGTCGTCGGCGGCCGGCCGACGCCCGTCAGGCTGGGCGTCGACCTGACGGTCGCGGGCGACTACCGGCCGGTCGCGCTACCCGCGCCGGTCACCCGGGCGGCCACTGACGGCTTCGTCATCTCGTACGCCGGTACGCCCCGGACAACCGCAACCCAGCCACTGCTGATGACCGTGACCAGCCCGGACGGCAAGCCCGCGACGCTCGAGCCGTACCTGGGCGCGTTCGGTCACCTGGTCGTGCTGCGTGAGGGTGACGTCGGCTATGTGCACGTCCACCCGGAGGCGCGACCCGTCGACGGCGCGGTCAAGTTCTGGCTCACCGCTCCCGGGCCCGGCCGCTATCGGATGTTCTTCGACTTCCAGGTCGCGGGCCAGGTGCACACCGCCGCGTTCACCACTGTCGTCAGGTGAGCAGCTTCTCCAACGCCGGCGTCACGCCCCACTGGCTGGTCAGCGCGTCGTACTCGGCGCGCTGATCGTCGGTCGGGGGTGCGCCGGTCAGCCTGGCCCGCAGCAGCAGGTTCCGGGGCGTGTGCGCCGAGTCCACGAACTCGACGACCTCCACCCGGTAACCGTGCAGCCGCAGCAGCGCGGAACGCAACGAATCCGTCAGCACGTCCGCGAACCGCTCCCGCAGGATCGCGTGCCGGGTCAGCTCCCCGTACGGTGCCGGGGCGGGGTTGCCCTTGAGTTGGGCCGCGATGTCGTGGTGGCAGCACGGGGCCGCCAGCACCCACTTCGCGTCCCAGTGCACCGCCCGGGCCAGCGCCTGGTCCGTCGCGGTGTCGCACGCGTGCAGCGCCAGCACGAGATCCGGCGCCTCCGCCACGACAGCGTCCTCGATCGTGCCGGCCACGAAGGTCACCGCATCGGCGCAGCCCAGCTGCTCGGCGACGGCGCTGTTGCGTACCCTCTGGTCCTCACGCACGTCGACCCCCACGACCCGGACCTTGACGCCGCGGTCGGCCAGGAACCGGTAGGCCGCGAACGTCAGATACGCGTTGCCGCAGCCCAGGTCCACCACCCGCAGCTCCGCGGGCAGCTCGTCCGGCAGGGTCGCGGCCAGCGCCCGCAGGAAAGCGTCCACCTGGCGGCGCTTCGCCGCCGTGCCACCGACCACCGTGAACAGCGGATCGCCCGGATCGAGCAGCCACTGCTTCGCCCGGTCGTGACCCTGGGTCACGGCCTGCTCGACCGCCGCGGCCCGGTGCACCTGGGCGTCGCCCTTCTTCGTCACGCGGACCTGTACGGTGGTCGCGGCCGTCTCGACATGCCAATTCCCGAACGGCTCAGCCAGCAGGGCATCGACCGCCGCCGCGGCCTCCGGGCCGGGTTCGACATTCCGGGTGTACGGCCGGGAGCCGTCATCGGTCACAATCTGCAATCGGTGTCCACCCTTGAGGGCGACCGGCCGGAACTCGGCCCGGGTGACCGAAGGGGTGGCACCGCGGCGCTTGCCGGCCGCGACCGCGCGGGTGAGCGCCGGATCGAGCAGCAGGCCACGCACCTCGGCGAGGACGGCGTCCAGTGGTTGGGGCATCCCACTATTCTGCCCCGCGGATTTTGCTGATCTTCGGAGCCTATGCGTTTGTTAGGCTCGCCTAACCAAACATGGAGGTGCTGCGATGACCCTGGCTGACCCTCCCACCGAAAGGCTGTCCGTCCGGCTCCGCAGCGGCACCCGCTCGGATCACGACGCGGCCCAGGGCAGCGGGTTCCTCGACGCGCTGGCCGCGGGCACGCTGCCGCGGCAGGCCTACGCCGACCTGGCGGCGCAGCACTGGTTCATCTACGAGACGCTGGAGCGGGCCGCCGAAGCGATGGCGACCGATCCCGTCGCCGGGGACTTCGTCTTTCCCGAGCTGACCCGGCTGCCCGCGCTGAGCCACGACCTGGCCACCCTGCTCGGTCCGGCACCCCAGCTCAGCGCCCTGCCGGCCACCCAGGAATACCGGGCCCGGCTGCGCGCGGTGGCCTTCGACCAGCCGTGGGGCTTCATCGCCCACCACTACACCCGCTACCTGGGCGACCTGTCCGGCGGCCAATATCTCGGCCCGGCCATCGCCCAGGCGTACGGCCTGAGCGGCGCGGGCCACCGGTTCTTCGTCTTCGAGGGCGTCTCGCCGCCGGCCTTTCGCACCCGTTACCGGGAATTGCTCGACGGGCTCGCCTTCTCCGCGGCGGACGAGAAGAATTTCCTTGCCGAGGTCCAGGAGGCCTACCGGCTCAACATCGCTGTGCTGCGCCAACTCAAGGAGCGCTGGGCATGACCTTCACCCCGGAAGTGGTGGCGCAGATCGCCCGCCACATGAACGACGACCACGCCGACGACAACGTGCTGATCGTGCGCGGCCTGGGCGGCATCGGCACGGCCAGCGCGGCCCGGATGTCCGGGCTGGACGCCGACGGGATGGACTTCGAGGCCACAGTGAACGGCATCGCGGTGCCGGTCCGGATCCCGTTCAGCGAACGCCTCACCGAACGCCGCCAGATCCGCGGCGAAGCGGTCCGGATGTACCAGCAGGCCTGCGCGGCGCTGGGCGTGACCCCGACCCACTGACCTCGGCGGCCCAGGTTACGGCCCACGCCCGGCCGGCGGGGGACACGGCTTCGGCGCTACCGCCCACCCTGATAGGCGGCGGTCCGGCCCGTCGCGGCGATCGGCGGTTGTCCAGGAGGTCGCGGGAACCCGCTGAGCAGTGCGGATTCGGCCGGCGCCGGCTGTCGAGGGCCCGGGCCGTGCCACGCGCAGCGGACCGCGGCGGGTGGCAAGTGGTCCGGCTCAGACAGGTCCGGCACGACAAAAATGGGTGCCCCGCCGGTTGGCGGGGCACCCATTCCGGGTCGTTGCGGTGGGTCAGTCCTGCGCGCCGGTGCCGACCCCGGCGTCCGAGCCGCCGGTCATCTCGGCCGGAGCCGATTCCGACGCGGCCGGAGCCGAATCAGTGGCGGCCGGTGCCGAGTCGCCGTCCTCCGAGGTCGTCTCCGCGCCGCTGGCGCTGCGGGTGCCCCGGCCACCGCGGCGGCGACGCCGGCGGGGGCGGCCCGTTGCGTCGTTGTCGCCGTCGTCGGACTGGCCGTCGGAGTCGCCCTCTGCTGTCGGAGCCAGCTCGGGAGTCGCCTCGGAGCCGTCCGAGAAGAGGGGGGCCGGGGACGTTGCTGTGGCCGTACCCTCGTCGGTTGTGGTCAGGGGGTCGCCCGCCCGGCGGCGGCGACGCTGACGGCGCGGCCTGTCCTCGGCGTCCTCCGCCGCGGGGGCCGGGGCCGTGGGGGCCGCGTCCTCGCGGCGGGGTCCGCGGGCCGGGCGGTCGCTGCCGCGACCATCACGCCCGCCGCGGCCACCGCCGCTGCGGCTCGAGTCGCGGCCACCGTCGCGGCTGCCCCGGCGGCGGGTGCCACCCAGGTCCTCCTCGACCTCGGCCGACAGGCCCACCCGGGTGCGCCCGGCGGTCGGCAGCGTGCCCGAGATGCCCTCCGGGATGTCCAGGTCGGAGAACAACGCCGGGGACGTGTGGTACGTCTCCGGGGGCTGCGGCATGTTGAGCCCCATCGACTTGTCGATGAGGACCCAGCGCGGCATGTCCTCCCAGTCCACGAACGTCACCGCGACGCCCGTGGCGCCCGCGCGGCCGGTGCGGCCGATGCGGTGCGTGTAGGTGTCCGGGTCCTCGGGGCAGTCGTAGTTGATCACGTGGGTGACGCCGGAGACGTCCAGGCCACGGGCCGCGACGTCGGTGGCCACCAGCACGTCGATCTTGCCGGTGCGGAACGCGCGCAGGGCCCGCTCGCGGGCCCCCTGACCCAGGTCACCGTGGACGGCGGCGACCGCGAAGCCGCGGAAGTCGAGGTCCTCGGCCACCCGGTCGGCGGCGCGCTTGGTGCGGGTGAAGATCATGGTCAGGCCGCGGTCGCGGGCCTGCAGGATCCGGGCCACCATCTCCAGCTTGTTCAGCGGGTGGGTGCGGTAGACGACCTGCTTGGTCAGCGGTGACGGGCCGCTCTCCGAGGTGTGGCCCGCGTGGATGGTCACCGGGTGGTGCAGGAAGCGGCGGCTCAGCGCGACGATCGGGTCCGGCATGGTCGCCGAGAACAGCATCGTCTGGCGCTGTTCCGGGAGCATGGCCAGGATCTTCTCGACGTCCTCCAGGAAGCCCAGGTCGAGCATCCGGTCGGCCTCGTCGAGCACCAGGGCCTTGATCGAGCCCAGGTTGAGCTGCTTCTGCTTGGCCAGGTCGAGCAGGCGGCCGGGGGTGCCGACCAGGATCTCGACGCCCTTCTTGAGGGTGTCGACCTGCGGCTCGTACGCCACGCCGCCGTAGATCGGCAGCACGCGCACGCCGCGGGTGCTGCCCGCGGCGGCCAGGTCGCGGGCCACCTGCAGGCCCAGCTCGCGGGTCGGGACGACGATCAGCGCCTGCGGCTTGCCGTCGGCGCCCTCGCTCGGGGCCAGCACCCGCTCCAGCAGGGGCAGGCCGAAGCCGAGGGTCTTGCCGGTGCCGGTCGGCGCCTGACCGATCAGGTCGGTGCCGCGCAGGGCGATGGGGAGCGCGTATTCCTGGATGGCGAACGCGCGCGTGATGCCGGCTGCCGCCAGCGCCTCCACGGTCTCCGCGCGGACGCCCAGCTCAGCGAAGGTGGGGCTGTCCGGGCGGACGGGCGCGCGGTTCAGGACGGGGACGAGGGCCGGTTCTGCGGCGAGGGCCGCCGCCGGGTCGGCGACAGGTTCGGTTTCGGTGTTCTCGATGTCGGTCATGGAGTTCTGCGGGTGCCTCTCGTGGTGCGCCCGTCGAAGTCCTGGGGCGCGGTCTGGTAGGGCGCGGGCCACACGCGAGATGCTCGCGGGCCGCACGCGCGTCGCCGCGGCGACTCGATATATCGAGCCGACGTCGACGGCGACAACGGCAAGTCTACCCGACAGAGAGATTCCGCACCTCAGCGCAAAGGTGACGGTGCTGTATAGAAACCGCAGGGAGTCCCGTCCGGGACTCCCTGCGGTCGGTGCCGTGCTGTGCCGGTTATCGCGTGGTGAAGCCGAACGGTCGCTCGGACTTCTCGGCGATCTCCACGTAGGCCACCTTGGCGATCGGGACGATCACCTTGCGGCCCTTCTCGTCGGTCAGGGTGAGAACGCTGTCCTTGGCCATCGCCTCGGTCACGGCCTGCTCGACCTCAGCCGGCGTCTGCGCGCTCTCCAGCACCAGCTCGCGCGGGGCGTACTGCACGCCGATCTTGACCTCCACGGGGTCCTCCTCCTCAGATGTCTTCCGACATGAAGGCTAGCCGATTTCCCCGGACGTACCGGGCGTTGACTCACCCTGCAGCGGGAAGCTGGCGATACCCCGCCAGATAAGGGCAGCGACCAGGGCTTCCGCCTCGGCCTTGGGGGTCTGCCGGCCGCTCGCCAGCCAGTACTGGGCCGCCTGGCCGGCCGCGCCGACCAGTCCGGAGGCCAGCAGTTCGGCGTTCGCCTGGTTCTGGCCGGTGTCGGAGACGACCGTGTCCGTGACCGCGGCGATGCAGCCCTGCTCGACGCGTTCGACGCGCTCGCGGACCTGGGGGTCGTTGCGCAGGTCGGACTCGAAGACCAGGCGGAAGGCCTCGCTCTCGTGGTCCATGAAGTCGAAGTACGCCCGGACGGCGCCCTTGACCCGCTCCTTGTTGTCCGGAGTCGCCAGCATCGCGCCGCGCACCTTGGCGATTATCGCGTCGCAGTGGGTGTCCAGCAGAGCCAGGTAGAGCTCGAGCTTTCCGGGGAAGTGCTGGTAGAGCACAGGCTTGGAAACGCCGGCCTGTTCGGCGATCTCGTCCATGGCGGCGGCGTGATAGCCCTGTGCCACGAAGATCTGCTGCGCGGCGGCAAGCAGCTGCTTACGGCGCGCGGAGCGCGGCAGACGCGTGGGGCGCCCCGCCGTCTGTGCCCCGCCGGACGCAGCGGTCATGTGTACCTCCGAGATGTGTTTCCCCCGCGGTAGGGCGCGGATTGCCCGGTTCGCCGTCTGTCGCTTGCCGGGCGGGCAATTGTCGCGACGCTGCAACTTATCGCCACTGCAAGCACACGGTAGCCTCAGCGGGGGCAAGCGAGGAGCGCACGGTGGACGAAACAGGGCATTCCGGGGACGCCGGTGCAGCGGACGGCGGCACCGGGGCTGAATCGCGCGACCGCACCCTGCTGAACGGCTGGGCCGCGCGGGAGAGCCCGTGGTCCAACGCGGGCTCGGCGCTCGACCCGGAGACCGAGGTGCCCGCCTGGCGCCGGCCCGCCACCGAGATCCGCCCGTTCACCCAGGAGCGGCCCCCGCCGGCGGACCCTCCTTCGGGGGAGATCCGCCCGTTCACGATGCCGCCGCCCCCGCCCTCCTTCTCCCCGGCGCCCGAGCCGCAGGGGCCGTTCCCGCTCGAGAACGCGGCCGCCCCGCGCTGGTCGGACAGCCGCTCCCGCTACGAGGACCTGCTCGCCCACCTGTCACCCAACGGTGGCGAGCCGCGGGACGACGAGCCGCGGGCCGGGGTGCCCCGCCCGAATCCGCTCGCGCCCGAGCTGCTGCGCCCGGACGCGCAGGACACCACCGAGCTGCGTGCGGTCAACGGCAACCTGCCGGCCAGTGCGCCGCCTTACCCGTACGAGGGTGATCTCGACGACGCGCGCCAGGAGCCGCCGCGTCCGCAGGCGGGCCAGCAGCGTGCGGCCGTGCCGGCCGAGCGGCCTTTCCCGGCGGTACGCCCGGCGACTCCCGGAGGCCGGCGGCCCGACTGGATGACGACCGAGTCCGCCCGCCACGCGCTGGACCCGCCGACACCGCTGGAAGGCCTGCCCAGGGTCGCCCAGCCGCAGGCTACCGACGAGTCGCGTTCCGGTGATCAAAGCATGCTCCGGCCGTCGTACGATCCCACCAGCTTTCCCCGCCGCCTGCCGTACGAGACCGCCGCCCAGCCCCCGGCGTTCCCCGGCCGTTCCACCGGCGACCCCGGCACGGGCAGCACGGGGGAGCAGTCCTTCCCCGCTTTGCCGCAGCGCGTCCCGGCCCAGCCGGACGTTCCCACCGTCCCGGAGCCGCCGTCCGTGGAGCCACCCGCCGAGACCCCCGCGCTGGCCCGCATCGCGACGCACCTGCGCCGCGGTGACGTGCTGTCGGCGCAGGAACGGCAGGAGGGCTTCGACGTGAACGCCATCCTGGCGGCGGTCCGCGAGGTCGAAGGGGTGCGGGACGCGTCGCTGCGGTCCACCCCGGCGGGTGCGCACAGTCTGCGGCTGGACCTGTCCGAGGGCGCCGACCCGGCCGAGGTGAGCCGGCAGGTCGCGCGGCTGCTGCAGGACCGGATGGGTCTGGACGCCGCGATGAAGGGTGCCTCGCCGCTCTCCGGGCCCGCGGAGGCTCCGGTGGCTCCGCGGTCGGCGCCGCCGGCTCCGCGCTCAGGGCCGCCGGCCTACTCGGGGTCCGCGCCGGCGTCGTCGCCTCCGGTGGCACCGGCTTCCGCGCCTCCGGCGGCCCAGGCGTCCGCTCCGCCGGTCGCGCCGTTCGTGCCGAGCCAGCCCAACCCGACCGGCCGGCCGGTCCCCGGTCCCGGCCTCAGTTCCGGCAGCTACTCGTCCCGGCAGGCGCCCGACGAGCTGACCCGCCCGGGCGAGCGGCGAAGCTCTGATGAGCTGACCCGCCCGGGCGAGCGGCGAAGCTCTGATGAGCTGACCCGCCCGGGCGACCGGCGAAGCTCTGATGATCTGTCACGGTCCGGCGAGCGGCGGGCGGCCGATGAGCTGACCCGTCCCGGCGAGCGGCGGGCCGATGATGAGCTGTCACGGCCCAGCGAGCGTCGCCCGGCCGATGAACTGACGCGGCCTAGTGAGCGGCGGGCCGATGATGAGCTGACGCGCCCGAGCGAGCGGCAGGATGCCGACGAGCGGCAGTCCAGGAGCGAGCGACCGGGCGTGAGCGACCGCCAAAGCCCGGGCGAACGTGGCCTGGGTGACCGGAGCCCGAGCGATCGCCCGGGCGCCGTCGCCCGGCAGAGCGTGAGCGACCGCCAAGGCCTCGGCGAGCGCCAGGGCCCGGGCAGCCGCCAAGGCACAGGGACCCGGCAGGCCGCCGACGACCGGCAGAGCTCGAACGAGCGCCCGACCCTCAGCGAGGCCCCGACCAGCGTCGAGCCCGCCCCGCCCCGCCCGCTGGACATCGGCGAGCGTCCCGGCCCGCGGGTGATGATCGAGAACGTCCGGGTCAACACGTTCGGCACCGAGGCCACCGTCGAGGTGCGGCTCACCGTCAACGGTCAGATCGCGGCCGGTGAGGCCACCGGGCCTGCGGTCGACGGCTACCTGCTGCGGCTGTGCGCGTTGGCCACCGCCCGGGCCGTCGACGAGCTGCTCACCACCTCCGATCACGCGGACGGCCCGGCGAAGTGTTTCGTCGAGCACGCCGCGGCCGTGCCGTTCGGGTCGATGCAGGTCGCCGTGGTGGTCATGCTGCTGTCGGTCGGGGGCTGGGTCGAGCAGCTCTCCGGTTCCGCCGTGATCACCGGTGACGACCGGCACGCCATGGTGCGCGCCACACTCAATGCGGTCAACCGTCGTCTTGAGGCACTGTTGTCCTGATGAAGGGTGCGATCCTCGCCGGCGACGACGTCCTGCCTCCGGACGGTGCGGTGCCGCCGCCGTGGCCGGCCCGCCGGGTCATGATCGACGGGGCGATGCTGCACGTCCGGGACACCCCGGGCACCACGCCGGAGGCCGAGCCCGCCGTCTACGTGCACGGCCTGGGCGGCTCCTCGCAGAACTGGACCGATTTCGCCGGCCTGCTCGCGGACCGGCTCGACGGCCAAGCCGTGGACCTGCCCGGCTTCGGCTACAGCGATCCCAGCCCGCGCTACTCCATCGCGGCGTTCGCCGACAAGCTGATCGGCTATCTGGAGTACGCCGCACGCGGCCCGGTCCACCTGGTCGGCAACTCGCTGGGCGGCTCGATCTGCGTACGGGTGGCCGCCCTGCGCCCCGACCTGATCCGGACCTTGACGCTGATCTCGCCGGCCATGCCCTTCCTCGACCCCCGGCGCACGGCGCAGGGCCCGGTGCTGCCGCTGCTCGCGCTGCCGCGCGCCGACCGCCTCCTCGCCTGGGGGATGGCCCGGCTGACCCCGGAGCAGATGGCCCAGCAGGTGCTGCTCGCCTGCTTCGGTGACACCACGAAGGTGAGCCCGCAGCGCCGCGCGGAGGCCATCGAGGAGATCAAGCTCCGCTACACGGTCGAGCACTACTCGAAGGCTTATCTGGGGACGTTGCGCGGGCTGGTGTCGAGCTTCCTGCGGGCGTACCTGCCGGGGGTGAATTCGCAGTGGCGGCTGGCCGCGCGGATCACCGCGCCCACCCTGGTGATCGGCGGCCTCAAGGACGAGCTGGTCGACCCGCGGGTGCCGGCGCAGGTGGCCAAGGCGATCCCGGACAGCCGGCTGCTGGTGCTGCCGGGCGTCGGCCACGTCGCCCAGATGGAGGTTCCGCGCCTGGTCGCGCGGGCTGTGGTGGGCATGCTGGCGGATGTCGGCTCGCCGGTCGGCCGGGGCGGCGAGCGCCGGGTGGCGCCCCCGGCGTGAGCAAGGTCGCCCGGAGCTACGGCCGGGCGGACAGCGCCGGTGAGGTGTGGCACGCTGGCTCCCGATGATCGAGTCACGCCTCCCCGTGGCGGCTGCCGGACGGGGTGCACGCCGGCGCCGCTGGTGGTTCCTGGGCCTGGTGATCGTGGTTCTGCTCGGGGTGGCCTGGCTGGTGCGGCCGTCTGATCCGCCGCGTCCCACCGCTGTCCCGTCGGCTCCTCCGCCCTCGACTGCCGTCTCGTCGCCGGTCGCACCGACGCCTTCCGTTCCGGCGACCTCGGCGGCAGCGCCGCAGGATCTGCTCGCGCTGGCCGGCGCGGTGCCCACCAGGGGCACGGGCAAGTTCACGTACGCGACCGGGCGGGGCCGGGTGCTGGGCACCAAGGGCGAGCTGCGGCGTTTCCGGGTCGCGGTCGAGCGGGGCAGCAACGAGGACGTGGCGGCCTTCGCGGCGCAGGTGGAGGCGACGCTGGGGGACCGGCGCAGCTGGATCGGCGACGGCCGGCTGCGGCTGCAGCGGGTGTCCGGCAGCGAGAAGGCGACCTTCACGGTCTACCTCGCCACCCGCGACACGGCCGGGCGGATGTGCCGGATCGGCGGGGTCAACATCACGGTGAACGGGCGACCGTACACGTCGTGCCGGTCCACCGGTCGCGTGATCATCAACCTGGACCGCTGGCGGCTGTCGGCCAAGCCGTACCGCGACGCGAAGGTGCCGATCACCGTCTACCGGCAGTACGTGATCAACCACGAGACCGGCCACGAGCTGGGCCACAGTCACGAGGGCTGCCCGAAGCGCGGCGGGCCGGCGCCGGTCATGGTGCAGCAGAGCCTGACCGTACGGGGCTGCGTGCCGTACGCGTGGCCCCGCCGCAACGGTCACCGGTTCGTGGGCCCGTCCCTCTGAGGAGTCACGCCAAACGCCGGTGATGGGCCACAGCCTCTGGCAACGTGGCACCTGTCATGCCCATCGCGCCTCGCTACTCCACGCCGGCCGCCAGGATGCTGGCGCGCCGCCGCCGTGCTGTCGTCCTGTTCTTCCTGCTCCTCACCGTCATCGTCCTCGTGATAGGCCAGGCCATGCGTGACGAGACCGCCGACGCCGGCGCTGTGCCGGCCCCCGCCCCGCCGCGGCCGGCCGCCGACCGGCAGGAGCCGGCAGCTGCCGCGGTGACCACTCCCGCGCGGGCCGCCGTGCCGCCCGACGCCGCCGACAAGGCGCAGAGCAAGCCGGCCGCGGCCCGGTTCGTCTTCGCCGGTGGCCACGGGCCCGTGCTCGGCAGCTCAGGAACGCTGCGGCGGTTCAGGGTGGCGGTGGAGAAGCGGCTCGCGTCCGGCGACGGCGGGAACTTCGCCGAGGAGATCGATCGGATATTGGGTGATCCGCGGAGCTGGATCGCCGGGCGGCAGTTCCGGTTCCAGCGGGTGCCGGGCCCGGCCGCCGCCGAGTTCACCGTCTACCTGGCCTCGGCCGCCACCTCCGAGAAGATGTGCGCCGAGGGCGGCCTGCGTACCGAGGGCTTCACGTCGTGCCGGCTGCCCGGTCAGGTGGTCATCAACAACGATCGCTGGCAGGCCGCGGTGCCCGGCTACGGTGCCCCGCTGGCCGCGTACCGGGCGTACGCGATCAACCATGAGGTCGGGCACCAGCTGGGCCACGGTCATGAGGTCTGTCCGGGCGAGGGGAAGCTCGCGCCGGTCATGATGCAGCAGACCTACGGGCTCAAGGGGTGCGTCCCCCATCCCTGGCCGTACGTGGAGGGCGAGCGGTACGCCGGTAACCCCGTCGGCTGACCCCGCATTCCCCCGTCCCGCATGTCGGGCCGGTGTTCCACGTCATGTCCATTCCGGCAACGGACGAGCAACAATGGGGTCTCACATCGTCGATCCCGGGGAGTTCACCGTGTCACTGCCCCCGCTCGTCGAGCCGGCCGCCGAGCTGAGCATCGACGAGATCCGCCGCTACTCGCGTCACCTGATCATCCCCGACGTCGGGATGGACGGGCAGAAGCGGCTGAAGAACGCCAAGGTCCTGGCCGTCGGCGCGGGTGGTCTCGGCTCTCCCGCCCTGCTCTACCTGGCCGCCGCCGGGGTGGGCACGCTCGGCATCATCGACTTCGACACCGTCGACGAGTCCAATCTCCAGCGCCAGATCATCCACGGCGTCTCCGACGTGGGCCGGCCCAAGGCCGAGTCCGCCGCGGACAGCATCCGGGAGATCAACCCGCTGGTGAACGTGATCATTCACAACACCGCGCTGGACCGCGACAACGTCAAGGAGATCTTCAGCCAGTACGACCTGATCGTCGACGGCACCGACAACTTCGCGACCCGTTACATGGTCAACGACGCGGCGGTCCTGCTCGGCAAGCCGTACGTCTGGGGCTCGATCTACCGCTTCGACGGTCAGGCGTCGGTGTTCTGGGAGGAGCACGGTCCCTGCTACCGCTGCCTCTACCCGGAGCCGCCCCCGCCCGGCATGGTCCCGTCCTGCGCCGAGGGTGGCGTGCTGGGCGTGCTCTGCGCGTCGATCGGTTCCATCCAGGTCAACGAGGCGATCAAGCTGATCACGGGCATCGGTGAGCCGCTGGTCGGCAAGCTGATGGTCTACGACGCCCTGGAGATGGAATACCGCAAGATCAAGGTGCGCAAGGACCCGAACTGCGCGCTCTGCGGGGAGAACCCGACCGTCACCGACCTGCTCGAGGACTACGACGACTTCTGCGGCGCGGTCTCCGAGGAGGCGCAGGAGGCCACCCTCAACGCGACGATCACGGCCCGCGAGCTCAAGGAATGGCAGGACTCCGGCAAGGACATGTTCCTGGTCGACGTCCGCGAGCCGGCCGAGTACGAGATCGTGAGCATCCCGGGGGCGACCCTGATCCCCAAGGGCGACATCCTGTCCGGTGAGGCGCTGGCGCGCTTCCCGCAGGACCGGCAGATCGTGCTGCACTGCAAGTCGGGTGTCCGCTCGGCCGAGGCGCTCGCCGCGCTGAAGGCGGCCGGGTTCAAGGACGCCGTGCACGTCCAGGGCGGCATCGTGTCCTGGGTCAACACCGTGGACCCGTCCCTGCCGTCGTACTGAGTCATCCGTCAGCGTGACGGCCGTCGATCCCTTTCGGGGTCGGCGGCCGTCGCTGCATATACGCCCTGTCACGGAAACCGGATCGGCCCTGCGGTAGCTCCTCCTGGCAGTCACTCTGCGTTTATCGGATGTGACCAAGGCGGACGGAGCGGACCTATTAGACAGTTACCAAGACACCGCAGCGGAACGGGGGGTCGAGCTGTAGCGTCACCGTCGTGGTCGACATCGATGCGGCGATCGGATACGTCGTGGCGCACGGCGACCCGGTGGAACGGGCCCGGTTGTCCTACCTGCGGACGGGCACGCCGCCGCCGGCCTCGGCGCTGGAACGGATCGAGATCGAGCAGACCCCGGCGGGCGGCTGGCCCGCGGCCGGGGACGGTTCCGTGCCCTCGGTCGACGCCACCTGTTTCCGCCTGGCCGAGCTCGACGACCTCGGCGGGTTGCACGGTCCTGCGGTCGAGCGCGCGCTGGCCTGGCTGGCCTCCGTGCAGCGCCAGGACGGCACCTGGCAGGAGGACGAGTCGCTGGCCGCCGAGGCGCCGGCCTGGGCGATGCCCGGTGACCCGGAGGCGACCCTTTACCTGACGGCGGTGGCCGGCTTCTGGCTCACCGTGGCCGAGGTCGAGGCCCACCCGCACCATGAGGCCCCGGCCCGCTATGCGGCGACGCTGCAGGCCGCCGCCCGGTTCGTGGTCGCCCAGCTGCGCCCGGAAGGCACCTGGCCGTCCTTCCTGGCGACCGGCTGGCACGCCGCCGGGCTGCTGCACGAGCAGCAGTTCTTCTACGAGTCGGCGCGGGTGCAGCTGGTGCTCGGCGACCGGCTGCCCGACATGTCCCCGGCGGACGCGGCGAACATGGCGGCCGCCCTGCGCCGGGTCAATCTCGGTGACGACTGGCTGCTGCAGAGCGCCCGCAAGCGGCTGAGCGAGACGCAGCGCACGGACGGCGGCTGGGACAGCGACGAGGGGCCGCTGTTCGACGTGAACACCACGCTGACCGCCATCCGCGCGTGCCGGACCTGGTCCACCGCCCGGCGCTGAGTCCCCTCAGCGGGTGTGGCCGTTGCCCGTGACGATGTACTTGGTCGAGGTCAGCTCGGGCAGGCCCATCGGGCCGCGGGCGTGCAGCTTCTGGGTGCTGATGCCGATCTCCGCGCCGAAGCCGAACTCGCCGCCGTCGGTGAAGCGGGTCGAGGCGTTGATCATCACGGCGGCCGCGTCCACCCGGGCCGCGAAGCGCCGGGCCGCCACCAGGCTCTCGGTCACGATCGCCTCGGTGTGGCCGGTGCCGTAGCGGCGGATGTGGTCCAGCGCGTCGTCCAGGGAGTCGACCACCGCGACGGCGATGTCCGCCGACAGGTATTCCTTGCCCCAGTCCTCCGCGGTCGCCGGCACCACGCCCTCGAAGCCGGCCACCCGGGGGTCGCCGTGCACGGTCACGCCGGCCGCCACCAGCTCCTCGATCACCAGCGGTAGGAACGACTCGGCCAGCGCCGAGTGCACCAGCAGCGACTCCGCCGTGTTGCAGGTGGACAGCCGCTGGGTCTTCGAGTTGAGCACCACACCGAGGGCCTTCTCCAGATCGGCGCCCTCGTCGACGTACACGTGGCAGTTGCCGACGCCAGTCTCGATCACCGGGACCGTCGACTCCTCGACCACGGTCTTGATCAGCGAGGCGCCGCCCCGCGGGATCAGCACGTCGACCAGGCCGCGTGCGCGCATCAGCTCCTTGACCGAGTCGCGGGTCGTGGCGTCCAGCAGCTGGATGGTGTTGGCCGGCAGGTGCGCGTCGGCGACGGCCTTGCGCAGCACCGAGACGATCGCCGCGTTCGAGCTCTGCGCCGAGCCGGAACCGCGCAGCAGCACCGCGTTGCCGGACTTCAGGCAGATGCCCGCCGCGTCCGCCGTCACGTTGGGCCGGCCCTCGTAGATGATGCCGACCACGCCGAACGGCACCCGGACCTGACGCAGCTCCAGGCCGTTGGCCAGGGTCGAGCCGCGCGCCACGTCGCCGACCGGGTCGGGCAGGGCGGCCAGCTGCCGCAGGCCGTCGGCCATCGCGGCGACCCGCTCGGCGGTCAGCGTCAGCCGGTCGATCATGGCCTCGGACAACCCACCGGTACGGGCGTTCTGCACGTCCACCGCGTTGGCGGCGACGATGTCCTCGGTGCGCTCGACCAGCCGCTCCGCCATCAGCAGCAGCGCGGCGTCCTTCTCGGCGCGGGTGGCGGCGGCCAGCTCGATGCCGGCCACCCGGGCCTCGGCGGCCTGCTGAAGCACAGTCATGAAGACTCCTCGTTCGTTGCGCCGTGACGGACGGCGACTGCACCATCCTGCACCGGCGAGCCGGTGAAGTCATGCCCCGTGGTCACAGCAGGACCAGGTCGTCCCGGTGGACCACCTCTCGTTCGTAACCGGGGCCCAGCGCCGCGGCCAGCTCCGGCGTGGAGCGACCCAGCAGCGCCGGCAGCTCCACCGCGTCGTAGTTGACCAGGCCGCGGGCGACCGACGTGCCGGAGCCCGCGTCCACCAGGTCGACCGGGTCGCCGGAGACGAAGGAACCGTCCACCGCGGTGATCCCGGCCGGCAGCAGCGACTTGCGCCGGGCCACGACCGCGGCCACCGCGCCCGGGTCCAGGTGCAGGCGCCCGCGCGGCGACGTGGCGTGGGCCAGCCAGAACAGCCGCGCCGCCGGGCGGTGCTCGACCGCGTGGAACAGCGTGCCCACCTCGTCGCCGGACAGGGCGGCGGCGGCCAGCGGCGCGGCGGTCAGGACCACCGGGATGCCGAAGCCGGTGGCGATCCGGGCCGCCTCGACCTTGGTCACCATCCCGCCCGTGCCGACGCCGGACCGGCCGGCCGCGCCGACCGAGACGTCGGCCAGATCGGTCTCGTCGCGGACCACGTCGATGCGGCGGGCGGCCGGCGACGCCGGGTCACCGGTGTAGAGCGCGTCCACGTCGGACAGCAGCACCAGCAGATCGGCCTGGACCAGGGCGGCCACCAGGGCGGCGAGCCGGTCGTTGTCACCGAAGCGGATCTCCTCGGTGGCCACCGTGTCGTTCTCGTTGACGATCGGCAGGGCGCCCAGGTCGAGCAGCTTGCGCAGCGTCCGGTACGCGTTGCGGTAGTGCGCGCGCCGGGTGACGTCGTCGACGGTGAGCAGGATCTGCCCCACGGTCAGCCCGTGCCGGGCGAAGCCGGCCGCGTACCGCCCGATCAGCAGTCCTTGGCCCACGGACGCCGCGGCCTGCTGGGTGGCCAGGTCACGCGGACGCCGGCGCAGTTTCAGCGGGGCCAGGCCGGCGGCGATGGCGCCGCTGGAGACCAGCACCATCTCCCGGCCCTGCGTGGCGAGATCGCCGATGGCATCGACGAGGGCGTCCACCCGCTGCTCGTCTATCCCGCCGGCCGCCGTGGTCAGCGAGGACGAGCCCACCTTGACCACGATCCGTCGCGCACCCGTCACCTGTTCCCGCACCCGCCCATTCTGCGCGCCGGGTCCTGCGGCACCCAGCGGAGATCCCATATCGTGGCGTCGGTGACACCGCAGGAGTACGTCGAAGAGGTCCTCCGGCTCGTGGAGAGCATCCCGGAGGGTCACGTCATGTCCTACGGGGCGGTCGCGGACGCGCTCGCCGACATCTCGGGCCGCAACTCGGCGCGGCAGGTCGGCACGATCATGGCCCGGCACGGCGGCGGGGTCCCCTGGCACCGGGTCGTCACCAGCGCCGGGCGGATGCCGCCCGGGCACGAGCAGGAGGCACGGCAACGGCTGCTCAGCGAGGGCGTGCCGCTGAAGGGGGAGTACGTGGACATGGCCCGAGCGAGCTGGACGCCCTGATGGAGACCGGACAGCCCAGCCGCACCGCGTTCAGCGCGGCCCGTTACCGGGCGGCCCACCAGCTCATCGAGGGCGGTGAGATCTTCACCGACCCGCTGGCTGTCCGCATCCTCGGGGTGCCGCCGGACGCCGAGGAGGCGCCGGGCCGCCGGGCCATGCGCCTGTTCATCGCCGCCCGCACCCGGTTCGCCGAGGACGCCCTGGCCGCGGCGGTGCGCGACGGCACCCGTCAGGTGGTGGTGCTGGGCGCGGGGCTGGACACGTTCGCGTACCGCAACCCGTGGCCGGAGCTGCGGGTCGTCGAGGTCGACCACCCGGACACCCAGGCGTTCAAGCGGGAACGGCTGGCCGCGGCGGGCATCGCGGTGCCGGAGTCGCTGACGTACCTGCCGGTGGATTTCGAACGGGAGTCGCTCGCCGACCGGCTCGCACCGGAGGAGGCGGCGTTCTTCCTGTGGCTCGGCGTGGTGCCGTATCTGAGCCGCGCGGGCTTCGACGAGACGCTTTCGCTGATCGCGGCCACGCCGCGGGCGCAGGTCGTCTTCGACTACGCGATGCCGCCCTCGTCGATGTCACCCGAGCGGCAGGCCGCCCTCGAGGCGCGCGCGGCCCGGGTGGCGAGCATCGGTGAGCCCTGGCGGACGTACTTCCTGCCGGACGAGCTGGCCGCCGAGCTGCGCGGGCGTGGCTTCGACGAGCGGGAGGACCTGGGGCCGGCCCAGCTGGCCGCCCGCTGGTTCGGCCGTCCCGACGTGCCCGCGGACACCCCGGGTGGCCACGTGATCCACGCCCGGCGGCGTTAGCCCGGCCGGCTGATCAGCGCGGCGGCGCCGCGCATCTGCAGCTCGAAGAACTCGCGGCGGGCCTCGATCGTGTTGTTGAGCTGCCCGAAGAGTTCCGCGCTGACCGCGCCGCAGAGGTGGATCCAGGCCCCGATGGCCCGGGCGACCAGCTGCGGCGGGGTGCCCGGGGCGGTCTGCTCGGCCACGTACGCCAGCTCGTCGCCGAGCGCGCCGCTGACCGGCTCGCCGGCCGCCGCCTCGCCCGCGGCGGACGCGTCGCCGACGATCCGGCCGATCACCAGGATCACCCGGATGGCCGGGCCGACCGTGTCCCGGGGCGCCTGGTAGCCCGGGACCGGGCTGCCGTAGATCAGCGCCCACTCGTGCGGATGGGCCAGCGCCCAGTCGCGGACCGAGTGGCAGACGCTCAGGAACCGGTCGGTGAAGCCGCTGCCGCTCACCGCTGCCTCGGCGGTGCCGCCCAGAGCGTCGTACGCGTCGATGATCATGGCCGTGAGCAGCTCGTCCCGGCTCGCGAAGTAGCGGTAGACGGCGGACGAGGCCATGCCCAGGTCCCGGGCGACCGCGCGCAGCGACAGGTTCGCCCCGTCGGTGGCGAGGTGGCGCCGGGCCACGGTTTTGATCTCGTCGGTCATCTCGGCGCGTACGCGAGCCCGGATCGATGCGGCGGTCATGCCGACAAGTCTGCCACAAAAGAGAGCACTGCTCTTGCCAAGGCGCCGAGCGAGTGAGATTGTTGTTCTCAACGGAGAGCAGTGCTCACAAAGGAGATCGCAATGTCGAAGCACGTGATCGTCGGTTCCGGCCCGGTCGGTTCCTCGGTGGCCCGCCTGCTCGCCGAGCGCGGCGAGTCCGTACGCGTCATCACCCGCAGCGGCACCGGCCCTGCGCACCCGCTGATCGAACGGATCGCCGCCGACGCCACCGACGCGCACCGGCTCACCGACCTCACCCGCGACGCGGTCGCCCTCTACAACTGCGCCAACCCGAAGTATACCCAGTGGGAGACGCTCTGGCCGCCGCTGGCCGGAGCCATGCTGACCGCCGCTCAGCGCACCGGCGCGGTCCTGGCCATCACCGGCAACCTGTACGTCTACGGCCCGGTCCCCGGCGGCCGGATGACCGAGAACAGCCCGCTCGCCGCCACCGGCCGCAAGGGCCGGGTGCGGATCAAGATGTGGCAGGACGCCCTGGCCAGCGGGGTCCGCACGGTCGAGGTCCGCGGGTCCGACTACATCGGGGCCGGCGCGGCGTCGATCTTCTCCCAGGTGCTGCTGCCGGCGATCGCCAAGGGCCGGACGGCGTGGATGCCGGGCGACGTCGACGCGCCGCACACCTTCACCTACACCGGCGACATGGCCCGGGCCCTGGTCGCGCTGGCCGCCGACGACCGGGCGTTCGGCCGGGCGTGGCACGTGCCGTCCGTCCCGGCGATCAGCGTCCGCGCCCTGGCCGACCGCTACTTCACGCTGACCGGCACCAAGCCCGTCGCGATCCGGCAGCTGCCCCGCTTCGTGATGCGCACCGCGGGCCTGGCCGTGCCGATGGCCCGCGAGCTGGCCGAGATGGACTACCAGTTCTACGCGCCGTTCATCATGGACAGTCTGCTGACCGAGCGCACGTTCGGCCTCACCGCCACCGACCTGGACGTGTCGCTGGCCGAGGTCGCCGCCGACGCGCAGGCGACCCTGGCCCGCACGATGTGACACCGGTCAGAGCAGCAACCCGACGCCGTCGCGGCGGGGGTCGCCGGCCGCACCGCCGACACCCACCGCCGTGACGCCGCCGAAGTAGTGGTTCAGCTCCGGCCACTCGTTGATCTGCCAGCCCGCCGCGGCCAGGGCGGCCAGCTCGTCCCGCGGGTAGCCCGGCTCGGCGTGGACCGTGTCGTCCACGACGTGGAAGCGCGGCCGGGCGATCGCGGTGGGCATGTCCACCCCGTCGACCAGCACCCCGAGCAGCGTGTCGACCAGCGCGGTACGGATCCGGGAGGCACCCGCCGAGCCGGCCGCGACCGCCAGCGCACCCTCGTCGTCGATGACCACCAGCGGGCACATGTTGGACGACATCCGTACGCCGGGCCCGAGGTCCTCGGTGATCAGCTCGCCCTCGCCGAGCATGGAGTTGAGGTTGACGCCCAGCCCGGGCAGCCACACCGCGGCGCCCAGCCCCATCGTCGTGGTGATCACGCAGGCGTTGCCGTCGCGGTCGACCACCGAGACGTTGGTGGTGTCGCCGATCTTCTGCCGGCCCCGGTCGCGCAGGGCCGCGGCCACCGCCACCGCGCGGGCCGGCCGGGGCAGTACGGCCAGGTCCCGGGGCAGAGCCGCGATGGTGTCGACCGTCCGGTTGAGATCGTGCCGGGCCCGGACCTGGTGGGCGGCGAGCGTGGCCCGGTCGACCGGCGTCTCCAGCACCCGGTAGTCGGCCAGGTCACGCGGGCCGAGCGCCCCGCCGGCCGCACGGACCGTCTCGACCAGCAGCGGCGCGTAGGAACCGGTGTGGAACAGCGCGGGCCCCTCGGCCGCGAGCGCCGCCATCGCCGTCGCCAGCCCGGGGTGGAAGAGCAGGTCACCGCCCTGCAGCAGCTTGCCCTGCGGTGCGTAGATGGCCGCGCCCTCGCCGTGGGCCAGCGCCGGGGCGCAGGACTCGAGAGTCCGGGAGTGCGCGGCTGGCAGCGGGACCCCGGCGCGGGCCAGCTCCAACGCCGGGGCGACCAGCTCCGCCCAGGGCAGCCGGCCCCAGCGCCGGTGCACCTCGCCGCACCCGACCGGCACGCCCGGCACGGCCACGCTGGCCCCGCCGATCGAATACACCTGCGGCACCCCGCCGAAGAACACGTCGACCGCGAGCATCGGCCCGGCCACCCGGTCGCCGTCCGTGCCCGGCACCGAGACGAAGAAGTCCAGGCAGGTGACCGAGCCGCTGGCGGCGTCGAAGTAGGTGGCGAAACCGCCCCCGCCCAGCCCGGTGTAGACCGTCTCGGCGACGCAGGTGGCGAGCACAGCGGCGACGGCGGCGTCGGCGGCCGTACCTCCGGCTCGCAGCACCCGCAGGCCGGCCTCGGCCGTCGCGGGATGGCTCGCGGCGACCCCGGCGGCGACCCGGGACGGCGGTGCGGAAATCTCCATTCGGCGAAGCGTAGGCGCAGCGGCCCACCGATGGTTACCATCCGCGTCCATGACGGTCGCCGGTCCCTCGCACGACGTACGGCTCTCCCGCCGCGTCGTCGCCGGATATTCGCTGGGCTCGCTGGTGACCGGACCTTTCGGGACAGTGCCCGGTCTGCTCCTGCTGCCCTATCTGACCGACACGCTCGGCGTCGCGGCCGGCGTCGCCGGACTGCTCGTGCTCCTGCCGAAGGCCTGGGACGTACTGGTGAACCCGGTCGCGGGCCGGATCTCCGACCGCAGCGGCGACCGGCGCGGCTTCCTGCTCGGCGCCGGCCTGGCGCTGGGCGTGCTGTTCGCCGCCATCTTCGCCGGGCCGTTCGCCGCCGGCGCCGCGGCGGGCGCCTACGTCGCCGTCGCCTTCCTGGCCGCGGCCACCGCGTTCGCGTTCTTCCAGGTGCCCTACGTCGCGATGCCGGCCGAGCTGACCTCCGGCCGGGCCGAGCGCACCCGCCTGATGACCTGGCGGGTCGCGGTCCTGGCCCTGGCCATCCTGATCTCGGGCGCGCTCGCCCCGCTGGTCGTCGACCTGGGCGGCGGCGGCCTGACCGGCCACCGATGGTCCGGCGCGTTCGTCGGCGCGCTCATCGTCGTGGGCACCCTGGGTGCCTTCTTCGGTACGCGCACAGCAGAGTCCCGCAGCGCAGCCGACCAGGAGCCCAGCCTGCGCGCCCAGTTACGGATCGCGGCGGCCAACGCGTCGTTCCGCTCCCTGCTGCTCTGTTACGTGATCCAGGCGGCCGGCATCGGCACGATGCTCGCCGGCGTGCAGTACTTCGCCGACCACGTCATCGGCCAGAAGTCCGGCGCGACCTTCCTGTTCGCCGCCTTCGTAGGCCCGGCGCTGCTGGTCATGCCGCTGTGGAGCCGGGTCGGGGCCCGCCACGGCAAACTCCGCGGCCTGATCGCCGCCTCCGTGCTCTTCGCGCTCGGTGCCCTGGCCCTGCTGGCCTCACCCACCCTGCCCGCGGTGGTGATCTACCTGGTCGTGGCCCTGATCGGCTGCGGTTACGCCGGCCAGCAGGTCTTCGCCCTGGCGATGCTCCCCGACCTGATCGAGCGCGACACCGTACGCACCGGGCGCCGCCAGGCCGGGGTGTTCACCGGGTTGTGGACCGCGGGGGAGACGCTCGGCCTGGCCCTGGGCCCGGGCATCTACGCGCTGATCCTGCAGCTCTTCGGCTACGCATCGTCGTCGACCGGCGAGGCAGCGGCCCAGGATCCGGCGGCCCGCCTCGGCGTCCTGCTGGGCTTCACCGTGGTCCCGGCCCTGCTGGTCGGGGCGGCGGTCGCCCTGCTGCGCCGCTACCAGGACTAACTTGAACGCCATGATCGAGGCGTTGCCGGGCACCGGCGTTCCGGGTGAGCAGGTGCTCGCCGAGTTGCGTGAGCTGCGGGCGGCCGACCTGCCCACGCACGGCGGGCGGCTGTTCGCCTATGTGTACGACCCCGCCGTCGCCGGACTCGACGAGCTGGCCCGGGCCGCGTACGCGATCTCCGCGCACGTCAACGGCCTGGACCCGACCGCCTTCCCGTCGCTGCTGGCGATGGAGAACGCGCTGGTCGCGGCGGCCGGCCGGCTGCTCGGCGGCGGTCCCGGCACGGACGTGCCGGAGGTGGTCGGCAGCGTCACCAGCGGCGGCACCGAGTCGCTGATCCTGGCGGTGAAGGCGGCCCGGGACGCGCACCCGGAGATCGAGCGGCCGCGGCTGGTGGTCCCGTCCACCGCGCACGCCGCGTTCGCCAAGGCGGCGCACTACCTGCGGGTTGCCCTCGAAGTCGTACCCGTCGGCCCGGACCTGCGCGCTGACCCCGCCGCCATGGCGTCGGCGATCGGTCCGGAGACGGTGCTGGTGGCGGGCTCGGCCCCGAGCTACGCGCACGGTGTCGTCGACCCGATCACCGAGCTCGCCGCCCTGGCCGCCGAGCGCGGCGTGCGGTTCCACGTCGACGCGTGCTTCGGTGGCTGGGTGCTGCCCTTCCTACGGCGGCTCGGCGCCGACCTGCCGGCCTTCGACTTCACCGTGCCCGGCGTCACCAGCATCTCGGTCGACCTGCACAAATACGCGTACGCGCCGAAGGGCGTCTCCGTGCTGCTGCACCGGGACGCGGCGCTGCGGCTGCCGCAGTTCTTCGCGTACGCGGACTGGCCCGGCTACACGATGGTCAACCCGGTGATCTCGTCCACCAGATCCGGCGGGCCGATCGCGGCGGCCCTGGCCACGCTGCGGCACCTGGGCGACGACGGTTACCTGCGGCTGGCCGGGCACACCCGGGACGCGGTCGCCGTGCTCGCGGCCGCGGTCGAGGCCACCGGCGGCGTACGCCTGTTCGCCCCGCCCGAGACCAGCGTCGTGTGCCTGGCCGCCGAGCCGGACGTCGACCTGTTCGTGCTCGCCGACGAGCTGGCCGCGCGTGGCTGGCACACCCAGCCTCAGCTCGCGTACGCGGAGCTGCCCGCGACCATCCACCTCACGGTGACCGCCGCGGTCGCCGCGACCGCCGCCGACTTCGGGCCCGACCTCGCCGCCGCGGTGGCCGCGACCCGCGCCCGCGGCCCGATCGAGCTGCCGCCCGCGTTGCTCGAGGCCGCCGGCGCGCTGACCCCGCAGCTGGTGACGCCGGAGCTGATCGAGGGGCTGGCGGCCGGCCTCGGGCTGGGCGAGGACGTCGGCAAGAGCATGGCGGCGGTCAATTCCCTGCTGAACGTGGCCCCGCCCGCCCTGCGCGAGGCTCTGCTGGCCGGCTTCCTGAGCCAGCTCCAGCGTCCCGCATGGTGAGGGGTAGGTTGACGACTGTGTCCGCCTTGCCAGGAGTCCTCGGGGACCCCATCAAGTTCGTGCTGAACTGGGGTCGCCGCTACTCGCTGTGGGTCTTCAACTTCGGCCTGGCCTGCTGCGCGATCGAGTTCATCGCGACCAGCATGGGCCGGCACGACTTCATGCGGCTGGGCGTGATCCCGTTCGCGCACGGCCCGCGCCAGGCCGACCTGATGGTGGTCTCCGGCACGGTCACCGACAAGATGGCCCCCGCGATCCGCCGGCTGTACGACCAGATGCCCGAGCCCAAGTACGTGATCTCGTTCGGCTCCTGCTCCAACTGCGGCGGGCCGTACTGGGACTCGTACTCGGTGACCAAGGGCGTCGACCAGCTCATCCCCGTCGACGTCTACGTGCCCGGCTGCCCGCCGCGGCCGGAGGCGCTGCTGCACGGCATCCTGCGCCTGCAGGAGCAGATCGCCGCCGAGCAGTCCGGCCCCGGCGGAGTGTCACGGCCGGACCCGCTGGTCCCCGGCCCACCCCCGGCACGACCCCGGAACGCCGATTCGCTGACGGCGCCGGCGGTCAAGCGCCCCGTTTGATGGTGCGATACAGCTAGTCTGCCCATCATGAGCGAGCAGTCCCGGGCGGACTTCATCATCGACGTATTGACCAGGGAGTTCGGCGACCTGATGGCGCTGGACCCGGCGGCCTTCCGGCGCAAGTTCCGCAAGATGGCCGCGTCGCCGTTCGCGTTCTACCGGGGCAGCGCCTCGCTGTTCTACGCCGACCAGACGGGTGCGTTCCGCGACGACGCGTTCCTCGACGAGCGGACCAGCCGGGTCTGGATCCACGGCGACCTGCACGCGGAGAACTTCGGCACCTACATGAACTCGTCCGGCCAGCTCGTCTTCAACGTCAACGACTTCGACGAGGCGTACGTCGGCCCGTTCATCTGGGACCTCAAACGCTTCTCGGCCAGCGTGGCCCTGATCGGCTACAGCAAGGCCCTCTCCGACCAGGTGATCAGCGAGCTGGTCGGCACCTTCGCCCGGGCCTACCTGACCGAGCTGCGGGCGATCGCGGCCGGTGGTGACGACGCGATCGGCTCGATCACCCTGGACAACGCCGACGGGGTGCTGCGCCGGGTGCTCCAGGAGGCCCGGCTCAACACCCGGGTCGAGCTGCTCGCCGGCCAGACCACGATCGACGACTATGAGCGGCGCTTCTCCCTCGGCGACGGCGTCTACGACGTGGACGAGCCGACCGCCGCCACCGTCCGGGCCGCCTTCTCCGACTACCTGGACACGCTGCCCTCGCACGGTCACGGCATCTCCACCGGGATCAAGGACATCAAGCTGCGCAAGGGCGTCGGCATCGGCTCGGCCGGGCTGCCGTCGTACAACCTGCTGCTGGAGGGGCACACCCAGGCGCTGGAGAACGACGTCATCATCTACATGAAGCAGGCCCAGGTGCCGGCCGTCGCGCGGTGGATCGACGACGAACGGGTGCGGTCCTACTTCCGGCACCAGGGACACCGTACGGCCGAGTCGCAGCGGGCCCTGCAGGCGCACGCCGACCCCTGGCTGGGCTACACCGAGCTCAACGGCGTCGGCCAGCTCGTCGCCGAGGTGTCGCCGTACGCGGCCGACCTGGACTGGGCCGACGTGAACGAGCCGGAGGAGCTCAGCGGCGTCGTCACCGACCTGGGCCGCGCGGTGGCCCGGATGCACTCGGTGGCCGACGACGAGTCCAGCCACGACCTGGTCGACTTCTCCACCGAGGAGGCCATCGTGGCCGCGGTCGACAAGGACGAGGCGGGCTTCCTCGCGCTGCTGGTCGACTTCGCCCACCAGTACGGCGACCAGGCCCGCGAGGACCACCAGGACTTCGTCGACCTGTTCCGCAACGGCCGCCTCCCCGGCCTGTAGATCACCGGGGCAGGAACTGGTACGCGGCGTCGCCGGGCGCCGGTGACGTGCTCTCGTAGGTCAGCGACAGATCGACCTGCCGGTTGCGGATGACGCCGACGACGAGGTCCTGCCGCTCCGGCGGATATTGGCACCGCGCCGTCCAGGTCTTCGTCGCGAGCACCGTGCCCTCCGGATCGGCGGCGCTGCGGGCCTGCCGGAGCTGGATCCGCAACGTGCCGGTGCCGGCGCAGGCCACGGCCAGGCGGAAGTCGCCGTTCAGCCGTTCCCAGCCGGTGTGGAAACGCCGCCCCGACACCTCGCCACCACCGCCGGAGCCCGAGCCCGGCGGCAGGTCCTGGGGCAGGACGCCGTTCGGATTGTTGGTCTCGCTCCGGGCCGCGGGCCTGCCGGTGTCGCTGGTCGCCCGGTAGGCGAAGCCCGCCCGGCCGCGCGCGCTCTCCGCGTCCACCAGCTCGACGGTGATGTCGATGAACTGACCCAGCACGAAGGTGGTCCCCGCGGGCACCGGCGCGGCCGAGCACCGGGCGGTGATCCGGGCCACCTCCACACGTGCGGTCGAACCGCTCTCGCTGCCGGGCGTGCCCTGGACCAGCAGCGTCACCGATCCGTTGCCGGCGCAGGCGATCTGCAGATCGATCTCGCCCAGGTAGGTCTGCTCGGTCGCGGAGATGACGCCGGCGACCGGTCCGCGGCGGGAGAACACCGTGGGCCCGGGATTGCCGGCCTTCACCGCCCGGTCCGCCACGCCGGTGAGGCGGTCCAGCTCGGCCTGCGTCAGCGAGTCACGGTTGGCCGGTGTGGTGGGCCGGGACGGGAAACCGAGCAGGGCCACGGTGCCGCTCAGGGCCAGGAGCAGCACCCCGGCGAAGGCCGCGGTGGCGGTGCGGCGGCGGCGCACGGTACGGCGTACCTGGTCCGCGCCAGGCGGTCGTACCTGCCAGACAGTGTCGGCGCGGAACTCCGCGAAGAGGTCCTCGAACTCCTCAACCACCGTGCACCTCCGCGGAGTCCGTGCCGAGCTGGACGGCGAGCGCGGCCCGGCCCCGGTGCAGCCAGGACTTGACCGTGCCCTCGGCGACGCCCTCCCGGTCGGCGATCTCGGCGACGCTCAGGTCGGCCAGGTGCCGCAGCACCACGGCCCGCCGATGAGTGGCCGGCAACGTGGCCAGAGCGGCGACCAGTGCCACCCGGTCCGGTCCGGGCCCCTCGAGCTGAGCCTCGTCGCGCCGCTGCTTGCGCAGGAAGTTCAGCGCCGTACGGGAACGCCGCCAGCGGCTGACGGCCAGATTCCAGGCCACCCGCCGGATCCAGGCCACCGGGTCGTCGTAGCGGCTCACCGTCTTCCACCGGCTGTAGGCCCGGCAGAAAGCCTCCTGGACGACGTCCTGCGCCTCCTGGCGGTCCCCGAAATAGGCATAGAGCTGGACAGTCAGATCCCCGAAGTGCACGGCGTACACCTCGTCGAAGGTCGGCGGGTCGTCGTCGGGCACGGCTGCTGGCGTCTCCGGTCGGGATCTGGCGCCCAGGGTGGTTGCCTGCGCTGTCACGGGCACTACACGTGCCACCGCGGCGATGGGTTGCGGCGCACCCTGCCACAGATCGGCGCGCGTCGTTGTCCCCCTGCCGGCCGGCGTTGGCCGGCGCCCCCGACACGCCCCGGACGGGCGTCGGGTCGCGGCGACCCCGGGCCGGACCGGGCCGGATCATAGGATGTGCGGCATGACCCCCGAAGAGGTCGGCGAGCGGATGATCGCCCTGCTGACGGCAGACGCGGACGACGCCCCCGCCGAGGGCACGATCGTCGCCGGAGTCTCCGGCGGCGGCCCCGGCCACGAGCGGGCCGTGATCGACGTGCCGGCCGCCCTGTGGTGGACGGCGGTCGGCGCCGCCCGCGACCCCGGCGCGCTGGGCTGCGACTTCTTCGACTGGCTGTCAGCGGTCGACGAACTGGACGAGGGCTTCACCGTCGTCGCGCACCTGTGGTCCACCCGCCGCAAGCACGGGCTGCTGCTGCGCGCCCGGGTGACCCGGGACAACCCGGTGGTCGAGTCGGTGATCGACCTGTTCCCGGGCGCGGCGTGGCACGAGCGGGAGACCCACGAGATGTTCGGGATCAGCTTCTCCCGCCACCCGGACCTGCGGCCGCTGCTGCTGCCGCCGGGCTTCGAGGGCAACCCGCTGCGCAAGGAGTTCGTGCTGGCGTCCCGGGTGGCCAAGGCCTGGCCGGGCGCGAAGGAGCCGGGGGAGTCGGAGGCGGGCACGGCCAAACGGGCCCCGATGCGGCCGCCGGGCGTACCGGATCCGAACGAGTGGGGTCCGATGAAGGGCAAGGTCCCGCCCCCGGAGACCCCGGCCCGGCGTGCCCCGGGCGACCGGCCCGTGCGCGCAGGCGGAGCCGTCCCCGGCGGAGAGCGTCCGGCCCGCCCGGCCGGCGAGCGTCCGGCCCGCCCCGAACGCCGGGCAGCTCCCGCGGCCGAGCCCGGAACGGGTCCGCAGGGAGTCGAGTCCGCGACGGGGGAGCAGGCGCCGCCCGGACCGGGTGGGCAGGCAGCGCCCGGACACGCGGCACCGCCCACGGTGGATCCGGCAGCAGCCGAGACGATCGGTGCCGGTCAGGCCGAGGCAGCCGAGGCCGCCGACCAGGCCGCCGCGGCCAAGGCAGCGGCGGATGCCACGCCGGCGCCGGAGACCACCGGCACGCCGCCGGAGACCGGGAACACGCCGGAGACCAGCGACGGGAAGGACGCTTGATGCCGCTCTGGCTCGATCTGGGAGTCCGGGTCGTCGCCGTGGTCGCCGCGTTCCTGGTGGTGCCGCTGGTCGTCGGTCAGATGGAACACAAGGTCATGGCCCACATGCAGAGCCGGCTCGGCCCGATGTACGCGGGCGGCTTCCACGGCTGGGCGCAACTCGTCGCCGACGGCGTCAAGTTCGTGCAGAAAGAGGACATCACCCCGCGGGACGCCGACCGCCGGGTGTTCCAGCTGGCCCCGATCGTGGCGCTCTTCCCGTACCTCATCGTCCTGCTGGCCATCCCGCTCGGGCCCGGCGGCCTGGTCGCCCAGCCGATGGACATCGGTTTGTTCTTCGTGCTCGCCGTCCTCGGCGTCGGTGTGGTCGCCGTGCTGATGTCGGCGTGGGCGTCGGCCAACAAGTACAGCCTGCTGGGCGGCCTGCGCGGCGCGGCCCAGCTGCTCGGTTACGAGCTGCCGCTGGTGCTGTCGGCGGCGAGTGTCGCGATGGCCGCGGGCACGCTGAGCCTGCCCGGCATCGTCGAGGCCTGGTCGCCGTGGTGGTTGCTCTGGCAGGCGCCGGCCGCGCTGGTGTTCTTCATCTCCGGGCTGGCCGAGATCCGGCGGCCGCCGTTCGACATGCCGATCGCCGACTCCGAGCTGGTGTTCGGCTACATGACCGAGTATTCCGGGCTGCGTTTCGCGTTCTTCCTGCTCGCCGAGTACGTCGGCATCGTCGTCATCGCGGCCCTGACCACCGTGCTGTTCCTGGGCGGCTGGCACGGCCCGGACCCGGCCCACCTCGGCTGGCTGTGGACGCTGGTGAAGGTGTTCGCGGTGTCCTTCGTGGTCATCTGGCTGCGGGTCAGCTATCCGCGGCTGCGTGAGGACCAGCTGCAGCGGCTGTGCTGGCTGGTGCTGGTCCCGGTGGCCCTGGCCCAGCTCGTGCTGACCGCCGTGGTGAAACTTGCACTGTAGGGGTGGGGCTGGCCCCACCCCCGGTTGGGTGGCTGGCAGGCTCGTCCCGGCGGGCCGTCTCCGAAAGGCTTGAGGGGTCCCAGCAACCCCTGCCGAGGAGCTCTCACCGATGTCCCTGCGTCATGTCGTAGCAGCCGTCCTGACCACCGGCGCCCTGGTCGCCGGCGTCGCCCAGCCGGTCAGTGCCGCCCCGCGTGATCCGGTCCGTGACCAGTTGCAGCAGATCGTCGGGGACGGCGGTGCCCCGGGTGCGCTGGCGGCGGTGCAGGGCCGGGACGGCCACACCCGTGATCTCACCGCCGGGGTGGGCGATCTGCGCACCGGCGCCCGGGTCCCGGCCGACGGCCAGGTCCGGATCGGCAGCAACACCAAGACGTTCGTCGCCGTGGCGGTCCTGCAGCTGGTGGCCGAGAAGAAGGTCGCCCTCGACTCACCGATCGACACCTACCTGCCGGGCCTGGTGCGCGGCGAGAGGATCGACGGACGGCACATCACCGTGCGGCAGCTGCTGCAGCACACCAGCGGGCTGCCCAACTACACGGACCACCTCGACGTGGACGGCTCGTTCGCGTTGCAGCACACCTACATGGAGCCGCGCGAGCTGCTCGACCTCGCGCTGGCCCATCCGGCCGACTTCGCGCCCGGGGCCAAGTGGGCGTACAGCAACACCAACTACGTGGTGGCCGGCCTGCTGATCCAGAAGGTGACCGGGCGCCCGCTGGCCGAGGTCCTCACCGAGCGGGTGATCCGCCGGGCCGGGCTGCGGCACACGTACTTCCCGGCCGTCGGGGAGCAGGGCATCCGGGAGCGCCACCCGCACGGCTACCACCCGGACGCGGCGGGCAAGCCGCGGGACGTCACCACGCTGGACCCGTCCTGGGGCTGGGCCGCCGGGCAGATGATCGCCACCCCCGAGGACCTGAACAAGTTCTTCACCGCGCTGCTGGCCGGCCGGCTGCTGCCCGCCGCGCAGCTCAAGGAGATGCGGACGACCGTCCCCGCGGTGGACATGTGGCCCGGCGCCCGGTACGGCCTCGGCCTGCTGAGCTACCCGCTCAGTTGCGGCGGGGTGGCCTGGGGCCACGGCGGTGACATCCCGGGCTACGAGACCCGCGGCGGCGTCACCGAGGACGGTCGCGCGGCGACGGTGGCTGTGACCTCGATGCCGGTCGACGAGGAGTCGGCCGACAAGGTGCTGAAGGCCGTGGACACCGCCCTCTGCGCCTGAGCCGGGAGTGCGGCCGGGCGTCCTCAGGACGCCCGGCCGCAACCCGTCGGACAACAGAAGCGGGGGTGTGCTCGCCTACGCCGGTGGGACCGGGCAGGATATGCCCTTATGAGCGAGCAGGGAGATCGGCACACGCCGGGCCAGGGCCTGATCAACGGCCTGGCCGTCACGCTCAAGACGATGACCAAGCGCAGCAGCACCCAGCAGTATCCGGACGTCGAGCCGGAGCTGCCGCCGCGCTCCCGCGGGGTCATCGCCCTGCTCGAGGAGAACTGCACGGTCTGCATGCTGTGCGCCCGTGAGTGCCCGGACTGGTGCATCTACATCGATTCGCACAAGGAAGAGGTCGTCGTTCCCGGCGCCGCCCGGGCCCGGCAGCGCAATGTCCTCGACAAGTTCGACATCGACTTCTCCCTGTGCATGTACTGCGGCATCTGCATCGAGGTCTGCCCGTTCGACGCGCTGCACTGGACCCCCGAGTTCGAGTACGCGGAGACCGACGTGCTGAACCTGCTGCACGACAAGGACCGCCTCGGCGACTGGATGCGGACCGTCCCGCCGCCGCCGGCCCACGACGTGCTCGGTGAGCCGTCGAAGGAGGAGGCCACCGCCGCGCGCAAGGCCGCGGGCCCCGGTGCGGCGACCCCGGCCAAGACCGCGCGCCCCGCCGTACGCCCGGAGCCGGAGAAGTGACGGTCGCCGATGTGCTGCTGCTGGCGCTCGGAGCCGTGGCGGTGGGTTCCGGTGCGGCGGTCGTCACCAGCACCCACCTGGTCCGCTCCGGGCTCTACCTGGTGATCAGCCTGGGCGCGGTCGCCGGGCTCTACCTGGTCCTCGGGGCCGAGCTGGTGGCCTGGGTGCAGGTCCTGGTCTACGTCGGCGCGGTCGTCGTGCTGCTGCTGTTCGCGGTCATGCTGACCCGCGCGCCGATCGGCCCTTCCCGCGACCTGGACCGCCCGGCCTGGCCGGCGCTGATCGTCGGGGGCGGGGTCGGCCTGGGCCTGGCCGCGCTGCTGGCCGACGCGTTCCGCTGGACGCTCTACGACCGGCCCGCCCCGGGCACGGCCGAGCGGATGGGCACGCAGATCTTCGGCCAGTGGGTGCTGCCGTTCGAGGTGCTGTCGATCCTCCTGCTCGCCGCCCTGGTGGGCGCGATCGTGCTGTCGCGTCCCGACATCGGCGCCCGCAAGGGGGATGAGGCCTGATGCATGCCGTGATCCCGTACGTGACGGGTGCGCTGCTGTTCGGGCTCGGCGTCTACGGCGTGCTGCGCCGGCGCAACGCGATCCTGGTGCTGATGGCGGTCGAGCTGATGCTCAACGCGGTCAACCTGATCTTCGTGACCGCCGACGCCGCGGTCCGGGCCACCCTGGTCGGCGTGCAGATCGAGTCCTGGGCGTACCCCGACGGCCGGCCCGGGCACTCCGGCGGGGTGTTCGCCCTGTTCGTGATCGTGCTGGCCGCCGCCGAAGTGGGCGTGGGCCTGGCCATCGTGCTGCAGTACTACCGGATGCGCCGGGCGGTGCACGTCGACGAGGTCGCCCTGCACCACGAGGACGAGCAGGTCAGCCGGTGATCGCGGAGGTCTTCGGGACGGCGCTGTCCGGCGTACCGGTGCTGCTCGGTCTGGTCGGTCTCCTGCTGCGGCCCGGCGACGCGGGCCGCTCTGGTCGCCGCCTGGCCGCGGCTCTCGGCATCCTCGGCGCGGCGCTCGCGCTCGCCGCCGTGATCTTCCTGCTGGTCGCGACCGACAAGCTGATCGACTACAGCGTGGAGGTCGTCCGCTTCGGCGATCTGCCGGTGACCTTCGGTGTGTCGCTCGGCCCGGCGGCGCTCTATGTCGCGCTGGCCGTCACGGTCGTCGCGCTCTGCGTGCAGATCTACTCGGTCGGCTACCTGCACGACGACCCCCGGTACGCGCCCTACGCCGCCCAGGTCAGCATCTTCACCGGGGCGATGCTGCTGGTCGTCTCGGCCAACGACCTGATCATGCTGCTGGTCGGCTGGGAGGTGATGGGCCTCTGCTCGTATCTGCTCATCGGCCACGACCGGCGGTTGCCCGAGGCGCCCCGGGCGGCGGTGAAGGCGTTCCTGGTCACCCGGGTCGGCGACGTCGGCTTCCTGCTCGGCATAGCTCTGCTGGGCGTCTCGGCCGGCAGCTTCAAGATCTCCACCGTGCTGGCGAGCGCGCCCTCGGAGCTGACCATCGTGCAGCTGACCGTCGCGCTGCTGCTGATCCTGGCCGGGGTGGCCGGCAAGAGCGCCCAGTTCCCGCTGCACACCTGGCTGCCGGACGCGATGGCCGGCCCGACGCCGATCTCCGCCCTGATCCACGCGGCCACGATGGTCGCCGCGGGCGTGTACGTGGTCTTCCGGCTCTTCCCGCTCTTCGCCCGCTCACCGGGCGCGCTGGCGGTGCTCGGTGTCATGGCGGCGATCACGCTGCTGCTGGGTGCGCTCGCCGCGACCGCCCAGGACGACCTCAAACGGGTGCTGGCCTGGTCCACCGTCTCGCAGATCGGCTACATGACCGGCGCCCTGGCCGTCGGTTCGCCCGCCGCGGCCCTGTTCCACCTGCTCACCCACGCCGCTTTCAAGGCGCTGCTGTTCCTCGCGGCCGGCGCGGTGATCCACGCGGTCGGCACCAACCTGATGTCGCGGATGGGCGGCCTGCGCACGCACCTGCCCCGCACCTTCTGGGCGTTCGTGATCGGGCTCGGTGCGCTGGCCGGGCTGCCGCCGCTGTCCGGTTTCTGGTCCAAGGAGAACGTCCTGGTCGCTGCCGCGCACGCCGGTGAGGGCCATGGCCCGGCGCCGGCCTGGGTGGGGTGGCTGATCTATGTCGCCGGCCTGCTCGGCGTCGCGATCACCGCCTGGTACGCGACCCGCCTGCTGCTGCGCACCTTCTTCGGCCACGCCCGGTCCCGCACCGACGAGTGGCATGTCGGCTTCGACGACGCCCGCTACGAACGGGGCCCCGGCGCCGCACACGATCCGCCCGGCCTGATGCTGTGGCCCGTCCTGCTGCTCACGATCCCGGCTGCGCTGCTCGGCCTGCTCGCGTTCCTGCCCGGCTTCCGCAGCGCGCTGGAGCTCGAGGCCCCGCACCTGGAGATCAGCATCGTGCTGCCGCTGGTCCTGCTCGTGCTAGGCGCCGGCAGCTCGTGGTGGCTGTGGCACAACGCGCCCGGCGTGGACCCGGCGCAGGCCCTGGGCCGGCTGCGGCCGTTGTTCGCCGCCGGCTTCCGCCTCGACGACGTGCAGGACCGCCTGGTGGTACGCCCGGTACGCGCCCTCGCCACCGCCCTGCGCCTGCTCGACGAGCGGGTGGTCGACGCGGCCGTCGAGGGCACCGGCTCCTCCACCACCCGGCTCGGCGTCGTGCTGGCCAACGCCCACCGCGCGGCCCTGCCGCGAGCGGCGGTCGCGGTCTTCGCCGGCGCGCTGGTGCTCGGGGTCGTCGCGGCGATCTACGGAGCAGCCTCATGACCCCCTACCGCGACTACGTCACCAGCGGCGGCTCACTCGCGCAGGTGCTGCTCATCGCCGTCCTGGCGGTGCCGGCACTGGGCGCGCTGGTGGTAGCGCTGCTGCCGGCGCGGATCGATCGGGGCGCCCGCATCGTCGCCGCGGTCTTCGCCGCGGTGACGTTCGTGCTCACCGCGCTGTTGGCGATGCCGAGCGCCGACCACGGCTGGTTCGCCTACGGTGACCGGCCGTCGGCGCTGCTGCCGTGGATCAACGTGTCGGTGCCGTGGGTGCCTGCCCTCGGCGTCGACTTCCACCTCGGCGTGGACGGGATCTCGTACCCGCTGGTGGTGCTGACCGGGCTGCTGACGGCGCTGTGCTGCGCGTACACGGTCTGGAAGGTGCCGGACGGCGGCCGCGGCCGGACGCTGGCGGCGCTGCTGCTGGTGCTCGAGGTCGGCATCCTCGGCACGTTCCTGGCCCTGGACCTCGTGCTGTTCTTCATCTTCTTCGAGGTCGTCCTCCTGCCGATGTACGCGGTCATCGCCGGCTGGGGTGGCCCGGACCGCCGCCGCGCGGCCCGCAAGTTCGTGCTCTACACCCTGTTCGGCTCGCTGCTGCTCCTGCTGGGCGTCTTCACCGTCGTCGTCGCGGCCGGCACCGGCGACCTGACGGTCCTGACCGGCGGCACCGGCCTGTCCCGCACAGTGCAGTACACAGCGTTCGCCCTGTTCGCCGTCGCGTTCGCGGTGAAGGCGCCGCTCTGGCCGCTGCACACCTGGCTGCCGGACGCGCACACCGAAGCGCCCACAGTAGGCAGCGTGATCCTGGCCGGCGTGCTGCTGAAGATGGGCACGTACGGCCTGATCCGGGTCGGGGTCGGAGTGGCACCGCTCGGCGCGGCCTGGGCCGCCCCCGTGCTCGGCGTCCTCGCCGTCGCCGCCATCCTCGTCGGATCCCTGGTGTGCCTGCGGCAGACCGAGCTGAAGCGGCTGATCGCCTACTCCAGCGTCGGGCACATGGGCTTCGTGCTGCTGGGCATCGCGACGCTGACCGCGACCGGCCTGCAGGCCGCGCTGGTCGGCAACGTGGCCCACGGCGTCATCACCGGCCTGCTGTTCTTCCTGGCCGGCGCGATCAAGGACCGGGCCCACACCGGCGCCCTGGCCGACCTCGGCGGGCTGCGCGAGACCGCGCCGCGGCTGGCCGGCCTGCTGGCCTTCGCGTCGATCGCCTCCCTCGGGCTGCCCGGCCTGGCCGGCTTCTGGGGCGAGGCGTTCGCCGTGGTGGCCGCCACCGAGCGCGGTGGCCCCTTGTGGATCACCCTGGCCGTGCTGGCGGCGATCGGCGGCGCCCTGACCGCGGCGTACTTCCTGCGGCTGCTGCGCCGGGTCACCCACGGCCCGGCGAGCCCGGCGGTGGCCGGCTTCGCGGGCATCACCCGCCCCGAGTGGCTGGCGTGGTCGCCGCTGGTGCTGCTGGCGCTGGCGATCGGGCTGGTGCCGGCGCTGGTGCTCGCCGCGACCGCCGACCCGGTGGCTGCCCTGACCGGAGCCCTGCCATGACCCAGACCGTGAACCACTTCGCCCTGCTGCCGCTCTACGCGGCGGGCGGCACCGCGCTGCTCGTCCTGGTGCTGGAGCTGGCCTTCGGCCGGTTCGTGCTGCCGGCGGGCATCGTCGGCGGGCTCGCCACGATCGGCGGGGCGGTGGCGCTCGGGCTGCGCCCGGCCTCGACCTTCTGCGGCGCTGAGCACTGCTCCTGGGTGAGCGGCCCGCAGGCGGCCGTCGTGGCGGTGCTGTTCGCGGCGCTGACGATCGGCGTGCTCGCGCTGTCGGCCCCGGCGCTGCGCGCGGGCGCCGCCCCGGCCGGCGAGTTCTGCTTCCTGCTGACCAGTTCGATGGCCGGGGGAGTGGTCATCGCGTACGCGGGCGACCTGATCACCCTGATCGTCGGGCTGGAGACGCTGACCCTGCCGCTGTACGTGCTCGTGGGCCTGCGCCGCTTCGCTCCCCGTGAGCGGGTGACGACCACCGGCGCCTCGGCCGCGGTCACCTTCTTCCTGGTCAGCGTGATCTCCACGGCGATCGCCCTGCTCGGCGCGGCCCTGCTCTTCGCGTCCACCGGCGTGCTGCACCTGGCCGTGCTCACCGCGGGATCGGGCCCGCTCGCGCCGCTGGGGGCGGTCGGCGCCGCACTGCTGGTGATCGGCTTCGCGTTCAAGGTGGCGGCGGTCCCGTTGCACGCCTGGGCGCCGGCCACCTACGACGGCTCACCGGTGCCGGTGGCGGCGTACCTGTCGACGGCCTCGAAGCTCGGCGGCGTGGTGGCCCTGGCCGCGGTCGTGCAGCGGCTGGACACCGGGCCGCTGGTGGCGGTCCTGGCCGTGCTGACCATGACGGTGGGCAACCTGGTCGCCCTGCGCCAGACCCGGACGGTACGGCTGCTGGCCTGGTCGTCGGTGGCCCAGGCGGGCTACATCCTGGCCGCGCTGGCGGTGGGCTCGGCGGGCGTGCCGGCGGCGATCGCGTACGCGGTCTTCTTCGTCGTGCTCGAGTTCGTGGCGTTCGCCGTGGTGGTGGCTCTGCGCGGGCCGTCCGCCGACGGTGGCGAGCTGGCGGATCTCCGTGGCGAGGGCCGTCGCCGGCCCTGGCTGGGTGCGGCGCTCGTGCTGGCCCTCGCGGGTCTGGCCGGCCTGCCACCGGGCCTGGCCGGTCTCTTCGCCAAGGTGACCGTGATCGCCGCCCTGATCAACGCGGGCTGGGGCTGGCTGGCCGCGGTGGTGGCCCTGAACGCCCTCATCGCGCTGGCGTACTACGTCCGGGTGGCCGCCCTGCTCTACACCCGCCCGGCGCCGGTGGGCATCCACTTCGCCGACCTCCCCGCCGCCGAACCGGCGGCGACCGGATCCACCGTGACCGCGATCGCCGACCCGGAGCTGCTCCAGGCGGCCACCCACCCCCGGATCCCGGTGCCCCGCCCGGTGGCCGCGGCGGTCGCGGTGGCGGCCACGGTCACCGTCATCCTGGGCTTCGCACCACAGTGGATCTTCGACGTCCTGCTCGGCTGACCAGGGATGTAGCGATGATCACCTACAGCGAACTCACAGCTACAGCTGGATGAATCCCCACCCTGCCGATGTTCCATGAGACGTGGGCCCACCGGCCCCATCGTCGAAGGAGCACCATCGTGCACAGCCATCACAACGGCCTCAAGACGGCCGCTCTGCTGGGCTTGCTCACCGCCATGATCCTGGCCGCCGGCTACTGGCTCGGGGGAAGCGGCGGGCTGGTCTTCGCCGTCGTCCTGTCGCTGGCGCTCAACGCCGGCAGCTACTTCTTCTCCGACAAGCTCGCCCTGCGGTCCATGCGGGCCCGCCCGGTCTCCGAGGCCGAGTTCCCCGCCCTGCACCAGATCGTGCGCGAGCTCGCGACCGAGGCGGGGCAGCCGATGCCACGCCTGTACGTGAGCCCGGCGATGCAGCCGAACGCGTTCGCGACCGGCCGCAACCCGCGGCACGCCGCCGTGGCGGTCACCGTCGGGATCACCCAGCTGCTGGACCGGCGTGAGCTGCGCGGCGTCATCGGCCACGAGCTCTCCCACGTCTACAACCGGGACATCCTGATCTCCAGTGTCGCCGCGGCCCTGGCCGGCATCATCACCATGGTCGCCCAGCTGGCCATCTTCCTGCCGTTCGGTGGCTCGGACGACGAGGACGGCCCGAACCCCGCGTCGCTGCTGCTCATGCTGATCCTCGGCCCGCTGGCCGCGTCGGTGATCCAGCTCGCGATCAGCCGCAACCGGGAGTACCAGGCCGACGCGTCCGGCGCGACCCTGACCCGTGACCCGCTGGCCCTGGCCAGTGCGCTGGAGAAGATCCAGTACGGCGCGCAGAAGCTGCCGCTGCCGGCCGACGGTCAGCTCGCCACCTCGGCGCACCTGATGATCGCCAATCCGCTGCGCGGCGGCGGCATCGCGTCGCTGTTCTCGACGCACCCGCCGATGGCCGAGCGGATCAAGCGGCTGCACCAGCTGGCCGCGATCACCGGCACCGGGCCGGTGCAGTTCCAGCGCTGACCCGCCCCACCGTCACCCCCGTCTCGCGTGCCGAGGCGGGGGTGACGTCTGTGACAGCCGCTGTATTTCACGTGTGTTACGAGGCCGCCGACAGTTACGTTCGGGGCCAGTTACGTATCGGGCACACCACGAGGAGGTAGGACCTGATGACCGCACTGCGTCAGTACCTTGGCGTGTGGCAGATGCCGGGCGGCCGGGTCCTGTTGATCGTCGGCATTCTCGCCCGCCTGGGCATCGGCATGACCCCGCTGGCCCTGCTGCTGCTCGTCCAGGAGACCACCGGCCGGTACGCCGCCGCGGGCCTGGCCGGCGGCATGTACGCCCTGGCCGGCGCCGCGATCAGCCCGGTCGCCGGGCGCCTGGCCGACCGGATCGGCCCGTCGCCGGTGCTGTGGACGACCGCCGTGCTGCATCCGCTCGCCCTGGTCGGCCTGCTGCTGGTCAGCCGGGGTGGCGAGGCGGCACTGCCGGGCATCTTCGTGGCGTCGGCGCTGGCCGGGGCGACGTACCCGCCGCTGACCGCGGCGATCCGCCGGGCCTGGACCGACGCCACCGCGGTGGGCAGCGGGCGGCACGGCCTGCGGGAGGCCGCGATGGCCGCCGAGACGTCCCTGTTCGAGCTGGTCTTCGTGCTGGGCCCGATGCTGGTCGCGGCCCTGCTCGTGGTCACCCACGACCCGGCGACCGCGCTGGCCACCTCGGCCGTGGCGACCTTCGCCGGCACCCTCTGGATCGCGTCGCTGCCGATCATGCGGCACTGGGTGCGCCACGTGGACGCCGACACGACCCGGGGCCTCGGCCCGCTCAAGGTGGGCGGTTTCGGCGCCCTGCTGGTCTGTGTCGCCGCGCTCGGTACGGCCTTCGGCGCCGCCGGCGTGATCGTGCCCGCGTACGCCGGCCAGCACGGCGGCGGCGACAGCCTCGGCGGTGTTCTGCTCGGGGTCTGGGGCGTAGGCAGCGCGATCGGCGGCATCTGGTTCGGCACCCGGCGGCCCGCGATGGCTCTGCCCCGGCAGTTCGCCTGGCTGCTCGGCGCGGTCGCCCTGAGTTTCCTGGTGCTGGCCGTCATGCCGGATCCGCTGTCGCTGGGCATCGCTCTGGTCATCGGGGGCGCGACGATCGCCCCGGCCCTGACTGTGGAGAACAACCTGGTCGGCCGGATCGCCCCGGCGGGCATGCTGAACGAGGCGTACACCTGGGTGGTGACCGTGTCGGTGGCGGGCAGCGCGGCCGGTGGCGCGGTGGCGGGGGCCATCGTGGACCAGCCGGGCGGGCTGCCGTGGGCCTTCGTCTTCGCGGCCGCGGTGCTGGTGGGGGCCGCATCGGTGGCCGCCGTGCCGAGCGGCCCCATGGCCCGGGCGGACCGGCGGGCGGCCGAGCGCTTGGAGCAGGCGATGGCGGCGGCGCACTGACCCCTGTCAGATTGTCGTCATCACCCCTTTAGCCTGATAGAAGGCGGGATTGCCGCTCTGCGCGGTTACGTTCCGGTGATGGCAACAGGTTGTTATCGGACGGTATGGCGAATTCCGTACGCCCCCACCCTCCTGGTGGCCGGGATGGTGGCGCGGCTCGGCATCGCCATGACCCCGCTCGCCCTGCTGCTGCTCGTCGCAGAGGCCACCGGCCGGTACGCCGCCGGTGGCCTCGCCGCGGGTTGTTACGCGCTGGCCGGCGCGGTGGTCAACCCGCTGACCGCACGCGTCGCCGACCGGATCGGCCCCGCGCCGGTGCTGCGCCTCTGCGCCCTGGCCCACGCCCTCGTGCTGTCCGCACTGGCGCTGTTGACGGAGGCGGCGTTACCGCTGCTGCTGGTCGTCTCGGCGATCGCGGGGGCCACCTATCCGCCGCTGACCGGGGCGATCCGGGGCGCCTGGACGATCATGACCGGAGGCGTCACCGGGCCACGGGTGCGGCAGGCCTCGCTGGCGGCCGAGACATCACTGTTCGAGCTGATCTACGTCATCGGCCCGCTGCTGGTGGCCGCGTTGACCGTCCTCCGGCTCGGCTACGGCCCGGCGCTGCTGACCGCGGCGGCGGTCACGCTGCTCGGCGGCTCGGCGGTCGCCCGGGTGCCGGTCCTGCGGTTCCCCCGGCGGATGACCCGTCGCCCGATGCGCCGCACTCCCGGGTTCGGCGCTCTGCTGCTCTGCACCGGGCTGCTGGGGGCCGGCTTCGGCGCGGTCACCGTCGGCGTGCCGGCCTTCGCTGCTGCCCACGGCGGGGGCGCCGGCCTCGGCGCGGTGCTGCTCGGCGTCTGGGCGCTGGGCAGTACCGGCGGTGGCATCTACTTCGGGACCCGCCGCCCGGCCACCGGCCTGAGCCGCCGCTACGCCGTCCTGCTGGCGGCGATCGGGGCCGGCTTCCTGTCGCTGGTCGCCGCGCCGGGCCCCTGGTGGCTGGCGGTGGTGCTGATCGTCGGCGGCGTCGCGATGGCGCCCGCGCTGACGGTGGAGAACCACCTGGTGAGCCGGATCGCCCCGGGCGAGGTGCTGAACGAGGCCTACACCTGGGTGATCACCATGGCCGTCACCGCGAGCGCGGTCGGCAGTGCCGTGGCGGGGACGGTCGTCGACCGGTCGGGCGAAGCGCGGTGGGCGTTCGCGCTGGCCGCTGGTCTGGCCCTCGTCGCAGCCGTGGTCGCGGGCCGGCCGGGCGGCGCGCTGGGGCGGGCCGACGGGGTGTTCGCCGCACGGTCCCGCGCCGCGCGGGACGTCGCCCGCCTGTTGCCCGCCATGCGGGAACAGCCACCGGGCCGCGGGGCGGCCGACCCGCTGGACGGCTCGACCGCGCACCTGGAACGGCTGCCTTGAGCCGTCAGCGCTCTGCGCCGGGGTCTGGAGCGGCGCGTGCGGCTCCACTAGCCTGCTGTCATGGCCAGGGATGTTGTGCCGCACCGCGATGCCGAGACGTTGCGGGCGGCCGACGCCGACCGGCACAAGATCGCTGACCAGCTGAAGACGGCTCTCGACGAGGGCCGCCTCTCGCTGGGTGAGTACGACGACCGGGTGCGCCAGGCGTACGCCGCCCGCACCTACGCCGAGCTGCTGATCCTCGTGGCCGACCTGCCACGGCCGGGGGTGAGCGCGGCCGAGGTGAGCGCTCGCAAGGCCGCCGCGGTGCGTCGCGCGGAACGCAAGCTGCCGCTGGCGCTGCTCGTGCTGTGGACGATCTGGGGCGCGGTCGCCGCCGTCAACCTGATGGTCTGGTTCCTGGTCGCGGTCACCGTCGACGGATACGTCTATCCGTGGCCGATCTGGCTGCTGGTGCCGGGAGCAGCCCTGGGTGCCTCCACTGTCGGCGTGCAGGCGATCCGGCGGCAGCAGCGCCGGCCCTGACCCCGGCGGTGTGGCGCACTTCATGCACCGAGTGCAAGTTGCACCGAGTGCAACCGGCGTACGGTCGGGGTTGTGGTCGTCTCCAGCCCGGTCCGTGAGCGTAAGAAGCGCGAGACCTGGCGTCTCGTGCACGCGGCCGCGCTGCGGCTGATGACCGAGCGCGGCTTCGACGCCGTGTCGGTCGACGACATCGTGGCCGCCGCCGGCATCTCCCGGCGCACGTTCTTCAACTACTTCGCGGGCAAGGAGTCGGTCGTCTTCGACCCCGACCCCGACGATCCCGCCCTCTGGGCCACGCTGCTGGCCGGGCGCCCGGCCGGCGAGCCGCTCTGGTCGTCGTTACGCGAGGTCCTGATCGGTTACACCACGGCCGCAGCCGACCGGATGATGCTGCAGCGCCGGGTCCGGCTCGCCTCTCCCGAGCTCGCCGGGTGCTCCCGGGAGCTGGCCGACCAGTTCTGGGTCGCGGTCCGGGAGTGGGCCGCGGGCCACGCCGCCCTGGACGACCTGCGGCTCGACCTGACCATCAACGCCGCCCGCACGGTGCTGAACACCTCCTGCCCGCACTGGGACGCCGACACCGGCATCACCGGCCTGCACGAGCTGCTCCGCGCCGGTTTCGCCTTCGTCACCCCATCTCTTCCGGAACGGATCACCTCATGAGTCGCGTACCCCTGTCCGTGCTCGATCTCGCCACCGTCCGCGAGGGTCACGACAGCACCGACGCCCTGCGCGGGACCACCGAGATCGCCCAGGCCGCCGACGACCTCGGCTACTCGCGGTTCTGGGTCGCCGAGCACCACAACATGCCGGCCGTCGCGTCCACCTCGCCGCCGGTGCTGATCGCGCACCTCGCCGCGAACACCCGGCGGATCAAGGTCGGCTCCGGCGGCGTCATGCTGCCCAACCACATGCCGTTCGTGGTGGCCGAGCAGTTCGCCCTGCTGGAGGCCCTGCACCCGAACCGCATCGACCTCGGCATCGGCCGTGCCCCCGGCACCGACCAGGCGACCGCGGCCGCGCTGCGCGGGGTGTCGCCACACCTGACCGTCGAGCAGTTCCCCGACCACCTCGGCATGGTGCTCGCGCTGCTCGGTGACGACCGGGTCGCCCCCGAGCGGATCGAACGGCTGCGGGCGACGCCGGTCCCGGCGACCTACCCCGAGGTCTGGATGCTCGGCTCGTCGACGTACGGCGCCCAGGTGGCGGCGGCGCTCGGGCTGCCGTTCTGTTACGCGTACCACTTCGCCATGAGCTCCGACGTGGACACCGCCGCCCGGCTCTACCTCGACGGGTTCCAGCCGTCGCCGCGTTTCCCCGAGCCGCACCTGATGGTCAGCGCCTCGGTGATCGCCGCCGAGACGCACGAGGAGGCCCAGTTCCTGGCCGGCCCCAGCCGGATCATGGCGCTGAGCCTGCGCACCGGCCGGCTCGGCCCGATCGTCTCGCCCGAGCAGGCCGCCACCCGCGAACTGTCCGATCTCGACCGTCAGCTGCTCGACCAGCTCCCCGGCACCCAGTACGCGGGCACCGCCGAGGAAGTGGTGCAGGCGCTGGACGAGCTGGTCGAGCGGACCGCCGCCAAGGAGCTCATCCTGGCCGGCACGGTCTACGACCCGGCCACACGGCGGGACTCGCTGGCCCGCATCGCGAAGGCGTGGGGCCTGCCGAATTAGGGATGCGCCGGGCTCCGGCGGGGCCGAGGATGACGGCATGGCCTGGCACATCACCAACAACGTGGACGAGTTCCTGAGCGGGGCGGGGGAGTTCCTGCGCGCTCGCCCGGTGGAGAACACCGTGCTGCTGACGATCACCGGGACGCTGCGGGAACGCGGGCCGCGCGCCTTCGGCGACGGCGCGGCGGTGTTCGGCTGGTGTGGCGACGGGGCTTTCCTGCGTACGCCGCCGCGCGGTGCTCTGCTCTCCGAGATGCCCCCGGCGGCCGCCGCTGAGCTGGCCGTCAGCCTCGCCGGGACGGACCTGCCGGGCATCGCCGGACCCGAGAAGGCGGTGGAGGCGTTCGCCTCCGAATGGCAGCGCCTCACCGGCGTCACCCCGCGGGTCACCGGACGCCAGCGGTTGTACCGGCTCGCCGAGCTGACCCCGCCCGACCCGCCGGCTCCCGGCGCCGGCCGGGTCGCCGAGGCCCGCGACCGCGACCTGCTGATCGACTGGATGATCGCGTTCCAGCACGCCCTCGGCGAGGACGCGGACCCCTCGGCCGAGTTCGTCGACGACAAGCTGTCCCACGGGGGCCTGCTGCTCTGGGAGGTCGACGGCCGGCCGGTCTCGATGGCCGGGATCACCAGGCCGGCCGAAGGCATGGTGCGGGTGCAGGCGGTCTACACGCCCCCCGAGCACCGCGCCCGGGGCTACGCGGGTGCCGCTACGGTGGCAGTCACGCGGGCCGCGCTGGCCGCCGGTGCGACCGACGTGGTGCTGTTCACGGATCTCGGCAACCCGACCAGCAACGCCCTCTACCAACGCCTCGGCTACACCCCGATCGAGGACCGCCGCACCGTGGAGTTCCCCGCATGAGCAGAGCCACCGTCCTGCAGGTCAACCTGGCCGTCCCGGAGAAGAGCGATGCCAAGAACGTCGGCATCACCGGCATCAACAAGCAGCCGGTCGACCACCCGGTCCCGGTGCGGGCCCCGGGCCCGAAACGGACCGGCCTGCACAGCGGCCTGGTCGGCGACCAGATCTTCGACATCGACCACCACGGCGGCGACGACCAGGCGGTCTACGCGTACGCCCGGGAGGACTACGACTGGTGGGAGCAGCAGCTCGGCCGCGAGCTGCCGGGCGGCATCTTCGGCGAGAACCTGACCACCGCGGGCCTCGACGTCAACGGCGCGCTGCTCGGCGAGACCTGGGTCATCGGCGAGGAGTTGGTGCTCCAGACGACGTTCGGGCGTATTCCGTGCGCGACGTTCCAGTGGAAGATGGGCGAGCCCCGCTGGGTGAAGCGGTTCGCGGCGGAACGCCGGCCGGGCGCGTACCTGCGGGTGGTGCGGCCGGGCGACGTCCGGGCCGGTGACGAGGTACGGATCCTGGACCGTCCCGCGCACGGCGTGACGATCGGCGACAGCTATCACGCCTGGCTGCACGACTCGGACCGGCTCCGGGAGTATCTGGAGCTCGACGACCTGCCCGAGGGACTGCGGGCGGACATCCGCCGCAAGCTCAAGCTCTGACGGAGCCGCTCGAGGTGGTCGGCCTGACGCCCGGACCGGCCTTCCCTTCCCGGCGGACCGGGCCCGGAATCGGCAGACTGGCCGGGTGGGTGACGCGCGGACGGTGCTGGACGAGCTCTGGCGAACCGACTCGGCCGGCATGCTCGGCGTGCTGGCCCGCCGGCTCGGCGACCTCGACCGGGCCGAGGAAGCCCTCCAGGACGCGGTTGCCGAGGCACTGAACCGCTGGCCCGCCGACGGCGTACCGGATAGTCCGGCCGGCTGGCTGGTGACCACCGCCTGGCGCAAGGCCGTCGACCGGCTCCGCCGCGAGGCCACCGGCCGCGACAAACTCACCGCTCTGGTGAGCGCTCCGCCACCGGAACCGACCGGCGACGACCGGCTCGCGCTGATCTTCGCCTGCTGCCACCCGGCGCTCGCCGAGCCGGCCCAGCTCGTGCTCACCCTGAACGCGGTGGCCGGCCTGCCCGCGGAGACGATCGCGGCGGCCTTCCTGCTGCCGGCCACGACCATGGCACAACGCCTGACCAGGGCGAAACGCCGGCTGCGGGACAGCGGCGTCCGGTTCGGACCACCCCCGCCCCAGGAGTACGCCGCCCGGCTGCCGGCCGTGCTCGCCGTCGTCTACCTGATCTACAACGAGGGCTACCTGGCCTCGTCCCGTGACGCCCACGAACGCCGGGATCTGGCTCGCGAAGGCATCGACCTGGCCCGGCAGCTGACCGTGCTGATGCCCGCCGAGCCGGAAGCCGCCGGCCTCCTCGCCCTGCTCGAACTCCACGAGGCCCGCGCCGGCACCCGCTTCGACGCGGAGGGGCGGCTGGTGCTCCTCGAGCACCAGGACCGGTCCCGCTGGGACCCAACCTTGATTTACACCGCGGTACGGCGGCTGGCCCGTGCGGCCCGTCACGATCGCCCGGGCCCGTACCAGCTGGAAGCGGCCATCGCCGCCCAGCATGCGGCCGCACCGTCCTACGAGCGCACCGACTGGGTCGCGCTGCGCGGTCTCTACGACCACCTGCGGATCATGCGCCCGTCGCCGGTGGTCCTGCTGGGCCGGGCGGTCGCCACGAGTTTTGTCGACGGTCCGGCGGCCGCGCTGGCCGAGGTGGACGACCTGGCCGACCGGCTCGCGGGCTACCGCCTCTGGCACGCGACCCGGGCCGACCTGCTGAGCCGGCTGGGCCGCGAATCGGAGGCGATCGAGGCGACGCGCCGAGCCCTGGCCCTGGCCACGAACCCGGCCGAACGGGAGCTGCTGGCCCGCCGCCTCGACGCCCTGGTGGCTACTCCACGATCGGGCGAACCTCCACCCGGTCACCCACCGCGCTGATCCCGGGCCAGGTCGCGGCCACGGCCACCGCGTCGTCGATGTCGTCGGCGTCCAGGTGGATGAACCCGCCGACGACCTCCTTCAGCTCCAGGAACGGCCCGTCGGTGACGGTCGGCTGCCCGTCGGGGCCGCGGCCCACGGTCTTGGCGGTGCTGGACGGCTGCAGCTCAGCGCCGCCCTTGAGGATCTTCCCCGCCTTGTGCCACTTCTCCCACCAGGCGTTCACCTCGTCCATGAGGCCGGTGGGCACGGCTGCCTCGAACCAGTTCGACTCGTCCCCGGCGATGATCATGACGTAGCGCATGACAGTGCTCCTCTCGGTAGGCGTACACCGGGATGACGAACGGCGTGGCCCGTATCTCGACACCCCCTAGGCTGCCGCCATGCAGATCATCACGGGAGCAGGGGTGTGGACGTCGCCCGCGGGGGCCGTCAACGACTGGGTGGAACACCTGCGGGTGCCCGATCTGTCGGTGGGGACGTACTGCATCCCGGCCGGGGGAGTCGACGACCAGAGCCCGCACACCGAGGACGAGATCTACGTGGTCACCGCCGGGCGGGCCACCATCGTCACCCCGGACGGCCGGGCCGAGGTCGGACCAAGCGCGGTGATCTTCGTACCGGCGGGCGAGGAGCACCACTTCCTGGACGTGACCGAGGACCTGGCCCTGCTGGTGATCTTCGGCCCGGCCTACGGGTCGCGCGCCGTCGCCGGCTGACCGGCGTTCAGTCGTCGCGTTCGCGCCGTTCCAGATCCATCTCGCGCTGATCGGCCAGCTCTTCGCGGATGTCCTCCCAGCGCTGATGGTCCGAGACCCGCTGCTGCCGTTCGTCGAGCATTTTCTCGCGCTCGTCGGCGAGCCGGTCGCGATCATCGGCGCGCATGACACGCGCCTGCATGAGGCGTACGAAAGCAGTGTCACCGACGGCATCAATCGTCCAGGCATGCCTCTCCATCAGCACCGCGGCGGCGCCGGTGATGTCCAGGAGCCAGCGGATGTGGTGCTGCGGACGCTGGACCACCACCGCGATGCCGTGCCGGGCGCCGCGCTGGTGCACACGCAGCAGAGTGCGGACCCCGCCGAGGTCGAGGAACCCGACGTGAGCGAGGTCGATGTCGATGCGCCCGATCGGGTTCCCGCTGACCCGTTCCACGAGCTCGAGCACGGTAGGGCCGGTCAACCGGTCAAGATCGCCGGACAGCGCCACGGTGACCCGGTCGGCGCTGTGGCTCACCCGCGCCCGCAGATGATCGGCGTTCGCCGCGTGCCCGGCGCGCTCACTCACCGCGGGGCCCGGCTGTGGATGGCCAGCGTCGCCCAGACGACCTTGCCGTCGCGCCACGGCAGCGCACCCCAGGCCGTGGCCGCAGCATCGACCAGCCACAGCCCGGCGCCGCGCTGGTCGCGCAGCCGCTCGGGATGCCACGGCTCGGCCTCCGCGACCGTGGGCAGTGCGGAATCCCGGTCGTAGACGCCCAGATGCAGCACGTCGCCGCGGACCGAGAGCACCACGTCCAGGTCGGTGCGGGCATGGTCGACGGCATTGCTGATCAGCTCGGAGGCGATCAGCCGGGCGGCGGGAGCGAGCGCCGGCTGGCCGAAATTGCGGCAGAGATCGTGCACCGTCCGGCCGCCCAGGAAAACCACGACCGGGTCGGGCGGCAGAGAGATCCGATGATGGTGCGGCCACTGCAGACAGCCCGCGACAGCAGCTCGCGCCGCGGCCACCGTGTCGGCCGTGGTCACGGCACCTCCGGTGGAACTGGCCCGGAGGCGATCGGCCACCCGGGGAGGGCAGGCGCACACGACCAGCCCGATGGGAGTCCGGCGCTGGGCGGCGAACCGGGCCAGGGTCTGCCACGTGGTCGCGGACTCACCTTTGTCGTCGGAGAGCTCCGACAGATCAACGATGATCATCCGAGGCGTCTCGGCCACACAAGCGCGCAGCACCCGGGACATCGTGGTCCGCAGCTCGCCGTCCCAGCGTCCCCGGACGACCACGGTGGTCACGCACTCGTCCCGGTCGTTGAGGCAGCTGACCCGGGCGGTGTCGCGTACGAGAAAAGACGTGTCCATGATCTGACTTCTGAGCCGGCGCGCGGAGCTGGTGACCCGGCCAGCCTATTTCCGTATCCGCGGGTCGCCCATCCCCCGAACGAGTCCGGCCGTACCTCAGAGCGGGTCGGGCCCGGGCCGGGTCGCCGGCCGGACCAGCAGGTCCGCTGAGATGTGCGGCTCCCGGAGAGCCCGCCGGTCCCGGCCGGGAAGCATCGACCCGGCCGACACCACAAGCCGGGCAACCTCGATCGCGCCACGCGCCTGCAGATGGGTGTCGTCCGCCTTGGCGCCCACCCAGAGGAAATAGTCCTTGGTGACCTCCGGCCCCAGCGAACTCCACAGGGCGAAGGAGAGCGCGCTGAGATCGATCAGCGGCGTACGGGTGGCGGCGGCCAGGGCCCGCATGGCGTCGGGATATTCCCCATGCGACAGGTACGGGACCCCGTCACTCGTGAAGCACCGCCGTTCGACCGGGGTGACCAGCACGGGAAGCGCGCGGGTGGCCCGGGCGCCGTCGATGTAGAGCCGCAGATAGTCCAGAAAGGTCGTCCACGGATCGGTGTGCCGGGAGGGGTTCTCGGACTCGTCGCCGTGCCCGAAGGAAATGAGCAGGACGTCGCGGGGCCGGAGGACCGCGAGAATCCTGTTGAGCCGCCCGGCGGCGGAGAAACTCTTGGAACTGGAAGCGGAGACCGCCTCGTTGACGACGAGGGTCCGGTGGTTGAGGAAGAGCGGAAGAGCCTGCCCCCACCCGGCTCGGGGAACCTCCGTGACGGCGTACGACATGGCCGTGGAGTCACCGACCACATAGATCGTCCGCTGCTGCCGATCGTCCGCTGCCCGGCCGGCCTCGGCCGGCGCGGCGAGGGTCCCCAACCACCCCGCGGCTGCAGCGCCGCAAAGCAGCGTCCTCCGATCGACACCCATGCGGTCATACGATCACAAAGCGGATGGCGGCGGGCCGTCGTCGCTGTACTTCCACTGATCGGCGCACACCTCCTGCGCCACCCGGGACCAGCCACTACGCCCGACGGGGCCACGCGGAACCCGGAAGCGGTACTACGATGCGAGCACTTCACCGACGCCCGGTCTCCGCCGCAGAGGAATCGCCATGCCAACCCGTTCGGCCCATCGCCTGCTGGTCGCCCTGGCCGCCGTCTGCGCCGCCACCCTCGGCCTGCCCGCCCCCGCGAACGCCGCGCCGCCGGCCCCACAGGTGCAGCTCGCCAACCGGATCGTCGCCCCGGGCTCGCCGGCCGAGGTCTCGATGAAGCTGATCCTCGACCCGGCGGCCGGCAGCCACGGGGGGTATTCCAACACGACGTTCACCGTCGAGCTGACCGGGCTCACCGGGGTCACCCTGGTCGAGGACGACGACTCCTGCACGAGCGTGTCGGCGACGAAGGTGACCTGCGTCGATCCGGGGCTCGGGGTGACGGCCGGCACCCCGTACGACGCCGGCTTCGCCGTGGAGCTCAAAGCCGGGGCCGGAGCCTCGGCCGGGGCCAAGGGCACCCTGCAGGCCACTTTCACCGCCGACGAGATCTCCCCGGTGACCGGCACGGCCGAGGTCGAGGTGGCGGAAGCCGTCGCTCTCGCCGGCGGCGCTCGCCAGCAGCTCAGCCTCAAGCTGGGAGCCACCTTCGACAGCAAGGTCCAGGTGACCAACAGGTCAAGCTCGACCGTGCACGGCGTGGTGCTGTCGGTGGACGAGCCCAACTGGACGTTCGAATCCCTCGAGCGGTACTCCAACTGCCGGTACACCGAGGACGGCATCTACCGCAACAGCATGCTGAGCTGCCGCTTCACCGCCGACATCGGGCCCGGCCAGACCGTCGGGGCGGTGCTGCCCCTGCGGCTGCGCAAGGACACCCCGGCGCCTGGCACGCAGGAGGCGCAGTACCACTGGTGGACCGTCGACTCGTACGAGCAGGCCGCCGCCGACTCCGGCTTCGGCGGCGGTGAACCGGGCACCGGGCCCGCCCTCGCGCTCACACCGGTGACCGGCGCGCGCGCCGCCAGGGCCCAGGCCGGCGAGGCCAGGCAGACGCTCGAAGTCAAGGTGCTCGGCACCAACCGGGCGGACATCGCAGTGTTCGGCGCGACGGCGTCCGGCGCGGTCGGCACCGTGGTGACCGTGGCCCCCGGGATGCGCAACAACGGTCCGGCGTCACGATGGAACGACATCGGGCCGGCGGTCGAGGCCACGGTCACCCTGCCGCCGGGCACCTCGTTCCTCGGGGTTGAAGAGGACCTCCCGGACAACTGCTTCGCCACCGAATTCCTGCCGTTCGACCAGGTCAAGGTCTGGCGCTGCGAGGTGAACTTCTACTTCGAGGCCGGGCAGGAAGTCACCTTCCCGTTCCCCCTGCGCATCAACACGGCCACTCCGAACGCGACCGGCACGATCGTGCTCGACAAGGCGTACGCCGACAAGGTCAACACCTGCAACAACACGGCGAAGATCATCATCAACCCGACCGGTGGCAGTCCTTCCGCACCGAGCTGCAACCCGTCCGCCACGCCAACGGTCGTTCCTACCGGCGGCGCGGGCGGTGGTGGGGGCGAGCCGGGCCTGCCGATCACCGGACCCGGCGCGGCTGTGATCGCCGGGTCTGGGGCGCTGATCGTGCTGATCGGCTTCGGGGTGCTCATGCTGGGCCGCCGCCGGCGTACCGGCATCGACGCCTAGTAGTTCAGCGGGAGGTCGTTCTCGAGACCCAGTGACGCCCTCACCGAGCCTCGAACGGATCTCCTGCTGGACTACCCGGCTCAGCCGCGCGAGCCTCATGGCTCTTCTAAGGAGCGTAGGCCTGCAACTCGTAGCCCTTCACCCGCAGGACCTGACCGCCCACCACTACGGCGTGCTGGTATGGCGAACTGTAGGTTGCGCTCAGCACTAGCGAGCCGTTCGTGGGCGACAGAATGCTGCCGGCCACGTATAGCAGACCGCCGGCCCGAATGGGCCGGCTGTCCGGCACTCCCTCCCGGCGCCACAGCGAGCGGCCGTCGGCCGCGTCGTAGGCCGTGACCTTGCCCGGTCGGGAGACGTACACGCGGCGGCCATCAGCGGCGACCTGACCCGCGGCGGCGGGCACCGACCACACCACCTTGCCGGTCGAGGCGTTCAAAGCCGCGAGCTGGTCGTCGGGTCCCCGAACGTAGAACTGGTCACCGGCCGGGTTCGCGGCAAGGACGGACCACTGAACGCCGGACCGCCAGAGCACCTTCCCAGTTGTGGCGGCGACCCCGAACGAACCCATGCCAGTGCCGGTAAGCAAGAGTCGCCCGCCAGCAGAGACAGGGCTGGACAACACGCCCTCCTGTCCCCACACTTCACTGCCATCGCTGACCCGATAGCCGCTCACCCAGTAGCTCGAGCAGACCTCGCACATCGAGTAACTGATCAGCATGCCGCCTTGAGCAACGACGCGTTCCGTGGCGTTACCTTCGAGGTGGGTCCACCGCACCTTGCCCGTCTTGGCGTCGAGCGCAACGATGTGGCCGCTGGGATCACTCACGCCGTAGCAGTAGTAGCCAGTGCTGATCACAATGTCCCCCACCACTGTCATGGTTCGGTGGACCATGTCCTCCATGAACGTGGCGTTGCTCCAGAGCCGTCGCCCGGTCTTGAAGTCGAACGCCCCGACGCCGCCGGCGTCGATCATGAACACCCGGCCGTCCGCCACGACTGGCGCGGTCTGTTCCTGGCAGCCATCGGTACCCGGCTGGGGCGCCGCGCGCCACTTCAGCTTCAGCTTCTTGACGGTGCTGGCGTTGACGACGGACTCGGCGGAGTTGTAGCCGGTGTTACCGGGACCAAAGCCGTCGTGGGTCCATCCCGGAGTCGCTGCTTGCGCCGGCGTAGAAACGCCAGCGATTGCGGTCGTGCTCGACACTGCTGCCAGCAACAGACCGGTTGCCCACCGGACACTTCTCGCACGCTTCATGGATGTCGTCCCCGTTACCTCTAGGTTGGTCACTAGATGAACGCTTTTGAGAGCTTCGAGCGGTGGGTGCCGGCAGAGTCGGAGCCGATAACCACTCACTCGGATTCAGCCGATCCGCTGGGGCGCTCGGTCCGCATGGGCACCACGGGCTGCCTTCATCGCCGTTGCCGCACCGGTGCCGTGACGACCCAAACGATCTGGGAGCGCGGCGGCGCAGGTAAGCCCGTTCGCGCGGGAGGTGTACGCCTTGTCGGCCGAGGCCCGGTCCGGCTGGGTGCGTGGCCGGCCGACCGGATGGGGAACCCGGATGTCTTCCATCACGCCAATGAACTGCGGGCTGTCGCCACGCTGCCTGGCCTCAGCACGATCGACAGCGGCTTCTGCCGTTGTTCGCAGCTCAGAGGCAGTCTCGCGGTCCTCCCGACGACGCGGACGACCTCGCCGCCTGATCAATGCCTGGCATTCGGGGGACGTATGGGGCCCAGATAGCGAGAACAAGCGGCACCGAGCGAGACTCACGAAAAAGCCCTCGACCGGCATAACGCCTGGTCGAGGGCCTCTCGTGCCTGTGGTGGCGGGTAGAGGATTCGAACCTCTGTAGCTTTCGCGACGGATTTACAGTCCGCTCCCATTGGCCGCTCGGGCAACCCGCCTGGGCATGCCGCCGCGGTCCCCCGCTGCGACGAAGAACAGGATAGCCATACCCACGGCGGGATTCACAACCGGGTACGGTCGGCATGTCGGGGGCCCCTCGCGGCCTTCCGCGGACATCGATACGTGGCCCACCAGCAGGAGTCTGAATCATGGCAGCCAGCCCGTCGTTCGACATCGTCAGCAAGGTCGACGGCCAGGAGGTCGACAACGCCTTCCACCAGGCGGAGAAGGAGCTCGGGACCCGGTTCGACTTCCGGGGGACCGGCACCGTCATCGCCAAGTCGGGGGAGAACGGCGTCACCATCACCTCCGAGACCGAGGAGCGGGCCGTCGCCGCGCTCGACGTCTACAAGGAGAAGCTGGTCAAGCGGAACATCTCCTTGAAGTCCCTCGAGGCCGGCGAGCCGCGGCAGTCCGGCAAGACGTACAAGATCGATTGCCAGGTCATCGAGGGGATCGAGACCGACAAGGCCAAGGCGATCAGCAAGAAGATCCGGGACGAGGGTCCCAAGGGCGTGCAGGCGCAGATCCAGGGCGACCAGCTCCGGGTCACCGGCAAGAAGCGGGACGATCTGCAGGCCGTCATCGCCCTGCTCAAGGCCGAGGACTTCGGCGTCGCGCTGCAGTTCACGAACTACCGGTAAGCGCGCCGGCGGCGGCGCAGACTGAGGGCCATGAACCTTGGTACGGCGACGCTGCTGGTCGGCGGCGTGATCGGGCTCGTCCTGGCCCTGTTCGGGGTCAGGATGCTGGTCACCGGCCACGCCCCCGCCGGCACGGCGCGAAACTTCCCCGGCGTGCGCGCCGCCGCCCTGTACCACCTGCTCTTCGGCCTGGCCCTGCTCCTGATGGTGCTGGGGCAGGCCCTGCTCACCGGCACCGCGAGACTCACCGCGACCGTGCTGGCCGTCGCCCTGGTCGCCGTCGCCCTGGTGCGTTTCCGGCCCCGCCGGCGCAACTCCGCGGACGACCCGAGCAAGTAGGTCCCCGGACGGCCCCAGCAGGAGTGAGTAAGTAAGGAGTCAACGTGATCGATCCGGTCGTCGACCAGGCGTGGGTGCAGGGGCAGGCCGGCCGGGTGGTCCTCGCCGATGTCCGCTGGTATCTGGACGGCCGGTCCGGGCGCGCCGCGTACGACTCCGGGCATCTGCCGGGTGCGGTCTTCGTCGATCTGGATCGCTGGCTGGCCCGGCCCGCCTCGCCGGCCGACGGCCGGCATCCGCTGCCGGATCCCGAGGTCTTCGCGGCGGGCATGGCCGCGGCGGGCATCGGCGACGACGACACGGTGATCGGGTACGACGACGCCGGCGGTGTCATCGCGGCGCGACTGGTCTGGATGCTGCGCGCCACCGGGCATGAGGCTGCGCTGCTCGACGGCGGGCTGGCCGCGTACCAGGGTGAACTGGTCCGTGCTGAGCCGGACCGGCCGCCGGCGGTCTTCACGCCACGGCCCTGGCCCGCCGACCGCCTGGCCGGCATCGATGACGCGGCCGCCGGCTCTTCCGTGGTTCTCGACGCGCGCGACGCGGCGCGGTTCCGGGGTGACACCGAGCCGGTCGATCCGCGGCCGGGCCACATCCCCGGCGCGCGGAGTCTGCCGTGCCGGGAGAATCTCGGCGCCGATGGCCGTTTTCTGCCCGTCGCCGAGCTCCGCGAGCGGTTCGCCACCGTCGGGGTGGGGGAGGGCGCGGACGTCGTCTCCTACTGCGGCTCAGGGGTGACCGCCTGCCACAACCTGCTCGCCCTGGAGCACGCCGGCCTCGGCGTGGGCCGGCTCTACCCGGGCTCGTGGTCGCAGTACAGCGCGACCGACCGTCCGGCCGCGACCGGCGACCGCGTCTAGCCCTGCCCTCTAGGGCGTGTTTCGTAGGCGTCGATGTGCGGCGTGGCGGTGATCGATAACTGAAGAGGTCTCCGGTATTTGGTTCAAGCGACCAAGCCAGAACTTCACACCGGAGACCTCGTGCCGAGCGTAGCGGCAGCGAGGCGACATGACCTGACCGACGGGCAGTGGGCGGCGCTGAAACCGTTGCTGCCTGCGGGAACGGGTCGTGATCGGCCGCGCAGATGGACAATGAGAGTGATCATCGACGGGATCCGGTGGCGGGTCCGGACCGGGTCACCGTGGCGGGATGTGCCAGCGGTGTATCCGCCGTGGCAGACGCTGTATCGGTGGTTCCGGCGGTGGCAGCGTGACGGCGTCTGGACGCAGATCCTGGCGACGTTGCAGGCCCGGGCGGACGCCGCCGGGTTGATCGGCTGGACGGTGAGCGTGGACTCGACCATCAGCCGCGCCCACCAGCACGCGGCCGGAGCCCGCCGCGACGGCCAGAGACAGAAGGAACCGCCCGGCGGCCTGACCGCCGAGCCGGCCGACCATGGACTCGGCCGGTCCCGCGGCGGCTGGACCACCAAGACCCATCTGGCCTGCGAACAGGGCCGCAAACTCATGGCCATGGTGGTGACGGCCGGACAACGCGGCGACAGCCCGCAGCTCATCGCCGTTCTGGCCAAAGTGCGGGTCGCCCGTGCCGGTGGTGGCCGCCCCCGGACCCGGCCCGACACGGTGCTGGCGGACAAGGCATACACGTCCAAGGCCAACCGTGCCCACCTGCGCCGACGGGGCATCCGGGCGTGCATCCCGAGCAAGACCGACCAGGACGCGCACCGCAAGGCCAAAGGGTCGAAAGGCGGGCGTCCGCCCGCCTTCGACCCCGAGGTGTACCGCCTGCGCCATGCCGTGGAGTGCGGCATCAACCAGCTCAAACAACACCGCGCCATGGCCACCAGGTACGACAAACTCGCCGTCCGCTACGAAGCCACCCTCACCATCGCCGCCATCAACCAATGGCTGCGGGCACTACGAAACACGGCCTAGTCCGGGCGTCCGGCCAGCCCACGGGCGTTGGAGGCCTCGTCCGGATCCAGCCCCTCGAACCCGGTCAGCTCATGCTGACGCGCCTGCTCCTCGATCCACCGGTTGTGCGCCTCCCACGCGGCCTGCTTGCTCGTGCCGAGCGCCGCTCCGATCTGATTCCACGACGCCCCGCTGCTCCGGGCGGACCGCACCATCGCCTGCCGCCCATAGCCGGCCTTGCGGATGACCACCTCGCTGAGCGCCAGCAACTCCAGTGCTTCCTCGCGGGTCAGCGGCGGGTTGTCGGTGTCCGCCGTCATCGCCGCGAGGGCATCCCGCATCCTCAGCTCGTCGTAACGCGTTGTGGCGGTGGAGAGCGTGTGCTGTTGCTCCAGTTCGTCGGGAGTAGTCATGAATCGCAGTCTTCCGTCAGGTTTCCCTGACGTCAAGCTGGCCTGACAAACCGAAGCGAATTGCGCTCACTTCTCGCGATAAATCGGGCCCAAAGGCCTCAATTTTGTGTGCCCTAACTGCATGAACACCTCAGCCGTTCAGTCAAGATTTCGGGATGTGCGGTTCCGACCCGCCGTTCGGCGGTGTCTGACGTACTCAGCGTGTGGCACCATCATGGAACCCCACCCCGAACTGACACCTTCATTACAGGAGCCATAGATGTCCGCAAAGAAGCTCGGCCGCTTCACCGCCGGCTTGTTCGTGGCCCTCGGTCTGGCGTTCGGCGGCTCGCTCATCGCGAGCGCGGGCGGCAGTGGCGCGGCGCCCGTGGCCGCCGGCACGGCGACTATCGGTGCGACCGCGATGCAGATGGACTTCGAGTGGGGCTGAGCGGGCCGAGGACTGCGCTGGTCCGCGCACCGCGTATGGGGTACACCGAGCGGTAGGGGCGTGGAATGGCAGGGCGGCAGTCCCCACCGCGACGATCTCCTGAGTACGTCTGGCTGATCACCGGCACGTTGACGATCATCACCGTCGTCTTCAGCGTGATCCTGGCCCACCAGCACTCCGGTTGGTACAAGGAATGGCCGGCGGCCCTGATGGCGCTGCCGTTCTTCGTCCTCGTGGGAATCGGCTACCGGTACGTCCTGATCCGGCGGCACGGATTCGTGCTCAACCTGATCGAGATCCCGCTCGTCCTCGGCTTCTACTTCGCGCCCGCCGTTCTCGTGGTGGTCGTGAGTGCCCTCGCGATGCTCATCAAAGAGCTGCGTCGTAATGCCGCGCCGGACAAGCTCGCCTTCAACGTCGCGCGCGCCAGCGCCGGCGCGGCCAGCGGTGGGATCGCGCTGGCGCTCCTGCCGCCCTTCGAAGGCACCGGCCCGGTCACGTGGGTCGTGCTGGGCACCGCGGTCACGATCAACACGCTGGTCAGCCTCTTCGCCGTGGTCGCCGTGATGGTCACCGTGGAGAGTCTGCAGGCGGGCCTGGAGATGCTGCGGGTCTCCTGGCTCGGACTGCTGGCCGCCGAGGTCTGCATCGTCATCGGCCTGGTCTTCGTCATCGCCCTGGACACCACGTGGTGGTCGGCGATCCTGCTGTTCGTGATCGCCGGCGTGCTCACCCTGGCGTACACCTCCTACTCGGACTTCCTGCGACAGCACCACACGCTCGCCGAGCTCTACGAGCTCGCCAACGCCGTGGTCGAGTCCGGCCAGGACGTCACGCTGGTCGATTCCCTCCTGGTCCGGGCCCGGGCGCTGATGCAGTCCGAGTTCGCGACGGTACGGCTGCCGGCGAGCGGCCGCCATCCGGAGGTCATGCTCACCTCCAAGATCGAGGCGCAGGGCCTGCTCGACGTCAGCAACACGCCGCTCGAGGTGATCCAGCGGGCGACCGCCGAGCGCCGCAGCGTCGCCGTCGGGCCGAAGATCGACGCGGACCGTGATCTCCTGCCGGTGCTGCGCGCGGCCAAGGTGAAGGACTGCATCGTGGTCCCGCTGCGGTCGGGGCAGGCGGTGATCGGCACCCTCGAGGTCATCAACCGGCTCGGCGACCTGAAGAACTTCACCCTCAGCGACGTGCAGGTCGTCGAGACGATCGCCGCGCACGCCGCCGCCGCGGTGGAGAATTCGCGCCTCGTCGAGCGGCTGCGCTACGACGCGTACCACGACCGGCTGACGTCGCTGCCCAACCGCCGGCGGATCACCGACGCGCTCACCGAGTCCGTCAAGATCCGGACCCCCGGTGAGGTGGTGGCGGTCATCCTCTTCGACGTCGACGGGCTGCGTGACGTCAACGAGTCGATGGGTCACGACGCCGGCGACAAGCTGCTCACCGAGGTCGCCGTGCGGCTGCGCAAGATCGCCGGCCCGGGTGCGCTCGTCGGGCGGATCGGCGGCGACGAGTTCGTGGTCACGCTGCGGGCCGAGAGCACCGAGGAGACCGTACGGCTGGCCACCGAGATGCGGGAGCAGCTGCGCGGCCCGATGGCCGTCGGCACGCTCACCCTCGACGTGGACACCGCCGCGGGCGTGGCCGTGCAGCCGGACCACGGCGACGACCCCGACGCCCTGCTGCGCCGCGCCGAGCTGGCTGCCAACGCGGCCAAGGCGCTGCCGTACGGCGTCCAGCTCTTCCACCCCGCGCTGGAGTCCCGGGCCGTGCGCCGCCTGGGCCTGGCCGCCGATCTGCGCCGGGCCCTGGACTCGGGCGAGCTCGAGGTGCACTTCCAGCCGAAGGTCACGATCCAGGACCGGCACCTGATCGGGGTCGAGTGCCTGGCCCGCTGGCAGCACCCGGCGCACGGGGAGGTCTCCCCGGAGGACTTCGTCGCGGTCGCCGAGCACACCGGTCAGCTGCACCGCCTGACCGAGGTGGTGCTCACCGCGGGCCTGCGGCACTGCCGGGAGTGGGCGGACGCCGGCCGGCCGCTCTCCATCGCGGTGAACCTGTCCGCGCGCACCCTGCTGGACCCGCGCTTCCCCGACCAGGTGCACGAGCTGCTCAAGCAATACCGAGTGCCGCCGCAGCAGGTCACCTTCGAGATCTCCGAGCCCAGCATGCTCGGCGAGATCGAACGGGCCCTGCCGACCCTGTACAGGCTGCGCGACCTCGGGGTGCGGCTCTCGGTCGACGACTTCGGCACGGGCGCCTCCTCGCTGTCCTATCTGCGCCAGCTGCCGGTGCACGAGGTGAAGATCGACGACAGCTTCGTGCAGGGGATGGCGACGGACTCCGGGGATCTGGCGATCGTGCGGGCGGTGGTCGGGCTGTCCCGCGAGTTCGGGCTCACCGTGGTCGCCGAGGGCGTGGAGAGTGAGCTCACCTTCGATCTGCTGGCCGAGATGGGCTGTGAGATCGGGCAGGGCTACTTCTTCAGCCGGCCGCTGCCGGTGGAGCGGCTGAACACCTGGCTCAGCGCCCAGACCGAGCCCGAGGAGACGCCGACCGGCGAGGTGCGTCGGTTGCGGGCCGTCGGATGACAAGCCGCTGACCAGCGATTTCGCCACGCGGGGGAGGCGATTTCACCTGGGCTGGCCAGCCGTGTAAGCTTCTGTCTGCGCATCACGCGAGAGATCGCGCGCGCCCCCTTAGCTCAGTCGGCAGAGCGTCTCCATGGTAAGGAGAAGGTCTACGGTTCGATTCCGTAAGGGGGCTCCAACCGGGTTCGTCCTACGCCCTCGCCAAGATCGGTGAGGGCGTTCGATCGTGAGCCTGGCGCGGCGGTGTAGCTCAGATGGCAGAGCAAGCGGCTCATAATCGCTGTGTCGCCGGTTCAAGTCCGGCCACCGCTACTCATCCGGGACCCGTCCCGGATGCCGTACGAACCCGGGCATCCGTCCGCCGGTTTTGCATGTCCGCGTGACTAGCGTCTACGCTGGTATGTCGTATGTGAATCCCGTTAGCAGGAAGGCACCCCGCCGTGGCCAAGGCGACCGACGTCCGTCCCAAGATCACCTTGGCGTGTACGGAGTGCAAGGAGCGGAACTACATCACCCGTAAGAACCGCCGCAACGACCCGGACCGCATCGAGCTGAAGAAGTTCTGCCCCCGGGACGGCAAGCACACCCTGCACCGCGAGACCCGCTGATCTTTCGTACGACGGCGTGGCGGTGACCCTCATGGGGTCGCCGCCACTTCTGTTTACCCGGGCAGTGACGGGCAGGTAGTTTCGCCTCATGCCCCTCGACCAGTCCTTTGTCGGCCGCAGCTGGCCGGCCACCGCGCCCTACCTCGTGGGCCGCGAGAAGATCCGCGAGTTCGCCGCCGCGATCGGCGCCACCGACGCCGAGTATCACGACCCGGAGGCCGCTCGCGCGGCCGGCTATCCCGACGTGGTGGCCCCGCCCACCTTCCCGGTCGTGATCACCATGGCGGCCAGCCGGCAGATCGTCGCGGACCCGGCTCTCGGCCTGGACTACAGCCGGGTGGTGCACGGCGACCAGAAGTTCGCCTACACCCGCCCGGTGGTGGCCGGGGACTCCCTCATCTGTGTGAACACGGTGGACGAGATCACCTCGCGCGGTGGTCACGACTTCCTGACCACCCGCACCGAGGTCACCACCGAGGCCGGCGAGCCCGTCGTCACGGTCTGGTCCAAGCTCGTCCAGCGCGGGGAGAACTGATCATGACGGACACGCTGCCCACCCAGACGTTCACGGTCACCCGGGCCGACCTGGTCCGCTACTGCGGCGCTTCCGGCGACTTCAACACGATCCACTGGAGCGAGCGGATCGCCCAGAGCGTCGGCCTGCCCGGCGTCATCGCCCACGGGATGTACACGATGGCTCTCGCCGGCCGCGCGGTCACGGCCTGGGCCGGTGCGCCCGATGCGGTCGTCGAGTTCGGCGTGCGGTTCAGCCGCCCGGTGCCGGTGCCGGACACCGACGAGGGCACCGAGGTGGTGATCAGTGGGGTGATCAAGGAGGTCACCGACGACGGACTCACCAAGCTGGAACTGACCGCGACCTGCGGCGGCGAGAAGGTGCTGTCGCTCGCGAGGGCCACCATCCGCAAGAGGTAGGCCCGGGTTGGGAATCACGCGGACCTACCCGTACACTGGTCCGCCGTGGGGTAGTGAACCCTGCCTTTCGCGCTGCGACGGGCAGGATGCCTCACAAAGGGGTGTAGCTCAATTGGCAGAGCAGCGGTCTCCAAAACCGCAGGCTGCAGGTTCAAGTCCTGTCACCCCTGCGCACCGATCGGCCCAGTAACCGGACCGGCCCCATGGCCGGTTCGCCCGGCGGCGGGCGGCCGGCTTGACCGACCGCCGCATACGGCGCCGATGCGACATCCCATCGACGACGGAAGAGGGCGGAAGTGGCCGAGAGGAAGCGACCCGGTGACGACGCTGCAGGCGACCGCCCCGAGGACGAGGCCTACACCGACAGCGACGTCCAGGACGACGCCGTCGAGGTGACCGACGAGCCGGAGAACCGTGGCGGCGACAAGGCCGAGTCCGGCAGCGTGTCGACCAAGCGCGAGGGCCGGCGCGGTGGCAACCGCATCGGCGGTTTCTTCCGCGAGGTCGTCAGCGAGCTGCGTAAGGTCATCTGGCCGACCCGCAAGGAACTGCTGACCTACACGGGCGTCGTGATCGCCTTCGTCACCGTGATGACCACGATCGTGGCGCTCCTGGATTACGGGTTCGGCAAGGCCATCCTGGCGACGTTCGGCAACTGAAGCTGAGAGTTACGGAAGTGAGCAAGCGTGCCTGAGTACGACGACGAGACCGCCCTGGCCGCCGACGAGCAGTCCGCGGTCGCGACGGCGGACGATGCCGAGTCGGTCGAGGCCGCCAGCGAAGAGCCAGCCGCCGAGGTGGAAGCCCCGGACGCGGACGAGAACTACGACCCAGTCGCCGAGCTGCGGCAGAAGCTGCGCTACGCCCCGGGCGACTGGTACGTGGTGCACTCGTACGCCGGTTACGAGAACAAGGTCAAGACCAACCTCGAGACCCGGATCACGAGCCTCGACATGGAGGAGTTCATCTTCCAGGTCGAGGTGCCGACCCGCGAAGAGGTCGAGGTCAAGAACGGCAAGCGCCTCCAGGTGCAGAACAAGGTCTTCCCGGGCTACATCCTGGTCCGGATGGATCTCACCCCCGAGTCGTACTCGTGTGTGCGCAACACGCCTGGTGTGACCGGCTTCGTGGGCGCCACCGACCGGGTGGACCGCCCGGCGCCGCTGTCGCTCGACGAGGTGCTCAAGTGGCTGGCCCCGGCCGTCGAGGCCGAGGAGAAGAAGGCCAAGCCCGAGGTCCGCGTGCTGGACTTCGAGGTCGGCGACTCGGTCACCGTCACGGACGGCGCCTTCGCGTCGCTGCCGGCCTCGATCAGTGAAATTAATGCCGACCAGCAGAAGTTGAAGGTACTGGTCTCCATCTTCGGTCGCGAGACGCCGGTGGAGCTGAACTTCAACCAGGTCGCCAAGATCTAGTTCACAGACGGAAGTCGTGGGAGGGGCGCGAACGGCGCGTCCCGCCATCTACCACAGGAGCAAGAGAGACATGCAGCGCAGCAAGGCGTACCGCAAGGCAGCTGAGCAGATCGACCCCAACGCGCTCTACGCGCCGGCCGAGGCCGTGAAGATCGCCAAGGGTGCCAGCCCCACCAAGTTCGACGCCACGGTCGAGGTCGCGATGCGCCTCGGCGTGGACCCCCGCAAGGCCGACCAGATGGTCCGCGGCGTGGTCAACCTGCCGCACGGCACCGGCAAGGTCTCCCGCGTGATCGTCTTCGCGCAGGGCGCCAAGGCCGAGGAGGCCGTCGCGGCCGGCGCCGACGAGGTCGGCACGGACGAGCTCGTCGCCCGCATCCAGGGTGGCTGGCTCGACTTCGACGCCGCGATCGCGACGCCGGACCAGATGGCCAAGATCGGCCGGATCGCCCGGATCCTCGGCCCCCGTGGTCTCATGCCGAACCCGAAGACCGGCACGGTCACCATGGACGTGACCAAGGCGGTCAACGACATCAAGGGCGGCAAGATCACGTTCCGGGTGGACAAGCACTCGAACCTGCACCTGATCATCGGCAAGGCCTCGTTCTCCGAGGAGCAGCTGGTGGAGAACTACGGTGCGGTCCTCGACGAGGTCCTGCGGGCCAAGCCGTCCGCGGCCAAGGGCAAGTACCTCAAGAAGGTCACCGTCAGCACCACCATGGGCCCCGGCGTGCCGGTCGACCCGAACGTCGTCAAGAACCTGCGCGGCGACAACGCCGACGCCTGACGAGTCCACAGGAAGCCCCCGGGGATCATCCCGGGGGCTTTCTTTGTGCCAAGCTGTCCGGCGTGCGATTCGACCAGGTCTGGTTCCGGTACGCACGCCGGGCCGGGTGGACCCTGCGGACTGTGGACGCCACTGTCGCGCCCGGCTCCACCGTGGTCGTGCTCGGCCGCAACGGCGCCGGCAAGTCGACGCTGCTCCAGCTCGCCGCCGGTGTGCTGCGCCCGGGCCGGGGTGCGGTGCGGGACAGACCGCCGGTCGTCGGCTGGGTCCCCGAGCGTTTCCCGGCCGACCAGCCCTTCACCGCCGACCAGTATCTGACGCGAATGGCGGCCCTGCGCGGGCTGCGCGGCACCGCCCGGGTCGAGCACTGGGTCGAGCGTCTCGGTCTCGCCGCGCACCGGCACACCCGGCTGGCCGACCTGTCCAAGGGCACGGCGCAGAAGGTCGGCCTGGCCCAGGCCCTGCTCGTCCCGCCGGGCCTGCTGGTGCTGGATGAGCCCTGGGAGGGCCTCGACTCCGTCGCCCGCACGCTGATCCCGCACATCGTCGGTGAGGTCACCGCGGCTGGGGGAGCGGTCCTGGTCAGCGACCACCGCGGCGAGATCGCCGGCCTGCCGGCCGCGATCCGCTGGACGGTGGCCGACGGCGCCGTCCACGTCGACCCTGCGGCCGACCCGGCCGATGACCGCTACGAAGTCGTGGCCGACGGCACCGTCCACGTCGACCCGGCGGCCGACCGGTTCGGTGACCGCGACGAGGTCGTGGTCGAGGTCGCCGTCCGCCGCGCGGACGCCGACGACACGGTGGCCCGGCTGCGTGCGGACGGTCACCGCATCTTGGGGATACGCGCACCGGGCGGACCGTGGCCCAGCAGCGCGGAGCCTCGAGACGCCGAGCAGCCCACGAGTGGCGCCGACGCCGCGGGTGACGGGGTGGTCCGGTGATCGCCCTCGTCCGCATGCGCCTGGCCGCCTTCGTCCGCGGTGGTCGTGCCCTCGCTCCACTGATCGCCGCCCTGGCATTGCTCGGCGTCATCCACGGCGGCGGCCAGTCGCCGGCTGCCCCGGCCTACGGCTACTCCGCCGTGATGCTCTTCCCGGTGCTGGCCTGGCAGGCCAAGCTCGTGCTGGACGCCGAGCCGGACGGCCAGCGGCGGTTGGCCCGCCTCGCCGTCGGCGCCCGCCGCGAGGCAGCCGCCGGGCTCCTGGCCGCCACGCTCCTGGCTCTGGCGTTCTGCGTCGTGGCCCTGCTCGTGCCGTGGTGGCCGTTCCACGCCATCAGCTCCCCGGAGCCCGGCTCCGCCGAGCCGTCCCTGGCGGCCGGCGTCGCGCTCGGCGTCCTGGCCCATCTGCTGGCGGTGCCGGCCGCGGTGGCGCTCGGTGCCCTGGCGAGCCGAGCGGTGACCCGGACCGTTCGGAACGGTCTCATCGTGCTGGTGACCGGTTCCGTGCTGGTGGTCGTGCTCGGTCTGAGTGGCTCGGTCGCACCGTGGCTGGTGCCGCCGGTGATGGCGACGGCGCGGGCGCTGAGCGCCGACCACCTGCCCTCGGCGGGGACGTTCTGGCTGCTCGCCGGCTGGACGACGCTGTGGTGCGCGGTTGCCCTCGGCGGTTACGGGCGCCTGCGCCGCAGCCGCTCATGACGGTGATTTGGAGGTAGCGCTCGCGCTCGCGTACAGTTTGCCGAGAAGTTCCACCCATAGACCGCTGGTCGTCGCCCTTCTGTCTTTGACGGAAGTGGCGGTCGAAGGTCCCGCAGCATTCGGGCGGCCCGCGCAGGGGAGAACGGTTCGTGATCATGTCGACGCGGCAACGTGTCCATGTCCCGCCCCGTGCGCCCTGCGCCGGGGCGTTTCTCGTGCTCGGGCCCGCTGAGAAGTTCCGGCCAGCGGCTGAGCACTGAGAGAGGAGGGACATGGCGGACAAGCCGGTCCGGGCCGACAAGGCCTCTGCCGTCGCCGAGCTCACGGAGAACTTCCGTAACTCCGCGGCCACCCTGCTGACCGAGTACCGCGGCCTCACGGTTTCCGAGATCACCGAGCTGCGGCGCTCGCTGGGCAACGACACCAAGTACTCCGTGTCGAAGAACACGCTCGCCAAGCGGGCGGCGACCGACGCGGGTATCGAGGGCCTCGACACGCTGTTCACCGGTCCTACCGCGCTCGCCTTCGTGGGCGGGGACCCGGTCGAGGCGGCCAAGGGCCTTCGTGCCTTCGCCAAGGCCCACCCCGTTCTGATCATCAAGGGCGGCGTCTTCGAGGGCAAGGCCGTCTCGGCCGAAGAGGTCAGCAAGATCGCCGACCTCGAGTCCCGTGAGGTGCTGCTGGCGAAGCTCGCCGGCGCCATGAAGGGCAACCTGACCAAGGCGGCGGCCACGTTCCAGGCCCCGCTCGCCCAGGTCGCCCGCCTGGCCGCGGCTCTGCAGGACAAGCGCGCACAGGACGGTTCCGCCGAGGCCTGATCAGGCCGCGCGGAAGTTCGACTTTCCATTCACAGAAACAACGAAAGGTTGCCAGACATGGCGAAGCTCAGCACCGACGAGCTGCTTGACGCGTTCAAGGAAATGACGCTGATCGAGCTCTCCGAGTTCGTGAAGCAGTTCGAAGAGGTCTTCGAGGTCACCGCGGCCGCGCCGGTCGCCGTCGCCGCCGCCGGTGGCGCTGCTGCCCCGGCCGAGGCCGAGGCCGAGAAGGACTCGTTCGACGTCGTCCTCGAGGGTGACGGTGGCAAGAAGATCCAGGTCATCAAGGTCGTGCGTGAGCTGACCGGCCTGGGCCTCAAGGAGGCCAAGGACGCCGTCGAGGCCGCCCCCAAGGCGATCCTCGAGGGTGTCAACAAGGAGAAGGCCGAGGCCGCCAAGGCCAAGCTCGAGGGCGAGGGCGCCAAGGTCACCCTCAAGTGACCTGAGCTCCACCGCTTCACCTCGGCGCAGGCGAGGACCCGCAAGGGTCCTCGCCTGCCCCGTTTCTGGACATTGAATTCCCTGGTCAGAGGCGGTTTCGCCGGCCGTCGGATGGCTGACGGACAAATGTGGCCAGGCCCCGCTTTTCGTACGCTAAAGTCGCTATGCCGCGTCCGGTGGACGACGGCGCAGGACCGACCCGTGGCGGAACCCTTGACTGTGTGTCCGCTGACAGGCACGCTGACATCAGCAAGTTTCCGCGCTTGCGACAGCCGTCCTGTGGGTACACCCGCTTCAACCGGGTTCTCACAGACCGGCACCCGAGGGAGAGACGCCGCGTTCCGAGCGGCCCCGCACGAGGCACTGACCATGAAGGCGCAGGTCAGAGGCCGCGGGGACACCGTTCCGCAGGCCCCCTCCGGTGTGGGCTGGACAGCGGTTAGCCGAGCGGCTACACTGCTAGTTTGCGCTGCCTTCTGTCATGAGCCCTGCAGGAACATCGATCCGGATGATTTCCTGGGGGTTCATTGGAGTGCACGCACACAAGTGACGCAGACAGTTGCATCAGCAGCTCAGCCGCATCAGCAGCACCGGTCCTCGGAAGGACGCATCTTGGCAGCTTCCCGCCCTGCGAAGACCAGTCGTACGTCGAGCGCTTACGCTCCCCGCCGTATCTCGTTCGGCAGGATCACCGAGCAACTCGAAGTCCCCAACCTCCTCGCCCTCCAGACGGAGTCCTTCGACTGGTTGGTCGGGAACGAGGCTTGGCAGACGCGCTCTACGGACGATCCACATGCCCACTCGGGCCTCGCAGAGATCCTCGAAGAGATCAGTCCCATTGAGGACTTCTCCGGCACCATGTCGCTGTCCTTCTCAGCGCCGCGCTTCGACGAGGTCAAGGCCTCGATCGAGGAGTGCAAGGAGAAGGACCTGACCTACTGCGCACCGCTGTTCGTGACCGCGGAGTTCACCAACAACACCACTGGCGAGATCAAGAGCCAGACGGTGTTCATGGGTGACTTCCCGATGATGACCCCCAAGGGGACGTTCGTCATCAACGGCACCGAGCGCGTCGTGGTGAGTCAGCTCGTCCGCTCGCCGGGCGTGTACTTCACGAAGGAGCCGGACAAGACCTCCGACCGTGACCTCTCCAGCGTCAAGGTCATTCCGAGCCGGGGTGCCTGGCTCGAGTTCGACATCGACAAGCGCGACACCGTCGGTGTCCGCATCGACCGCAAGCGCCGGCAGGCCGTCACCGTCCTGCTGAAGGCGATCGGTTGGTCGGCGGACCAGATCCGGGAGCGGTTCGGCTGGTCCGAGCTGCTCATGACGACGCTCGAGAAGGACCACATTGGCGGGCAGGACGAGGCCCTGCTCGACATCTACCGCAAGCTCCGTCCCGGCGAGCCCCCGACGCGTGAGAACGCGCAGACCCTGCTCGACAACCTCTTCTTCAACCCGAAGAGGTACGACGTCGCCAAGGTCGGCCGGTACAAGTTCAACAAGAAGCTCGACATCGACGTCCCGATCGTCCGGGGCACGCTGACCGAGGAAGACATCGTCAAGACCGTGGACTACCTCTGCCGGCTGCACGCCGGTGAGGAGGGCTACGAGGCCGACGACATCGACCACTTCGGCAACCGGCGCCTGCGCACCGTGGGCGAGCTCATCCAGAACCAGGTCCGCGTGGGCCTGTCCCGGATGGAGCGCGTCGTCCGCGAGCGCATGACGACCCAGGACGTCGAGGCGATCACGCCGCAGACCCTGATCAACATCCGCCCCGTGGTGGCCGCGATCAAGGAGTTCTTCGGCACGTCGCAGCTGTCGCAGTTCATGGACCAGACCAACCCGCTGGCGGGCTTGACCCACCGGCGCCGGCTGAGCGCGCTCGGCCCCGGTGGTCTGTCCCGTGAGCGGGCGGGCTTCGAGGTCCGTGACGTGCACCCGTCCCACTATGGCCGGATGTGCCCGATCGAGACGCCGGAAGGCCCGAACATCGGCCTGATCGGTGCCCTCTCGACGTTCGCGCGGGTCAACCCGTTCGGATTCATCGAGACCCCGTACCGCAAGGTGGAGAACGGCCGGGTCACCGACCAGGTCGACTACCTCACCGCGGACGAGGAGGACCGCTTCGTCAAGGCGCAGGCCAACGCGACGCTGGCGTCCGACGGCACCTTCGCGCAGGATCGCGTCCTGGTCCGCCGTAAGGGCGGTGAGGTCGACTACGTGCCCGGCACCGAGGTCGACTACATGGACGTCTCGCCGCGGCAGATGACCTCGGTCGCGACGGCGATGATCCCGTTCCTCGAGCACGACGACGCCAACCGTGCCCTCATGGGTGCGAACATGCAGCGTCAGGCCGTTCCGCTGGTCAAGGCCGAGGCGCCGCTGGTCGGCACGGGCATGGAATACCGTGCCGCGGTCGACGCCGGCGACGTGGTCGTGGCCGAGGTCGGCGGTCTGGTCGAGGACCTGTGCGCCGACTACGTGACGGTGCACCAGGACGACGGCCACCGCCGGACCTACCTGCTGCACAAGTTCCGTCGCAGCAACGCCGGCTCCTGTGTCAACCAGAAGCCCGTCGTCTTCGAAGGCGACCGGGTCGAGGCCGGCCAGGTCATCGCCGACGGTCCGTGCACCGACGAAGGGGAGATGGCCCTCGGCCGGAACCTGCTCGTCGCGTTCATGTGCTGGGAAGGCCACAACTACGAGGACGCGATCATCCTGTCGCAGCGCCTCGTGCAGCAGGACGTCCTCACCTCGATCCACATCGAGGAGCACGAGGTCGACGCCCGCGACACCAAGCTCGGCCCGGAAGAGATCACCCGCGACATCCCCAACGTCAGCGAGGAAATGCTCGCCGACCTGGACGAGCGCGGCATCATCCGGATCGGTGCCGAGGTCGTACCCGGCGACATCCTGGTCGGCAAGGTCACGCCCAAGGGCGAGACCGAGCTGACCCCGGAGGAGCGGCTGCTGCGCGCGATCTTCGGTGAGAAGGCCCGGGAGGTCCGGGACACCTCGCTGAAGGTGCCGCACGGCGAGACCGGCACGGTCATCGGTGTCCGCACGTTCTCGCGGGAGGACGGCGACGAGCTGCCCCCCGGCGTGAACGAGCTGGTCCGGGTCTACGTCGCCCAGAAGCGCAAGATCCAGGACGGTGACAAGCTCGCGGGCCGGCACGGCAACAAGGGCGTCATCTCCAAGATCCTGCCGATCGAGGACATGCCGTTCCTGGAGGACGGCACCCCGGTCGACATCGTGCTCAACCCGCTGGGTGTGCCCTCGCGCATGAACATCGGCCAGGTCCTGGAGACCCACCTCGGGTGGATCGCCAAGACGGGCTGGGAGGTCGAGGGCGAGGACGCCGACTGGAAGCGTCAGCTGCGTGCCATCGAGGCCCACGAGTCGCCGAAGGACAGCAACGTGGCGACCCCGGTCTTCGACGGTGCCCAGGAGGACGAGATCAAGGGCCTGCTGGAGTCGACCCTGGTCAACCGCGACGGTAAGCGGCTGGTCAACGGCGACGGCAAGGCGCAGCTCTTCGACGGTCGCTCCGGTGAACCACTGCCGGACCCGATCTCGGTCGGCTACGTCTACATCCTGAAGCTCAACCACCTGGTCGACGACAAGATCCACGCGCGGTCCACCGGCCCGTACTCGATGATCACGCAGCAGCCGCTGGGTGGTAAGGCGCAGTTCGGTGGCCAGCGCTTCGGTGAGATGGAGTGCTGGGCGATGCAGGCCTACGGTGCGGCCTACGCACTGCAGGAACTGCTCACCATCAAGTCCGACGACGTACTCGGCCGCGTGAAGGTCTACGAGGCGATCGTCAAGGGCGAGAACATCCCGGAGCCGGGAATCCCCGAGTCCTTCAAGGTGCTTCTCAAGGAGCTCCAGTCGCTGTGCCTGAACGTCGAGGTGCTCTCCAGCGACGGTGTTGCCCTGGAGATGCGCGAGACGGACGACGAGGTCTTCCGGGCCGCGGAAGAACTCGGCATCGACCTGTCCCGGCGCCCGAACGAGGGCGTCAGCAGCGTCGAAGAGATCTGACGGAGAGCGTCCCCGGCGGTCCGGCCCACTGCGAGGTGAGCCGAGCGCCGGGGACGCCCCCGCCGGCCTGGAATTTATCCGAGCAACGAAACACGAGGGATAGTCCAAGTGCTCGACGTCAACTTCTTCGACGAGTTGCGTATCGGCCTTGCTACCGCTGACGACATCCGCCAGTGGTCGCACGGCGAGGTCAAGAAGCCCGAGACGATCAACTACCGCACGCTCAAGCCCGAGAAGGACGGACTCTTCTGCGAGAAGATCTTCGGTCCTCAGCGGGACTGGGAGTGCTACTGCGGCAAGTACAAGCGGGTCCGGTTCAAGGGCATCATCTGTGAGCGCTGCGGCGTCGAGGTGACCCGGTCCAAGGTCCGTCGTGAGCGCATGGGCCACATCGAGCTGGCCGCGTCGGTCACGCACATCTGGTACTTCAAGGGTGTGCCGAGCCGGCTGGGCTACCTGCTCGACCTGGCGCCCAAGGATCTCGAGAAGATCATCTACTTCGCCTCGTACGTGGTCACCTCGGTCGACGCCGAAGCGCGTCACCGTGACATGTCCACGATCGAGAACGAGATCTTCGCCGAGAAGCGGCAGTCCGAGAACAGCCGCGACTCCGAGATCGAGAAGCGCGCCGCCAAGCTCGAGCAGGACCTGGCCGAGCTGGAGGCCGAGGGGGCCAAGGCGGACGTGCGCCGCAAGGTCAAGGAGGCCGGCGAACGCGAGATGCGCCAGATCCGTGACAAGGCGCAGCGCGAGATCGACCGCCTGGACGAGGTGCTCGACACCTTCCGCAAGCTCGACAGCAAGCAGCTGGTCACCGACGAGCTGCTCTACCGCGAGCTGCGCGACCGCTTCGGTGAGTACTTCACCGGTGGCATGGGTGCCGAGGCGATCAAGGCCCTGCTGGAGAACATGGACCTCGACGCCGAGGCCGAGTCGCTGCGCGAGACCATCCGCAGCGGCAAGGGCCAGCGCAAGATCCGTGCGCTCAAGCGGCTCAAGGTCGTCGCCGCGTTCCTGAACACCCGTAACTCGCCGCTGGGCATGGTGCTGGACTGCGTCCCGGTCATCCCGCCGGACCTGCGCCCGATGGTGCAGCTCGACGGTGGCCGCTTCGCCACGTCCGACCTGAACGACCTGTACCGCCGCGTGATCAACCGGAACAACCGGCTCAAGCGGCTGATCGACCTCGGCGCCCCCGAGATCATCGTCAACAACGAGAAGCGGATGCTGCAGGAGGCCGTCGACGCACTGTTCGACAACGGCCGCCGCGGCCGGCCGGTCACCGGCCCGGGTAACCGTCCGCTGAAGTCGCTGTCCGACATGCTCAAGGGCAAGCAGGGCCGGTTCCGTCAGAACCTGCTCGGCAAGCGCGTCGACTACTCCGGCCGTTCCGTCATCGTCGTCGGCCCCCGGCTCAAGCTGCACCAGTGCGGCCTGCCGAAGCAGATGGCGCTGGAGCTGTTCAAGCCGTTCGTGATGAAGCGCCTGGTGGACCTGAACCACGCGCAGAACATCAAGTCGGCCAAGCGCATGGTCGAGCGTCAGCGCGCGGTCGTGTGGGACGTCCTCGAAGAGGTCATCAGCGAGCACCCGGTGCTGCTCAACCGCGCACCGACGCTGCACCGCCTGGGCATCCAGGCCTTCGAGCCGCAGCTGGTCGAGGGCAAGGCGATCCAGATCCACCCGCTCGTCTGTACGGCGTTCAACGCCGACTTCGACGGTGACCAGATGGCGGTGCACGTGCCGCTGTCGGCCGAGGCGCAGGCCGAGGCCCGGATCCTGATGCTGTCGTCGAACAACATCCTCAAGCCCGCCGACGGCAAGCCCGTCACCATGCCCACCCAGGACATGGTCATCGGCCTCTACTACCTGACCCACCTCACCAAGGGTGCGAAGGGCGAGGGCCGGACGTTCAGCTCGGACGCCGAGGCTCGGATGGCGTTCGACAACGGCGAGCTGCACCTGCAGGCGCTCGTGAAGATCCGCCTGCCCGAGGTGCTCGAGGTCGACAACGGCGCCGGCGCCCCCGCCTGGGAGCGTCCGGAGGGCTGGGAGTCGGGCGACAAGCTGACCGTGGAGACCACCCTGGGACGGGTGCTCTTCAACGAGACGCTGCCGCCGGGCTACCGCTACGTCAACTACGAGATCCGCAAGGGTCAGCTCTCCGCGATCGTCAACGACCTCGCCGAGCGCTTCCCCAAGGTCGCCCTGGCGGCGACCCTGGACGCGCTCAAGGAGGCCGGCTTCCATTGGGCTACCTGGTCCGGTGTGACGATCGGTATGGGTGACGTCATCGGTCCTCCGCGCAAGCCGGAGATCATCGCCCGCTACCAGGGTGAGGCCGACCGCATCGACAAGCAGTACCAGCGTGGTCTGATGACCGCCGAGGAACGTCGCGGCGAGCTCATCGACATCTGGACCAACGCGACCAAGGACATCTCGAAGGAGATGGAGACGGCGCTGCCGCAGGAGAACCCGCTCTGGGTCATGATCAACTCCGGCGCCCGCGGTAACCTCCTCCAGCTCCGGCAGATCGCCGCGATCCGTGGTCTGGTGGCCAACCCCAAGGGCGAGATCATCCCGCGCCCGATCACCTCGTCGTACCGCGAGGGTCTGACCGTGCTGGAGTACTTCATCTCCACGCACGGTGCCCGTAAGGGTCTGGCCGACACCGCGCTGCGTACCGCCGACTCGGGTTACCTGACCCGGCGTCTGGTGGACGTCTCGCAGGACGTCATCATCCGCGAGGAGGACTGCGGCACCGACCGCGCGATCCCGATGCAGGTGGGCGACCGCGAGCCGGACGGCACCCTGGTCGTGCACACGCACGCCGAGACCGGCGTGCACGCCCGGACGCTGGCCGACGACATCGACGACGCCCAGGGCAACCGGGTGGTGTCGCGCGGCGACGACCTCAACTCGATCATGGTCGACAAGCTGGTCGCGGCCGGCGTGGAGACGGTCCGGGTGCGCAGCGTCCTGACCTGTGAGTCGAAGCTGGGTGTGTGTGCGGCCTGCTACGGCCGTTCGCTGCCGACCGGCAAGGCGGTCGACATCGGCGAGGCCGTCGGCATCATCGCGGCCCAGTCCATCGGTGAGCCCGGTACGCAGCTGACGATGCGTACCTTCCACACCGGTGGTGTCGCGGGTGAGGACATCACCCAGGGTCTGCCGCGTGTGCAGGAGATCTTCGAGGCCCGCGTGCCGAAGGGCAAGGCGCCCATCGCCGACACCCCCGGCCGCATCCGCATCGAGGACGGCGAGCGCTCGCGGAAGATCATCGTGATCCCGGACGACGGCAGCGAGGAGATCGTGTACGACAAGATCTCCAAGCGCGTCAAGCTGCGGGCCCACGACGGCGACCACGTGGCGGTCGGCGAGAAGCTCACCGAGGGCACCATCGATCCGCACGAGCTGCTGCGCATCATGGGCCCGCGCGCGGTCCAGGTCCACCTGACCAGTGAGGTCCAGGAGGTCTACCGCTCGCAGGGTGTGCTCATCCACGACAAGCACATCGAGATCATCATCCGCCAGATGCTCAAGCGGGTCACGGTCATCGATTCCGGCGCGACCGAGTTCCTGCCGGGCGTGCTGGTCGACCGGGCGCTCTTCGAGTCGGAGAACCGCCGGCTCGTGGGCGAGGGCGGCGAGCCCGCCGCCGGTCGTCCGGTGCTGATGGGTATCACCAAGGCCTCGCTGGCGACCGACTCCTGGCTCTCGGCGGCCTCCTTCCAGGAGACCACCCGGGTGCTCACCGACGCTGCGATCAACTCGCGCAGCGACTCGCTGGTGGGCCTCAAGGAGAACGTCATCATCGGCAAGCTCATCCCGGCCGGTACGGGCATCAGCAAGTACCGCAACATCCGGGTCGAGCCGACCGAGGAGGCCAAGGCGAAGGTGTACTCGATGACCGGGTACCCCGAGACCGACTACGGCTTCGGGCCGGCCAGCGGGCAGGCTGTGCCGCTGGACGACTTCGACTTCGGGTCGTACCGCTAAGGGTTTCTCGCACTACCCACAGGGCGGCCGCGCTTGGATGCGCGGCCGCCCTGTGGCGTTCCTAAGATGAAGGGGTGACGTATCCCGCGATGACCGCACCCACCCGGCACCCGATGGATCCCGAACCGGCGCCGTCGACCAAGGCCCGGGCGGTCTTCGCGCTGGGGGTCGTGGCGTTGCTGACCGGGGCCCTGGTCGGCGGCGTGATTCCCGCCACGGTCGCCCTGATCCTGGCCCGGCAGGTCCGGCGCCAGGCCTACGCCGCCGGCGGCTACCTCCTCGGGGCCGCCTGGGTCCGCCGCGGGGAGCGCCTGGCCTGGGTCGGGATCGTGCTGGCGCTGACCGCGCTGGTCGTCGCGTCGATCGCCGGACTGCTGCACCTGGCCGGCCCGGCCGGCGGCCAGGACTTCGACTCCAACACCGACTGAGCGCCCGGTAGCGGCCCCAGGGCTGCGCCGGACCACGTTCGGGTGACATGCTCGAAGATCCAGGGGTACGCGGCGAGAGGGACGGTCCGGTGACGCAGCAACCAGGTTCGTGGCCACCGGCCGGGCAGCCGGTGTCGATGGCCGGCCCGCCCGCGCCGGTGCTGCTGCCCAAGCCGAGCGAGGCGTGGACCCCGGAACGCGTGGACCCGGTCGCCGGCACCGAGTTCGCCCTGGTCCAGCTGCGGGTGGTGCCGATCACGTCCGGCCTGGCCACCGGTTCGCTGATCGCCGGCATCGGCGCGATCATGATCTCCACCCTGGTGCTCTGCTTCGGCCTGCTCGGCCAGTCCGAGGGCTGGGGCGCCGTCGTGGCGGGCGCGTTCGCGCTGCTGGGAGTGCTGGTCGGCGGGGGTGCGGTGGGTGTCGGGCTGGCCGCCCGGCGCCAGATCAAGCGCTCCGGGCAGGACGGCAAGGTCCGCTTCGTCGGCCGGGGCGTGGCCACCGCGGGGATCTCCTGCGGTGTCGCCGGGCTGGGAATTGCGGCGCTGACGCTGCTGTTGGTAGTGATGTTGCAGTTCTCGTGAAGCCTTGTGACGCCGGATACGACACCGAGGCGTCGGCACGTCGAGGCACCCGGTACACTTGTTAGCTGGAGATGTCCATCAGGGGAAACTCGGTCGATCAAAACAGTCTCGTTTTGACCTGTGTCCCTGCGGTGGGTACTCTTTCCCCTCGTGCCCGGGCTCGCCCGGGCAACTCGTGCGTGCGCCCGAGTCTGTAGTAACCGACGGGGCAGTGGCACGACAGGGTTACAGCCCTGACAAAGACAGAACACCCGCGGCGTGCGTCAAGCGCGCGGCGGGACCGTGAGCCGGACGACACGCCCGACCGCGGGTGCCGAAGGTCCAAACGGGATCTCTCGGTGCACAAGGCAGAACGAAGACGGTGCGGCCGCTGAAGGGCGGCCGAAGGGAGCGGAGAAACCCGGTGCCCACGATCCAGCAGCTGGTCCGAAAGGGCCGCCAGGCGAAGACGAGCAAGACCAAGACGCCGGCGCTGAAGGGAAGCCCTCAGCGGCGCGGCGTGTGCACGCGCGTGTACACCACTACCCCCAAGAAGCCGAACTCTGCGCTGCGCAAGGTCGCTCGTGTGAAGCTCAGCAGCCAGATCGAGGTGACGGCGTACATCCCGGGCGTCGGCCACAACCTGCAGGAGCACTCGATCGTGCTCGTGCGTGGCGGTCGTGTGAAGGACCTCCCGGGCGTCCGCTACAAGATCGTCCGCGGCTCGCTGGACACCCAGGGTGTCCGCAACCGCAAGCAGGCCCGCAGCCGTTACGGCGCGAAGAAGGAGAAGAGCTGACATGCCCCGTAAAGGCCCAGCGCCGAAACACCCGCTGGTTGCGGACCCGGTCTACAACTCCCCGCTGGTCACCCAGCTGGTGAACAAGATCCTGGTCGGCGGCAAGCGTCAGCTCGCCGAGCGCATCGTCTACGGCGCCCTCGAGGGCTGCCGTGAGAAGAGCGGCACCGACCCCGTGGTCACGCTCAAGCGGGCCATGGACAACGTCAAGCCGACCCTCGAGGTCCGCAGCCGCCGTGTCGGTGGCGCGACCTACCAGGTGCCGGTCGAGGTGCGCACCCCGCGCCAGACCACCCTCGGTCTGCGCTGGCTGGTCCAGTACTCCAAGGCCCGCCGTGAGAAGACCATGATCGAGCGGCTGCAGAACGAGCTGCTCGACGCCAGCAACGGCCTCGGCGCAGCGGTGAAGCGGCGCGAGGACACCCACAAGATGGCGGAGTCCAACAAGGCCTTCGCGCACTACCGCTGGTAAGACCCGCTGCCGGCCCGGTTCCCGCCGGGCCGTCGCAGTTCAGTCGTACCGGTCCTGCAGAGACGACGACGAAGAAAAGTAGGGATTGAAGTGGCTGCCGCAGACGCGCTCGCCAAGGTACGCAACATCGGCATCATGGCGCACATCGACGCTGGTAAGACCACGACGACCGAGCGGATCCTGTTCTACACCGGTATCACGTACAAGATCGGTGAAGTCCACGAGGGCGCGGCCGTCATGGACTGGATGGAACAGGAACAGGAACGCGGCATCACCATCACTTCCGCCGCCACGAAGTGCGAGTGGAAGGGCTACACGATCCAGATCATCGACACGCCCGGCCACGTCGACTTCACGGTCGAGGTCGAGCGGTCGCTGCGGGTGCTCGACGGTGCCGTCGCGGTCTACGACGGTGTCGCCGGCGTGGAGCCGCAGACGGAGAACGTCTGGCGGCAGGCGGACAAGTACCACGTCCCCCGGATGTGCTTCGTCAACAAGCTCGACCGGACCGGCGCCGACTTCTTCCGCTGCGTGCAGATGATGATCGACCGGCTCAACGCCACCCCGCTCGTCCTGCAGATCCCGATCGGGCTCGAGAGCGAGCACATCGGCGTGGTCGACCTGATCACCATGAAGGCCTTCACCTGGCGCGGGGAGACCCAGAAGGGTGAGGACTACGCGATCGAGGAGATCCCGGCCGACCTGCTGGACTCCGCGACCGAGTGGCGCGAGAAGCTGATCGAGACGCTGGCCGACGTGGACGACTCCGTCATGGAGAAGTACCTCGAGGGCGAAGAGGTCTCCCAGGACGAGATCAAGGCCGCCATCCGGCGCGCCACGATCGCCAGCAAGGCGAACCCGGTGCTCTGCGGTTCGGCGTTCAAGAACAAGGGCGTTCAGCCCATGCTCGACGCCGTCGTGGACTACCTGCCGTCGCCGCTGGACGTCCCGGCCATCGACGGCACCGCGACCGACGGTGAGACCCCGATCGTGCGCCGCCCGTCGAACGACGAGCCGTTCTCCGGTCTCGCGTTCAAGATCCAGACGGACAAGCACCTCGGCAAGCTGACCTACGTCCGGGTCTACTCCGGCACGCTCGAGTCCGGTTCCCAGGTGGTCAACTCCACCAAGGACCGCAAGGAGCGGATCGGCAAGATCTACCAGATGCACGCCAACAAGCGTGAAGAGCGTCCGACGGCGTGGGCCGGCGACATCATCGCCGTGCAGGGTCTCAAGCAGACCACCACGGGCGACACGCTCAGCGACCCGGCGCACCCGGTCATCCTGGAGTCGATGACGTTCCCGGAGCCGGTCATCCAGGTCGCCATCGAGCCCAAGACCAAGTCCGACCAGGAGAAGCTGGGTGTCGCCATCCAGCGCCTGGCCGAGGAGGACCCGACCTTCCGCGTCTTCAACGACGAGGAGACCGGGCAGACCGTCATCGCCGGCATGGGCGAGCTGCACCTCGACATCCTCGTGGACCGTATGCGCCGCGAGTTCAACGTCGAGGCGAACATCGGTAAGCCGCAGGTGGCGTACCGCGAGACGATCCGCGGCACCGTGGAGAAGCTCACGTACGTGCACAAGAAGCAGACCGGTGGCTCGGGCCAGTACGCGAAGGTCGTCGTCACCGTCGAGCCCCTGCCGCTCGCGGCGGACGGCCCGACGTACGAGTTCGTCAACGCGGTGTCCGGTGGCCGTATCCCCAAGGAGTACATCCCTTCGGTGGACGCGGGCGCGCAGGACTCGCTGCAGTACGGCGTCCTCGCCGGCTACCCGATGGTCGGCGTCAAGCTGACCCTGGTGGACGGTCAGTTCCACGAGGTCGACTCGTCGGAAATGGCATTCAAGATCGCCGGCTCGATCGTGATGAAGGAGGCGGCCCGCAAGGCCGACCCCGCGCTCCTCGAGCCGATGATGTCCGTTGAGGTCACCACCCCTGAGGACAACATGGGTGACGTCATCGGTGACCTCAACTCCCGCCGTGGCATCATCCAGTCGATGGAGGAGCGCTCCGGCGCTCGCGTCATCAAGGCTCTGGTGCCGCTCTCGGAGATGTTCGGCTACGTCGGCGACCTCCGGTCGAAGACCCAGGGCCGGGCGAGCTACAGCATGCAGTTCGACTCCTACGCCGAGGTTCCTCAGAGCGTGGCGAAGGAGATCATCGCGAAGGCCACGGGCGCGTAAGCTTCCGAGCCTGATGAGGCACGTGCGGTCCGTCGAGGACCGCACGTGCACGAGCATTCGACAGAGTCCTGATCGCCTCATCGGCGTGCCGGACGAGAAGAAAAGACACAGTCCAGGAGGACACCAGTGGCGAAGGCGAAGTTCGAGCGGACTAAGCCGCACGTCAACATCGGCACCATTGGTCACATCGACCACGGTAAGACGACGCTGACTGCGGCCATCACGAAGGTCCTGCACGACGAGTACCCGGACCTCAACCCCTACACGCCGTTCGACGAGATTGACAAGGCGCCGGAGGAGAAGGCCCGCGGCATCACGATCTCGATCGCGCACGTCGAGTACCAGACCGCGTCGCGGCACTACGCGCACGTGGACTGCCCCGGCCACGCCGACTACATCAAGAACATGATCACCGGTGCCGCCCAGATGGACGGCGCGATCCTGGTGGTCGCCGCGACCGACGGCCCGATGCCGCAGACCAAGGAGCACGTGCTCCTGGCCCGCCAGGTCGGCGTGCCGTACATCGTCGTCGCCCTGAACAAGAGCGACATGGTGGACGACGAGGAGCTCCTGGAGCTCGTCGAGCTCGAGGTCCGCGAGCTGCTCAGCACCTACGAGTTCCCGGGCGACGACCTTCCGGTCGTGCGCGTCTCGGCGCTCAAGGCGCTCGAGGGCGACGCGGAGTGGACCGGCAAGCTGCTCGAGCTGATGAACGCGGTCGACACCGCGATCCCGCAGCCCGAGCGCGACACCGACAAGCCGTTCCTCATGCCGATCGAGGACGTCTTCACGATCACCGGTCGCGGTACGGTCGTCACCGGCCGGGCCGAGCGCGGCATCCTCAAGCCGAACGAGGAGGTCGAGATCGTGGGTATCCGCGAGAAGTCGACCAAGACCGTTTGCACCGGCATCGAGATGTTCCGCAAGCTGCTCGACGAGGCCCGCGCGGGTGAGAACGTCGGCCTCCTGCTGCGTGGTATCAAGCGCGAGGACGTCGAGCGCGGCATGGTCGTGGTGAAGCCGGGCTCCAGCACTCCGCACACGGAGTTCGAGGGCCAGGTCTACATCCTCTCGAAGGAGGAGGGCGGCCGCCACACGCCGTTCTTCCAGAACTACCGCCCGCAGTTCTACTTCCGCACCACGGACGTCACCGGCGTCGTCACGCTGCCCGAGGGCACCGAGATGGTCATGCCGGGCGACTCCACCTCGATGTCGGTCAAGCTGATCCAGCCGATCGCCATGGAGCAGGGCCTGAAGTTCGCGATCCGTGAGGGTGGCCGCACCGTCGGCGCCGGCACGGTCACGAAGATCAACGTCTGATTGAGGCCTCCGCCTCAATGGTGACCCCGATTAGCATTGCCGCGATCGATACGGCATACTAGTCAGGTTGCGTCCGCGCAGGGTGTCCGGCTGTTCTGCCTCAGAGCTGCTCTTGCTCTTGAGGGAGGATGGTCGGTCACCCTCGCCGGGTGTCCGGCGTGTTTTCACTGGCCGCCGGCATCCCCGATCCCGACGGATCAAGGGCTTCCCTCCGGGGGAATCCTTGCGGGCAAGATCGCTCCAGATACCTGGGGCGGAGCTTGATTCCAGAGCGCGACACGCCCGACCGCGGGGGTCGGACATCGCAGGACCAACGGTCCTGCGGGCATGCGAGGGCCACAGCTTTCGCACGTAGCGGCATCGAGAGAAGGAAACAGAAGCCACCATGGCGGGACAGAAGATCCGCATCCGGCTCAAGGCCTATGACCACGAGGTCGTTGACTCGTCGGCACGCAAGATCGTCGAGACGGTCACGCGCACCGGAGCTTCGGTCGCGGGCCCGGTGCCGCTGCCCACGGAGATCAACCGTTTCTGCGTCATCCGTTCGCCGCACAAGTACAAGGACTCGCGCGAGCACTTCGAGATGCGCACGCACAAGCGTCTGATCGACATCATCGACCCGACTCCGAAGACGGTCGACTCGCTGATGCGCCTCGACCTGCCGGCTGGCGTCGACATCGAGATCAAGCTGTAGGGATCCGGACAATGGACAGGCAAGTGAAGGGCATCCTGGGCGCCAAGCTCGGCATGACCCAGGTCTGGGACAACAACAAGGTCGTCCCGGTAACCGTGGTGCAGGCCGGCCCGTGCGTCGTGACCCAGGTCCGCACCTCCGAGACTGACGGCTACACCGCGGTTCAGCTGGCGTACGGTGCCATCGACCCGCGCAAGGTCAACAAGCCGGAGGGCGGCCACTACGCGAAGGCGGGTGTGTCGCCGCGGCGCCACATCGTGGAGCTGCGCACCACCGACGCCACCGAGTACGAGCTCGGCCAGGAGGTCACCGTCGAGACGTTCCCGGTCGGCACGCCGATCGACGTCACCGGTAAGACCAAGGGCAAGGGCTACGCCGGCGTCATGAAGCGGCACGGCTTCCACGGCCTCAAGGCCAGCCACGGTGTCGAGCGCAAGCACCGCTCGCCCGGTTCGATCGGCGCCTGCGCGACCCCCGGCCGTGTCTTCCGGGGCACCCGGATGGCGGGTCGCATGGGTAACAAGCGCTTCACCGTGCAGAACCTGACGGTGCAGGCAGTCGACCTCGAGAACAACCTGCTGCTGGTCAAGGGCGCTGTGCCCGGTCCCAAGGGCGCGCTGATCCTGGTCCGCACGGCGGCGAAGAAGAAGGGTGGTGCCAAGTGAGCTCGGTTGACGTGATCAACGCCGAGGGCACGAAGGCCGGCTCGGTCGAGCTGCCCGACGACATCTTCGACGTGCAGGCGAACATCCCGCTGATGCACCAGGTCGTCGTGGCCCAGCTCGCCGCCGCCCGTCAGGGCACGGCCAAGGCCAAGACGCGCGGTGAGGTCGCCGGTGGCGGCAAGAAGCCGTACAAGCAGAAGGGCACCGGTCGCGCCCGTCAGGGCTCGATCCGCGCGCCGCAGTTCACCGGTGGTGGCGTGGTGCACGGCCCCGTGCCGCGCGACTACAGCCAGCGGACCCCGAAGAAGATGAAGGCCGCCGCTCTGCGGGGCGCCCTCTCGGACCGGGCCCGCGACGGCCGCGTCCACGTGATCGAGGCGTTCATCGTCGGCGACAAGCCGTCGACCAAGGCCGCGATCGCGACGCTGCGCAAGGCGACCCAGTCCACCAAGGTCCTGGTCGTGCTCAGCAGCTACGACGAGCTGAACTGGATCTCGCTGCGCAACGAGCCGACCGTGCACCTCATCGAGGCCGGCCAGCTGAACACCTACGACGTGCTGGTCGCCGACGAGGTCGTCTTCACCAAGGAAGCTCTCGACGAGTTCCTGGGTGTGCCGGCCGAGGCTGCCGAGGAGGGGGACAAGTGAGCACGATCGCCGACCCGCGCGACATCATCGTCGCGCCCGTGGTCTCCGAGAAGAGCTACAGCGTTCTCGACCAGAACTGGTACACGTTCCTGGTCCACCCGGACGCGAACAAGACCGAGATCAAGATCGCGATCCAGCAGATCTTCGATGTCCGTGTGCTGACGGTGAACACCATCAACCGCCAGGGCAAGCGCAAGCGCACCAGGACGGGCTTCGGTCAGCGCAAGGCGACCAAGCGTGCCCTCGTGAAGCTGGCTGACGGTGACCGTATCGAGGCCTTCGGCGGCCCGGTCAGCTAAGGGGTTTGTAAATCATGGCTATCCGTAAGTACAAGCCGACCACGCCGGGCCGTCGCGGCTCCAGCGTCGCCGACTTCGCTGAGATCACCCGGTCGACGCCGGAGAAGTCTCTGCTGGTTCCGCTGCCCAAGAAGGGTGGTCGCAACGTCCACGGCCGCATCACCACGCGGCACCAGGGCGGCGGCCACAAGCGGCAGTACCGGCTGATCGACTTCCGGCGCAACGACAAGGACGGCGTGCCGGCCAAGGTCGCTCACATCGAGTACGACCCGAACCGCACGTCCCGCATCGCACTGCTGCACTACGCCGACGGCGAGAAGCGCTACATCCTCGCGCCGAAGGACCTCAAGCAGGGCGACCGCGTCGAGTCCGGCGTGGGCGCGGACATCAAGCCGGGCAACAACCTGCCCCTGCGCAACATCCCGGTCGGTACGACGATCCACGGTGTGGAGCTTCGTCCCGGCGGTGGCGCCAAGCTGGCCCGTTCGGCCGGCGTGGGCATCCAGCTGCTCGGTCGTGAGGGTGTGTACGCCACGCTGCGTATGCCCTCCGGTGAGATCCGTCGCGTCGACATCCGCTGCCGCGCGACGGTCGGCGAGATCGGCAACGCCGAGCAGTCGAACATCAACTGGGGCAAGGCCGGCCGCATGCGATGGAAGGGCAAGCGCCCGACCGTCCGTGGTGTCGCCATGAACCCGGTGGACCACCCGCACGGTGGTGGTGAGGGTAAGACCTCAGGTGGTCGCCACCCGGTCAACCCCGCCGGTAAGCCGGAGGGCCGTACCCGCCGCAAGGGCCAGGAGAGCGACCGCATGATCGTTCGCCGCCGCTACGCCACCCGCAAGCGCGGGTAACGGGAGTTAAAAGATGCCTCGCAGCCTGAAGAAGGGCCCGTTCGTCGACGACCACCTGCTCAAGAAGGTGGAAGTCCAGAACGAGAAGAACTCGAAGAACGTCATCAAGACCTGGTCGCGTCGGTCGACGATCATTCCCGACATGCTCGGGCACACGATCGCCGTGCACGACGGGCGCAAGCACGTCCCGGTGTTCATCACCGAGGCCATGGTCGGTCACAAGCTCGGCGAGTTCGCTCTGACCCGCACGTTCAAGGGTCACGAGAAGGACGACCGCAAGAGCCGTCGCCGCTAATCAGTCCACGGATCAGAAAGGGGTTACAGCGATGCCAGTCAAGAGCGACGCTCCGGTACTTCCGGGCGCTCGGGCAGTTGCGCGTCACGTGCGCATCTCGCCGAACAAGGCGCGCCGTGTGATCAACCTCGTCCGCGGTCTGCCCGCGAAGGAGGCTCTCACGGTCCTGCAGTTCGCGCCGCAGGCTGCGAGTGAGCAGGTTTACAAGGTGCTCGCGAGCGCGATTGCGAACGCAGAGAACAACGAACGGCTCGACCCGGACGCGCTCCTGGTCAGCGCCGCTTTCGTGGACGAGGGCCCGACGCTCAAGCGGTTCCGGCCGCGGGCGCAGGGCCGGGCGTACCGGATCCGCAAGCGGACCTGCCACATCACCGTGGCGGTCGAGGCGGTTCAGGTGACCACGCCGGCCCGCAAGGCCACGGCCAAGAAGGCCGCGCCGGCCAAGAAGGCTGCTCCGGCGGCCCAGCCGGCCGAGTCCCAGAGCAGCACGGAAGGTGCCGAGTAATGGGTCAGAAAGTTCACCCCACCGGGTTCCGCCTCGGCATCTCCACCGACTGGAAGAGCCGCTGGTTCGCGGACAAGCTCTACAAGGACTACATCGGCGAGGACGTCAAGATCCGCCGCATGATGTCCAAGGGCCTCGAGCGCGCCGGCATCTCCAAGGTGGACATCGAGCGCACCCGGGACCGGGTCCGCGTGGACATCCACACCGCCCGGCCGGGCATCGTCATCGGCCGTAAGGGTGCGGAGGCCGACCGGATCCGCGGCGAGCTCGAGAAGCTCACCGGCAAGCAGGTCCAGCTGAACATCCTCGAGGTGAAGAGCCCCGAGTCGGACGCGCAGCTCGTGGCGCAGGGCGTCGCCGAGCAGCTGTCCAGCCGGGTCAGCTTCCGCCGGGCCATGCGCAAGGCGATGCAGTCGGCGATGAAGAACCCGATCTGCAAGGGCATCCGGGTGCAGGTCTCCGGCCGCCTCGGTGGCGCGGAGATGAGCCGCACGGAGTTCTACCGTGAGGGTCGCGTCCCGCTGCACACGCTGCGCGCCAACATCGAGTACGGCTTCTTCGAGGCCCGTACGACCTTCGGCCGCATCGGCGTGAAGGTCTGGATCTACAAGGGCGACTTCGTGCCCGGACGTGAGGTCGCTCCCGAGGCGCCCGCGCGTCCGCGCCGTGACCGCGCCGAGCGTCCCGACCGTCCGCGTCGTGGCCGTTCCGGTTCGTCCGGTACGACCGCGGGTGGCACCGAGGCCGGTCGCGCCGCTCAGGCCGCGGCTGCTACCCCCGCTCCGGCGGAGGCTGCGCCCACGACCGACACCGCCGTTGCTCCGGCTGCGGCCGAAACGCAGCAGGAGGGCTGACACATGCTGATGCCGCGTAAGCCCCCGAAGGGCTTCCGCAAGCCGCACCACCCGGACCGCCACGGCGCGTCCAAGGGCGGCAACCGGGTGGTCTTCGGTGAGTTCGGTATCCAGGCCCTGGAGCCGGCGTACGTGACCAACCGGCAGATCGAGTCGGCTCGTATCGCCATGACCCGCCACATCAAGCGTGGCGGCAAGGTGTGGATCTCGATCTTCCCGGACCAGGCACTGACCAAGAAGCCCGCCGAGACCCGCATGGGTTCCGGCAAGGGCTCGCCGGAGTGGTGGGTGGCGAACGTCAAGCCGGGACGCATTCTCTTCGAGATGTCGTTCCCGAACGAGACGATCGCGCGCGAAGCGATGCGTCGCGCGATCCACAAGCTTCCGATGAAGTGCCGCATCGTGACGCGCGAAGGTGGTGAAGGCTGATGGCAGCCGGCGTCAAGGCTTCCGAGCTGCGGGAGCTCTCCGAGGAGGAGCTGATCTCGCGGCTGCGTGAGTCCAAGGCGGAGCTGTTCAACCTCCGCGTACAGGGTGCGACCGGTCAGCTCGACAACCACCGTCGTCTGCAGGTCGTCCGCAAGGACATCGCGAAGATCTACACGATCATGCGTGAGCGTGAGCTGGGGCTCTCGGCCGCGCCGACTGAGGTGACTACAGCATGAGCGAGAACGCAGCAGCTGCGCCCCGGACCCAGCGCAAGGTGCGTGAGGGCCTGGTGGTCAGCGACAAGATGGACAAGACCGTCATCGTCGAGGTCGAGGACCGCGTCAAGCACGCCCTTTACGGCAAGGTCCTGCGGCGCACCCGCAAGCTCCAGGCGCACGACGAGCAGAACGCGTGCGGCGTCGGTGACCGGGTCACCCTGATGGAGACCCGTCCGCTGTCGCGTACCAAGCGGTGGCGTGTCGTGGAGATCCTCGAAAAGGCCAAGTGAGTGTGCTGGGCCGGCCGGGACAACCCGGCCGGCCCAGCAGACCATCGTTCCGCCAAGCTTCGGCGCGTTGCCGGAGAACTGGCAGACATAGGAGACAGACGTGATCCAGCAGGAGTCGCGACTGCGCGTCGCCGACAACACGGGTGCCAAGGAAGTGCTGTGCATCCGCGTTCTGGGCGGCTCCGGTCGCCGTTACGCGAGCATCGGTGACGTCATCGTGTGCACGGTCAAGGACGCCATTCCGGGTGCCGGTGTGAAGAAGGGTGACGTCGTCAAGGCCGTCATCGTCCGCACCGCCAAGGAGCGGCGCCGTCCCGACGGCTCGTACATCCGCTTCGACGAGAATGCCGCCGTCATCATCAAGGACGGTGGCGACCCCCGCGGTACCCGCATCTTCGGCCCGGTCGGCCGCGAGCTGCGCGACAAGCGGTTCATGAAGATCATCAGCCTGGCGCCGGAGGTGCTCTGACCGTGAAGATCAAGAAGGGCGACACGGTCGTCGTCATCGCCGGCAAGGACAAGGGCGCCAAGGGTAAGGTCATCGCCGCCTTCCCGCGGCAGGACAAGGTCCTGGTCGAGGGCGTCAACCGTATGAAGAAGCACGAGAAGATCCGCACGACGCAGCGCGGTTCCAAGACCGGCGGCATCGTCACCCAGGAAGCCCCCATCCACATCTCGAACGTGCAGCTCGTGGATGACCAGGGCAAGCCGACCCGCGTCGGTTTCCGGATCGACGACAACGGCCAGAAGGTTCGTATCGCGCGTAGCACCGGTAAGGACCTGTGATGACTGCCGCTACCGAGACCAAGACGCTGCCCCGCCTGAAGCAGAAGTACCGCAGCGAGGTTGTTGCCGCGCTTCAGGAGCAGTACAAGTACGGCAACCCCATGCAGATCCCCGGCCTGGTGAAGGTCGTCGTGAACATGGGTGTCGGCGAGGCTGCTCGCGACGCCAAGCTGATCGACGGCGCCGTGCGTGACCTGACCACCATCACCGGTCAGAAGCCGCTGGTGCGGCGGGCGACCAAGTCCATCGCGCAGTTCAAGCTGCGTGAGGGCATGCCGATCGGCGCGAAGGTCACCCTCCGCAACGACCGGATGTGGGAGTTCCTGGACCGGCTGCTGTCGATCGCGCTGCCGCGTATCCGTGACTTCCGCGGCCTGGACGGGCGCAAGCTCGACGGCCACGGCAACTACACGTTCGGTCTGACCGAGCAGTCGGTGTTCCACGAGATCGACCAGGACCGGATCGATCGGACCCGGGGCATGGACATCACGGTGGTCACCACCGCCACGACCGACGAGGAGGGCCGGCAGCTGCTCAAGCTTCTGGGCTTCCCGTTCAAGGAGAACTGAGCATGGCTAAGAAGGCGCTGATCATCAAGGCGGCCGCGAAGCCCAAGTTCGCCGTACGGGCGTACACCCGCTGCCAGAAGTGCGGACGTCCGCACTCGGTCTACCGCAAGTTCGGTCTGTGCCGGGTGTGTGTCCGGGACATGGCCCACCGCGGTGAGCTGCCCGGCGTGTCGAAGGCTTCCTGGTAACCCTTGTAATACCGCTTCGCCGTAGGCCTGGGACTTCCCTGGGAACCCCGGCGAGAAAGGTTGACGAATACCCATGACGATGACGGACCCGATCGCAGACATGCTCACGCGTCTGCGTAACGCCAACCAGGCGTACCACGACAAGGTGACCATGCCCTTCTCGAAGATCAAGGCGAGTATCGCCGAGGTCCTCAAGGCAGAGGGCTACATCGCTTCCTGGTCGGCCGAGGAGCCCGCGGAAGGCGAAGTCGGCAAGCGCCTGGTGGTTGAGCTGAAGTACGGCCAGAACCGCGAGCGCAGCCTCGCCGGTATCAAGCGCGTGTCCAAGCCCGGCCTCCGGGTGTACGCCAAGTCCGACGAGCTCCCGCGCGTGCTCGGCGGCCTGGGCGTCGCGATCGTTTCGACGTCCCAGGGGCTGCTGACCGACCGGCAGGCCCGCAAGCGGAGCGTTGGCGGGGAAATCCTCGCCTTCGTTTGGTAACGGAGACTTAGACATGTCGCGAATCGGACGTAAGTCGATCCCGGTCCCGGCCGGCGTCGACGTCACCATCACGGGCCAGACCGTCAAGGTCAAGGGCCCCAAGGGCGAGCTGTCGCACACCGTCGCCGAGCCGATCACCGTCGAGAAGGCGGAGAACGGCGAGCTGGCGGTCAACCGGCCCAACGACGAACGTCGGGCCAAGGAGCTGCACGGCCTCTCGCGTACCCTGGTCGCCAACATGATCGTCGGCGTCACCGAGGGCTACAAGAAGACGCTGGAGATCAACGGCACCGGTTACCGCGTGACCGCCAAGGGCAAGGACCTCGAGTTCGCCCTGGGCTTCTCGCACCCGGTCAACGTGGTCCCGCCGGCCGGCATCACCTTCACGGTGGAGCGGCCGACGCAGTTCACGGTCGCCGGTATCGACAAGCAGCTCGTCGGCGAGGTCGCTGCGAACATCCGGAAGATCCGCCCGCCGGAGCCGTACAAGGGCAAGGGCGTCAAGTACCAGGGCGAGGTCATCCGCCGCAAGGCTGGAAAGGCAGGTAAGAAGTGACCGCCACGCTGCTCAAGCGCCGCAATGGCGGCGGTGCGTCGTACAAGCGCGCCGTCGGCAAGGCTCGTCGGCACTTCCGGGTCCGCAAGAACGTCCGCGGCACCGCCGAGCGTCCCCGTCTGGTCGTCACCCGGTCCACGCGGAACATCACCGCGCAGATCGTCGACGACCTCAAGGGTCACACGCTCGCTTCGGCCTCCACGCTCGACGCCACCCTGCGTGGCACCGAGGGTGACAAGAGTGCCCTGGCCACCAAGGTCGGCACTCTCCTCGCCGAGCGGGCCAAGGCCGCAGGCGTATCCAAGGTCGTCTTCGACCGCGGTGGCAACCGGTACGCGGGGCGGATCGCCGCGCTCGCCGCTGCTGCCCGCGAAGCCGGACTCGAGTTCTAGGAAGGAATACCAATGCCTGGTCAACAGCGCCGTGGCGGCGGCTCCGGCTCCGGCGGTAACAACGAAGGTGGACGCCGCGACAACCGTCGTGAAGGCGGCCGCAACGCGCCCGTCGAGAAGACCCCGCATCTCGAGCGGGTCGTCGCGATCAACCGTGTCGCCAAGGTCGTCAAGGGTGGTCGTCGCTTCAGCTTCACCGCCCTGGTGATCGTGGGCGACGGCGACGGCACCGTCGGTATCGGCTACGGAAAGGCCAAGGAGGTGCCCGCGGCCATCGCCAAGGGCGTCGAAGAGGCCAAGAAGCACTTCTTCAAGGTGCCGCGTATCGCCGCGACGATCCCTCACCCGATCCTGGGTGAGGCCGCCGCCGGTGTCGTGCTCCTCAAGCCGGCTTCCGCCGGTACCGGCGTCATCGCCGGTGGCCCGGTGCGTGCCGTCCTGGAGTGCGCCGGCATCCACGACGTGCTCTCGAAGAGCCTCGGCTCGTCGAACCCGATCAACATCGTGCACGCGACGGTGGCGGCCCTGAAGGGCCTGGAGTCTCCGGAGGCCGTCGCGGCCCGCCGTGGTCTCCCGGTCGAGGACGTCGCGCCTGCGGCCATGCTGGCGGCGCGTGCGGAAGCGGCGGTGCACTGATGGCACGCTTGAAGGTCACCCAGCTCCGGTCCGGCATCGGCCGTAAGCAGAACCAGCGGGACTCCCTGCGGTCGCTCGGGCTGAAGCGGATCAACGATGTGGTGGTCAAGGAGGACCGCCCCGAGATTCGGGGCATGATCTTCGCCGTGAGCCACCTCGTCAGTGTCGAGGAGGTCGAATAATGGCGATCAAGGTCCACCACCTTCGCCCGGCGCCCGGCGCCAAGAAGGCCAAGACCCGCGTGGGTCGTGGTGAAGGCTCCAAGGGCAAGACCGCGGGCCGCGGTACCAAGGGCACCAGCGCCCGGTACCAGGTCTCGGCGGCGTTCGAGGGCGGGCAGATGCCCCTCCACATGCGTCTGCCGAAGATCAAGGGCCTGGGTAACCGTCCGCGCAACAAGGTCGTCTTCCAGGTCGTCAACCTGGACCGGCTCGCCGAGCTGTTCCCGAACGGTGGCGAGATCGGTCCGCTGGAGCTGGCCGACGCCGGCGCGGTCCGTCGTGGCCAGCCGGTGAAGGTTCTCGGCTCGGGTGAGCTGGGTAGCGTGGCGCTGCAGGTCTCGGCGCACGCCTTCAGCGAGTCCGCCAAAGAGAAGATCGCAGCCGCCGGTGGTTCCGTCACCGAGCTGTGAGGTTTTCCGGGGATGCTGGCCCGGGCATCGCGAGATGCTCGGGCGGCATCCCCGTTGTGGCGTCTGACCTGGCCTTTCGCCGGGCCGGGGGCCGCCGCTCCCCAGGTCGTCCGGTTGCCCTTCGTCCCAGGGTGTTGCACATAGGGCGACCGTGCCTCACAACAGGCACGTCAGACTGTTAAAGTCCGTTCCCAGCTAGGGATATCGGTCGTCCGGACCGATGCCTCCCCCCATCCGCCGGATACTTGGCGGTCACCTCGCGCAGGAGGAAGAAGTTGCTCTCCGCCTTTTCCAGTGCGTTCCGGACGCCTGACCTGCGCAAGAAGTTGCTGTTCACAGTAGCGATCATCGCGGTCTATCGGCTCGGCGCCACTCTGCCCAGCCCAGGCGTGTCCTACACCAACGTCCGTAACTGTCTGGACGTGGTGAACAGCACCAACGCCGGCGGCGGGGTGTTGAACCTGCTGAACCTCTTCTCCGGTGGCGCGCTGCTCCAGCTGTCCGTCTTCGCGCTGGGCATCATGCCGTACATCACGGCATCGATCATCCTGCAGCTGCTGACCGTGGTGATTCCCCGCCTCGAGCAGCTCCGCAAGGAAGGCCAGTCCGGCCAGGCCAAGATCACCCAGTACACCCGTTACCTCACCCTGGGCCTCGCGGTCCTGCAGTCCTCGGCGTTCGTCGCGCTGGCCCGCTCCGGCCAGCTCTTCGCCAACGCGTGCCCGCAGGACCAGGCCAACTTCCAGATCGTGCCGGAGAACACCGGCATCCCGGTCTGGCTGACCCTCGTCATGCTCGTCGTCACGATGACGGCCGGCACGGGCGTGGTCATGTGGCTCGGCGAGCTCATCACCGACCGCGGCGTCGGCAACGGCATGTCCGTCCTGATCTTCACCTCGATCGCCGCCCGCCTTCCCGGCGAGGGCTGGACGATCAAGGAGAGCAGCGGCGTCGCCAAGTTCCTCCTGGTGATCGCGCTCGTGCTGATCGTCATCTGTGCGGTCGTCTTCATCGAGCAGGCCCAGCGCCGCATCCCCGTGCAGTACGCCAAGCGCATGATCGGCCGGCGCATGTACGGCGGCACCTCGACGTACATCCCGCTGAAGGTCAACCAGGCCGGTGTCGTCCCGGTGATCTTCGCGTCCTCGCTGCTCTACCTGCCGCAGCTGTACCTGCAGTTCTTCGACCAGAACAACCTCAAGGGTTATCAGCAGTGGATCCAGAACAACCTGGCCAACCCGAGCCACTGGATCTACATCACCACGTACTTCCTGCTGATCATCTTCTTCACGTACTTCTACGTCTCGATCACGTTCAACCCGACCGAGGTCGCGGAGAACATGAAGAAGTACGGTGGTTTCGTCCCGGGCATCCGGCCCGGTAAGCCGACCGCCGACTACCTGGACTTCATCCTCAGCCGGATCACCCTGCCGGGTGCGCTCTACCTCGGCCTGATCTCGGTCCTGCCGAACTTCTTCTTCATCTGGCTGAACAGCGCGCAGTACCAGAACTTCCCGTTCGGTGGTACGGCGGTGCTGATCATGGTGGGTGTGGGCCTGGAGACGGTCAAGCAGATCGAGAGCCAGCTGATGCAGCGCAACTACGAAGGGTTCCTCCGGTAGTGGGGGCGCGGAGCCGGGGGGCTCTTGCGTCTGTGGTTTGCGAGGCTCGTTCTCACCGAAGCGAGGCGATGTAGGTGCGGCTGGTACTGGTGGGCCCTCCGGGGGCCGGCAAGGGGACCCAGGCTGAGTTCATCGCTGCCCATCTCGCCGTACCGAAGATCTCGACCGGTGACATCTTCCGGGCCAACGTCTCGCAGGGGACACCGCTCGGCGTCGAGGCGAAGCGATACATGGACGCGGGCAATCTCGTCCCCGACGAGGTGACCATCAACATGGTCCGCGACCGGCTCGCCGAGCCCGACGCCGGCGACGGCTTCCTGCTGGACGGTTTCCCGAGGACCGTCCCGCAGGCGTCGGCGCTCGACAAGCTGCTCGCCGACCTCGGCATCGCGCTCGATCTGGTGATGGAACTGGTCGTCGACGACGACGAGGTGATCCGGCGGCTCTCGGGCCGCCGGACCTGCCGTGGTTGCGGCAAGATCTGGCACGTCGAGTTCGACCCGACCAGCAAGGAGAACATCTGCGACCGGTGTGGCTCCGAGCTGTTCCAGCGTGACGACGACAAGGCGGAGACGATCGCCAACCGCCTCGTCGAGTACGCGGACAAGACCGCGCCGCTGGTCGATTTCTACGGCGCCCAGGGCAAGCTGGTGGGCATCGACGCCACCGGACCGGTCGAGGACGTCACGGTGCGCGCCATCGACGCCCTGCGGTCGTACGGGGGATAACGATGCGCCGTCCGCAGCTGGACATTCAGCTGAAGACCCCGGAGCAGATCGAGCTGATGCGCGGTGCCGGCCTCGTCGTCGCCGCCGCCCTGGCGGCGATGCGCGAAGCGGTCGCCCCGGGCGTCTCCACCGCCGATCTGGACGCGATCGCCGAGAAGGTCATCCGGGACGCCGGCGCGGTCCCGTCGTTCAAGGGCTACCACGGCTTCCCCGCCTCGATCTGCGCCTCGGTCAACGAGCAGGTCGTGCACGGCATCCCGGCCGCCGAGCAGGTGCTCAAGGAAGGCGACCTGCTCTCCCTCGACTGTGGCGCCATCCTGCACGGCTGGCACGGCGACTCGGCGATCACCGTCGGCGTCGGTGAGACCGACCCGGCCCTGCTGACCATGGCCCAGGTGGCCGAGGACGCCATGTGGGCCGGCATCGCCGCCGCCGCCCGCGGTGCCACCAACGGCCGGGGCCGGCTGACCGACATCTCGTTCAACGTCGAGAAGGCCGTCCGCAAGGCGGGCCGCTACGGCATCGTGGACGGCTACGGCGGGCACGGCATCGGCACCGAGATGCACCAGGATCCGCACGTGCTCAACCACGGCAAGCCCGGCAAGGGCCCGCGCCTGGTGCCCGGCCTGTGCCTGGCGATCGAGCCGATGATCACCATGGGCTCGCCCCGCACGGTGGAGCTCGACGACGGCTGGACCGTGGTCACCCGGGACGGCTCGATGGCCGCGCACGTGGAGCACACGATGTGCCTGCTCGACGACGGCGTCTGGGTCACCACCGCGCCCGACGGCGGCCGGGCCCGGTTGGGCGAGCTGGTCACCGCCCGCCAGCCGGCCGTCGACTCCCTGGCGGAGTAGAAGTCCGATGAGCCGAGACGAGATGCGGGCGGGGGACAGCGACCGCCAGGCCGTCGCCGACAAGCTCAAGACCGCGCTCGACGAGGGCCGGCTGGATCTGCACGAGTACGACGAGCGGTTGCAGCGGACGTACGCCGCCAAGACCTTCGGTGAGCTCGACCCTCTGGTGACCGATCTGCCCGGCACCGTCCCGGCCCAGCAGTCACGCGTGCAGCCCTTTCAGCCGCCCGCTGCGCCGTCCGTGGCCACCGGCCGGGAGGAGACGACCAGGCAGGGTGGTCCGCCGTTCTGGGCCTCCTACGGCGGTGTGGTGGCGGTCTGCTTCCTGATCTGGGGCATAACCTGCATCGCCTCGGCTGACTTCCGCTACCCGTGGCCGCTCTGGATGCTCATCCCGCTGCTGTTCGGGCTGCTCGGCCGGCGCAAACGCTGACCTCCCCTCCCTGGCCCGCTGCTGGCATGCTGGAGGGCATGGGCCGGGACGACATGAGAGCGGCCGACGCCGATCGGCAGGCGGTCGCGGACCAGTTGAAGGCCGCGCTCGGCGAGGGCCGGCTGGACCTGCACGAGTACGACGAGCGATTGCAGCAGGCCTACGCCGCGAAGACCTACGGGGAGCTGCGTCCGCTGCTCGATGACCTGCCGTCGGCCAAGGTGCCCGTGCCCGCCCAGCGCGAGCCTGCCGGCTCCGGCGTCGACCGGGACGCCTCCGACGCCGAGGTGACCCGCCGCTGGCTGCTGGCGGTGTGGTCCAGCTGGATCCTGGTCGTCGGGATCAACACCGTGGTGTGGCTGATGGTCAGCATCGGCAGCACCGAGCTGATCTACTTCTGGCCCGTCTGGGTGGCCGGCCCGTGGGGTGTCGTGCTCGTCTTCGTCACTGTGGCCGGGCTGGTCGGTGGCGAGCCGCGCAAGCAGGCCGACAAGAAGGCCCGCAAGCGCCAGGCGAAGCAGCTCAAACGGGAGCGCCGGGCCTTGGCGGCGGACCCGATTCGGCCGGGCGAAACTCTCCAGGAGCGCCCGAAGACGGACAAAACGACGGGCTGACCGGCCGTCCGACACACCCGACCCCGGGTTACGGGGACCTCGGTTTGGTGTCAATGCTCCTCGCGCGTACACTGGCTAGCTGGCGCGCAGCGTCCACTCTTCCATGTCCACCAGCGCTTCGGTGGCGGAGGAGCCGCGGCTGGTCCCGGTGCGAACCCTCAACCCGGGATGAACGTTGTGAGCCCGCCCCAGAACCCGATGTCAGGTAGCGGAGGACATGCCAAAGAAAGACGGAGCCATCGAGATCGAAGGCCGAGTGATCGAGCCTCTGCCGAACGCAATGTTCCGTGTGGAGCTTGCGAATGGTCACAAGGTATTGGCTCATATCAGCGGCAAGATGCGGCAGCACTACATCCGCATCCTCCCGGAGGACAGGGTCGTCGTCGAGCTTTCGCCGTACGACCTGACCCGCGGGCGAATCGTCTACCGCTACAAGTAAGGGTCGCGGGGGCTTTGCCTAGTCCCGTCTGACAGAGAGTCAAGGCACAACCGTGAAGGTCAAGCCGAGCGTCAAGCGGATCTGCAACAACTGCCGGGTCATCCGGCGGCACGGCCGCGTCATGGTCATCTGCAAGACCGACGCGCGCCACAAGCAGCGCCAGGGTTAGTTCAACCTCGCTGCCAGGTCCGTACCACTGAACAAGCTCGTCCCAGCCGCGGCGTCATCTCGCGATGAAACGCGGTTTCACCCCCGGTCGGAGGCCGGGGCCCCGCCCGGGCAGGCGGGGATGGGCCGGGCACAGACCTCCGTGAGACACCTGAGGAGTACGCCCACTTATGGCTCGACTCGTCGGCGTCGATCTTCCCCGCGAGAAGCGGATGGAGATCGCGCTCACCTACATCTTCGGGGTCGGTCGGACCCGCGCCGTGGAGGCGCTCACCTCGACCGGCATTGACCTGAACAAGCGCGCCAAGGACCTCACGGACGAGGAGCTGGTCCAGCTCCGCGACTACATCGAGGCCAATTTCAAGGTTGAAGGCGACCTGCGCCGCGAGGTCGCCGCCGACATCCGCCGCAAGGTCGAGATCGGCTGCTACGCCGGCATCCGCCACCGCCGGGGTCTCCCCGTCCGCGGACAGCGGACGCGGACCAACGCTCGTACCCGCAAGGGTCCGAAGCGCACGGTCGCTGGCAAGAAGAAGCCCGGTCGGAAGTAATAGGAGCGCACTGACTTATGCCACCGAAGGCACGCGCCGGAGCACCCGTCAAGAAGGTCCGGCGCAAGGAACGCAAGAACGTCGCCCACGGGCAGGCGCACATCAAGAGCACCTTCAACAACACCATCGTGTCGATCACCGACCCGACCGGTGCTGTGATCTCCTGGGCCTCGTCCGGCCAGGTGGGCTTCAAGGGCTCCCGCAAGTCGACTCCGTTCGCCGCGCAGCTGGCCGCCGAGGCCGCCGCCCGTCGGGCCATGGAGCACGGCATGCGCAAGGTCGACGTGTTCGTCAAGGGCCCCGGCTCCGGCCGGGAGACCGCCATCCGTTCGCTGCAGGCCGCGGGCCTCGAGGTCGGTCAGATCTCCGACGTCACGCCGCAGCCGCACAACGGTTGCCGTCCGCCTAAGCGTCGCCGGGTCTAAGGGAGAGATCGAAGCATGGCTCGTTACACAGGGGCGGACTGCAAGCGCTGCCGCCGCGAGAAGATGAAGCTGTTCCTCAAGGGCAGCAAGTGCGACGGGCCGAAGTGCCCGTTCGAGTCGCGTCCCTTCCCGCCCGGCCAGCACGGCCGCGGTCGGACCAAGGAGACCGAGTACCTGCTCCAGCACCGCGAGAAGCAGAAGGCCCGCCGCACCTACGGCGTGCTCGAGAAGCAGTTCCGCGGTTACTACGAGGAGGCTGTCACCAAGCCCGGCAAGACCGGTGAGGTGCTGCTGCAGATCCTCGAGTCGCGTCTCGACAACGTCGTCTACCGGGCCGGCTACGCCGCGTCCCGCGACATGGCCCGTCAGCTGGTCAAGCACGGCCACCTGCTGGTCAACGGAGTCAAGGTCGACATCCCGTCGTACCGGGTGAAGGACCACGACATCGTGCAGGTCCGCGAGAAGTCCCGCGAGATGACGCCGTTCGTCGTCGCGCAGGCCCAGGCGGGTTCCCGCCCGGTGCCGGCGTGGCTGGAGCCGATCCCGAGCGAGATGAAGATCCTGATCCACTCGCTCCCGGCCCGCCAGGTTATCGACACCCAGGTCCAGGAGCAGCTGATCGTCGAGCTCTACTCCAAGTAGCGCTCTGGTCCCGGCACCCTCCGCGGAGGGTGCCGGGACTGCACCACCACAGGACGGGCTTCATATAGCGGAAGCCCCGAACGAAAGAAGAAACGCGTGCTCATCAGCCAGCGCCCGAGCCTCTCGGAAGAGTCGCTCAGCGAGACCCGCTCCCGGTTCACCATCGAGCCCCTGGAGCCGGGCTTCGGCTACACCCTCGGCAACTCGCTGCGCCGGACCCTGCTGTCGTCCATCCCGGGCGCGGCGGTCACCAGCATCAAGATCGACGGCGTGCTGCACGAGTTCACCACGATCCCCGGTGTCAAGGAGGACGTGGTCGAGCTCGTCATGAACGTCAAGGAGCTCACCGTCAGCTCCGAGCACGACGAGCCCGTCAGCATGTACCTGCGCAAGCAGGGCCCGGGCGACGTCACCGCGGGCGACATCCAGCCCCCGGCCGGCGTCTCCGTGCACAACCCCGACCTGAAGCTGGCCACGCTCAACAGCAAGGGCCGGCTCGACATGGAGCTCACCGTCGAGCGGGGTCGTGGCTACGTCACGGCCGCGCAGAACAAGAGCGCCGGCGCCGAGATCGGCCGCATCCCGGTCGACTCCATCTACTCGCCGGTCATGAAGGTGACCTACCGCGTCGAGGCGACCCGTGTCGAGCAGCGCACCGACTTCGACCGCCTGATCATCGACGTCGAGTCGAAGGCGTCGATCTCGCCCCGTACCGCGCTGGCTTCCGCCGGTTCGACCCTGGTCGAGCTGTTCGGTCTCTGCCGCGAGCTGGACGAGACCGCCGAGGGCATCGACATCGGCCCGTCCCCGCAGGACGCGCAGCTGGCCGCCGATCTGGCGCTGCCGATCGAGGAGCTGGACCTCACCGTCCGGTCGTACAACTGCCTCAAGCGCGAGGGCATCAACACCGTCGGTGAACTCATCGGGCGGACGGAGGCCGACCTTCTGGATATAAGGAATTTCGGTCAGAAGTCGATCGACGAGGTCAAGATGAAGCTCGCCGGCATGGGCCTGGGCCTCAAGGACAGCGCGCCGTCCTTCGACCCCGCGCACGTGGTCGACTCGTTCGGCGACGTGGACTACGACACCGACGACTACCGCGAGACCGAGCAGCTCTAATCCCGGCTGCCGCGTGAGCTGGGCGGCTGAGCCGCCCGGCAGGAATTTCAACGAGGAGCAAGAAGATGCCCACGCCCACCAAGGGTCCCCGCCTCGGCGGCAGCCCGGCGCACGAGAAGCTGCTGCTGGCCAACCTGGCCACGGAGCTCTTCCGGCACGGGAAGATCAAGACCACCGAGACCAAGGCGAAGCGCCTGCGCCCCTTGGCGGAGCAGCTCATCACCAAGGCCAAGCGCGGCGACCTGCACGCCCGCCGCCGGGTCCTGGGTGTCGTCAAGGACAAGGACGTCGTCTACTCGCTGTTCGAGCAGATCGCGCCCCGGTACACCAACCGCCCGGGTGGCTACACCCGGATCACCAAGGTCGGTATCCGCAAGGGCGACGCCGCTCCCATGGCCGTCATCGAGCTGGTCGAGGAGCTGCAGGTCGCGGCCACCACCGCGCCGGCCAAGAAGGCGGCCCGCAAGGCCGTCGCGCAGCAGGACAAGGTGGAGGCCCTCGCCCGCGAGGACGAGGCCCCGGCCACCGCGGCCTCGACTGACACCGTTGCCGGCCAGGACTCCACGGCCGACCAGGACTCCGAGCCGCCGGTGAACGCTTCCGGCGACAAGGGTGCCGAGGGCCCGGGCGACCAGGCCGAGGGCGAAGACCCCGCCGACGCCAAGGCCTGATCTTCAGCTAGGTAGGAAAGGCCCGGCACCCTTCGTGGGTGCCGGGCTTTCCTTTTCCCGTACGGCTTCCTTGTCCACGAATCAGCGGAGGACTGCCCCCACATGACCGACGCGACCCGCCTGCGCCTGGACGTCTCCTACGACGGCCGGGAGTTCTCGGGCTGGGCCGTGCAGCCGTCCCGGCGTACCGTCGCCGGCGTGCTCGTCGAGGCGCTGGAGCGGCTGGTCGGCGCTGATCACGACCTGGGCCTGACCGTGGCGGGCCGGACCGACGCCGGCGTGCACGCGACCGGCCAGGTGTGCCACATCGACCTGCCGACGGCTGTGTGGGAGTCGCTGGCGGATTCGCTGGTGCGGCGGCTCGCCGGGTTGATGCCGCCGGACGCGCGCGTGCGGGCCGTCACGCCCGTACCGTCGACTTTCGACGCCCGGTTCTCCGCCACGTTCCGGCGGTACGAATACCGGGTGGCCGACACCGTTTTCGGGCCGGAGCCGCTGCGGCGTTACGACACCATCGGCTGGATGCGGCCCCTCGATCTGGGACGGCTGCAGGAGGCGGCGGCCGGGCTGGTCGGGCTGCACGACTTCGCGGCGTTCTGCAAGCGCAAGGAGCACGCCACCACCGTGCGGGCCATCACCCGGCTGGAGTGGCGCCGCGAGCCCGACGGGGTGGCAGTGGCCACCGTGCAGGCCGACGCGTTCTGCCAGGCGATGGTGCGCAGCTTGGTTGGGGCCATGCTGAGCGTCGGCGACGGCCGCCGGGACCCGGACTGGCCGGCCAAGCTGCTGACCCTGCGGGAGCGGTCCAGCGAGGTCACCGTCGCGCCGGCACACGGGCTCACCCTGATCGCGGTCGGCTATCCCGACGAGACCGAGTACGCGGACCGCGCCGACGCCACCCGCCGGCTACGGGTCTAGCGCCCGCTTCCCGATGACCTGCTCACCCAGGTAGCGCTCGACCAGCTCGGTGGTGATCCGGGCCGCGTACGGGTCGTCGTCGGTGACGAGCTGACCGTCGGGCCGGGCGATGGCGCAGTACAACAGATAGTGACCGCGGCTGTGCCAGCCCACCTGGGCCAGGGGCTCGCCGAGCGGGTCGCCGGCCGTGCCGCCCAGCATGGCGAAGGTGCCCCGGCCGTTCTCCACCAGAGTGCCGGTCAGCTCGCTGACCTGCGCCGCACCCTGCTCGTCGGTGAGGTTGAAGATGCCCGCGGTGACCTGGTAGCCGCCGTACGGAGCCAGCATCCGGGCCCGGACGACGTGCTCGCAGCCGTAGTCGTCGAGGAGCGCGCCGAGGTCACCCGTCGTGGCGGTCCGGCACACGCTGTCGCTGTGGGTGAGGTCGACCCGGTAACCCGTATCGCCGGCGGCGAGCCGGACCGTGGGGTCCGGGAACACCTCGCGCTGGGTCAGCGGCTCGGCGTCGACCGCCCGGGAGGCGATGGCCGGCTCGGAGCCGGGGGCGACGGCGGATTCCCGTCCGTCCCCGCGGCGCTGCTCGGCGACGATGAAGAACGCGCTCAGTCCGACGATGGCCAGGACGATCAACGCGGCGAGCCCGCGCATCAGCGTCTGCAGGGCCTGCTGGGGTTCCCGGGGCGCCCGCCGCCGTTGCGGCGTGTGCCGCTGATGGGCGGCGGGGGCCGGCCACTGCCCGCTGCGATGCTGCCGGTGTTGCGGTGTCGCCGGCCGGTCGGTGACCACGGGGTCCGATCCCAGCCATTCGACGGCTGGAGCATCGGCCGGGGACAGGTCGCTCGCCCGAAGGCGGGTCCCGAGGAAGCGGGCTCCCGGAATCCGGGCCCCGGGGATGCGGGTCGCCGGAAGTCCGGCCGCCCGGACCTGGGCGGCCTGGAACTCGGCGGCCAGCCGCACCACGGTCTGCAGTCCGACCTGCCGCAACCGGACCGTCCGCAATCCCGCGGTGTCCCGGCCCGGGTGCTGTCGGCCGGCGTGCCGCGGATCCGACGGATGCCGGTCCGCGTGCCGCGGATCCGGGCAGAGCCGCCCGGAGGACGGCCGGCCCGAGCGCTGCGGGTCCGAGCAATGCCGACCTGGGAACTGCAGGGCCGGGTGCGACAGGTCCTCGCCCCCGAAGGGGCCGGCGACGCCAGCCGTCCGCCCCGGGGCGTGGTGGTCGGCTGCTCGGCCGCCTCGGGTCCGGCGGGCCAGGGCCTGCCTGATGATCGCCTGCCGGGCGCGGGCGTGTCCCGCCTGCGCCTGGCGGACCAGGCCCTGCGGGGTCAGCGACGCGAGTCCGCCCGCCGGGCCGGCGCGGTGGGCGGAGCGGGGGTGCGGATCGCCAGGCATGCAGGCCACGGTAGGAGGGCACCCTGATCGATGGACGCACAGCGTGTGCGGCACCCTCCCGTGGCCTCCCGTCGTTGCGGGCGCGGGCGTTGGGGGAGGATGGGCGGTGTGACCGCCGACCATTACTTCAGCGCCGAGCCCGCCGCGCCCGCCAAGCGGAGCCGTATCGAGTTCACCGCCGCCGGCCGGGCCTACGACCTGGTCGTCGCGGGCGGGGTGTTCTCCGCCGGGCGGCTCGACCCGGGGACCGCCGTCCTGCTGCGCAAGGGCGATCTGCCGACGGCCGCGACCACCGGCACCCTGCTCGACCTCGGCTGCGGCTACGGCCCGATCGCGTGTGTGCTCGCCAGCGAGGCGCCGGAGACCACCGTCTACGCGATCGACGTCAACGCCCGGGCCCGGGAGCTGACCGCGGAGAACGCCGCCGCCCTGGGGCTGGCCGGCCGGGTGCGGGTCGCCGCCCCCGACGAGGTGCCCGACGACGTCACCTTCACGCAGATCTGGAGCAACCCGCCGACCCACGTCGGCAAGGCCGAGCTGCGCGCGCTGATGGAACGCTGGCTGCCCCGGCTCGCGCCCGGCGGGGTCGCCTGGCTGGTGATCAACCGCAACCTCGGTGGTGATTCGCTGCACACCTGGCTCGTCTCGCTGGGCTGGGAAGTGACGCGTACGGCCAGCCAGCGCGGCTTCCGGGTGCTGCGGGTGACCGGAAAAACCGGCTGACCACCGGCGGGTCGTCGGGGAGGATGCCCACGTGGGTTACGTAGACGTGTCAGGGGTCGGATTCGTGCTGCCGGACGGCCGGGAGCTCTTCTCCGACGTGTCGTTCCGGGTCGGCGAGGGTGCGAAGGTGGCGCTCGTCGGGCCGAACGGGGCCGGCAAGACGACGCTGTTGCGGATGGTCGCCGGGGACACCTCGACCCCGATCGGCACCATCGCGCGGGCCGGCGGGCTCGGGGTGATGCGCCAGTTCATCGGGATGATCGGCGACGACCGTACCCTCGAGGACCTGGCCCTGTCGCTGGTCGCGCCGCCGCTGCGGGCCGCCGGCGCGGTCCTGGCCGCGGCCCAGTCCGCGCTGGAGAGCAACCCCGACGCCGAGAAGGCGCAGCTGGCCTACGCCAACGCGATCGCCGGCTGGGGCGAGGCCGGTGGCTACGACGCCGAAGTGCTCTTCGACGTCGTGGCCGTGGCCATCCTCGGCAAGCCGTGGGAGGAGGTCCGGCACCGGCCGGTGCGCACGCTCTCCGGCGGCCAGCAGAAACGCTTCGCGCTCGACCTGCTGCTGCGCGGAGGCGACGAGGTGCTGCTGCTCGACGAGCCGGACAACTTCCTCGACGTGCCCGGCAAGCGCTGGCTCGAGGCGCGGCTCAAGGAGTCGACGAAGTCGGTGCTCTACGTCTCGCACGACCGGGAGCTGCTGGCCCAGACGGCGAGCCGGGTGGTGGCCGTCGAGGGTGGCAGCGCATGGACGCATCCCGGTGGCTTCGCGTCCTGGCACGAGGCCCGCTCCGACCGCCACGAACGGCTGCTGGAGCTGCGCCGACGCTGGGACGAGGAGCACGAGAAGCTGCGCGAGCTGGTCTTCACGCTGAAGAACAAGGCGGCGTACAACGACGGGCTGGCGTCGCGGTATCAGGCGGCGCAGACGCGGCTGCGCAAGTTCGAGGAGGCCGGGCCACCGCCGTTGCCACCCAAGGAGCAGTCGCTGCGGATGAACCTGCGCGGCGGGCGTACGGGCAAGCGCGCGGTGATGTGCACCGGGCTCGAGCTGGAAAATCTGACGTTCCCGTTCGACCTGGAGATCTGGTACGGCGACCGGGTGGCGGTGCTGGGCGCCAACGGCACGGGCAAGTCGCACTTCCTGCGGCTGCTGGCGGCCGGCGGCACCGCCCCTGACGTGGACAACAAGCCGGTCGACGGGGCACCGCTGGCCCACGTGGCCCACAACGGTGTCGCGCGGCTCGGTGCGCGGGTCCGGCCGGGTCACTTCTCGCAGACGCACGACCGGCCGGAGCTGCTGAAACGTACCCTGGTGGAGATTCTCTGGCGGGGTGACGACCACCGTTCCGGGATGGACCGGGCGGGGGCCATGAAGGCCCTGAACCGCTACGAGCTGGCGGCCCAGGGCGATCAGCTCTTCGGCACCCTCTCCGGCGGCCAGCAGGCCCGTTTCCTGGTGCTGCTGCTGGAGCTGTCCGGCGCGACCGTGCTGCTGCTCGACGAGCCCACGGACAACCTGGACCTGGCGTCGGCCGAGGCGCTGGAGGAGGGGCTGCAGGCGTTCGAGGGCACGGTGATCGCGGTGACCCACGACCGCTGGTTCACCCGGGGCTTCGACCGTTTCATCCTCTTCCAGGGCGACGGCGAGGTCGTCGAGACTCCCGAACCGGTCTGGGACGTCCGCTAGCCACCGGCGATCACTCGCCGGTAGCGCCGTCGAGGCGTTCCCGGAGCAGGTCGGCGTGGCCGTTGTGGCGGGCGTACTCCTCGATCATGTGGGTGAGGACGTAGCGCAGCGAGAACGGTTCCGTGCCGTGGTGGCCCACGTCGTCGAGTGATCCGGCGGCGTCCACGATGGACCGGGAGCGGGCACATTCCGCCCGCCAGGCCGCGAACGTCTCCCCGGGGTCGGCGTCATCGGCGTCGAAATCCACGACGCCGGACCCGGGGCGAGCCCAGAGTGGCGCGCAGTCCTCGCCGTTCACCACGGCCCGGAACCAGCTGCGCTCGACCTGCGTGAGGTGCCGCACCAGGCCGAGCAGGGAGAGCCCGGACGGCGCGACGGCCCGCTCGCGGAGCTGGGCCGGGGTCAGCCCGGCGCACTTCATCGCGAGAGTTTCGCGCTGGCGTTGCAGGAAGCCGGTCAGGGTGGCCCGCTCGTCCGCCACCTGCGGCGGTTCACTTCGGGTATCGATGGTCACGACGGTGATCCTGCCCACGCGGGGAACTCGGCGGAAATGAATTTTCTGGGCCCTTTCTCGCAGCGTGCGGGCTCTGAGTCACGACGCGACCACCCACAGTGGAGCGACGCAGGGGTTTACGGGCGGCGGGCCGCGGGGTTACGGTCTGCTCGGAACCAACCCCACGGGAGTCCGGTGCACCGGGCTGAGAGGGGGGCTGTCGCGGCCCCCGACCGTCGAACCTGATCCGGGTCATGCCGGCGCAGGGAGGAGTGTGTTGTGGGCCCTGCCTTTCCGCACCTGCACGTCATCACGGACGCCCGCCCCGGCCGGCAGCCGCTGACCGTCGTGGCCGCCGCCATTGCTGCCGCGCGGCGGCTGGACGCCGGCCACCGCCTGGCGATCCAGGTCCGGGTCGAGGACGACGTCAGCGACCGGGACGCGTACGACCTGGCTGACGCCGTCCTGGAGCTGTGCCGCCCGTACGGGGTGTTGTGCCTGGTCAACGATCGGCTGCACGTGGCCTTGGCGGTCGGCGCGGACGGTGGGCACGTGGGCGCCGCCGATCTGCCGGTGGCGGTGGCCCGCAAGGTCCTCGGGCCGGTGGGCGTGCTCGGCGCGACCTGTCGGGACGTCGCTGCGGCCCGCGCGGCGCGGCGGGCCGGCGCCTCGTATCTCGGGGTCGGTCCCGCCTTCGCCACCACCACCAAGACCGGACTGCCGGCTCCGCTCGGGCCGGACGCGGTGGGGGCGGTTGCCGCGGCCGTACCGGACACCCCGATCGTCGCCATCGGGGGAGTGACCGCCGGCAACGCGCGGTCGCTGCTCGGCGCCGGAGCCGCCGCGGTCGCGGTGGTCGGCGCCGTCGCCGCCGCGGCCGACCCGGGCCGGGCGACCGAGGATCTGCTGCGGGCGCTGGCATGAGCAGCACCGAGGTCACGGTCGTCGGTGGCGGCATCATCGGGCTCTCGATCGCGTGGCGGTGCGCGCAGCGCGGGCTGACGGTGACCGTCCACGACAGCGGCGGCGACGACGGCGCCTGGTACGCGGCCGCGGGCATGCTGGCCCCGGCCGGCGAGGCCGGATTCGGTCAGGAGGCGCTGACCGGGCTCCTGGTCGACTCGGCCGCGCGGTGGCCGGACTTCGCCGCTGAGCTGGGGCGCGAGACCGGCATCGACGTCGGCTACGACACCGTCGGCACCCTGAGCGTCGCCCTGACCGCCGACGACCTCGCCGAGGCGCGACGGCTGTGGGAATACCGCCGTCAGCACGGCCTCGGGGTGAGCCCGCTGCTGCCCAGCGCCATCCGCGAGCTGGAACCGGCTTTATCACCGCGGCTGCGCGGCGGTGCCCACGCTCCCGACGACCGGCAGGTCGATCCGCGGCGGGTCGTCGCAGCGCTGCGGGTCGCCCTGGGCCCGGCGATCGTGCGCGAGCGAGTGGTGGACCTCCCGGCCTCGCGACCCGTGGTGGTCGCGGCGGGATCCGGTACGGCGGCACTGACCCGGCTGCCCGTGCGGCCGGTGAAAGGGCTGGTGCTGCGGCTGCGTGGCGAGCCCGGACTGTTGCGGCACGTGGTCAGCGGCTGGGCCGACGGACGGCACGTCTACCTCGTGCCGCGCGCCGACGGTGAGGTGGTCGTCGGCGCCACCCAGGAGGAACGGGTGGACGCCACGGTGACCGCCGGGCAGGTGCTCGACCTGCTGCGCGCCGCCACCGATCTCGTGCCCGACCTGGGCGAGTGCGAGCTGGTCGAGACGCTCGTCCGGCACCGGCCGGCCACCCCCGACAACGCGCCGCTGCTGGGCGCGTACGGGCCGGGCGTGGTCGTCGCGGCCGGGCACCACCGCAACGGGGTGCTGCTCGCCCCGGTCACCGCCGATCTGATCGCCGAACTGGTGGCGACCGGGAAGTCGGCGCCACAGCTGGACGCGTTCGCACCGGGGAGGTTCGGATGAAGGTCATCGTCAACGGCACCGCCCGCGACGTCGATGTGGTCAGCGTCGAGGGGCTGGTCGAGCAGCTGACCGCTGCCCGGCGCGGCGTCGCGGTCGCCGTCAACGGGGAGGTCGTGCCGCGTTCGTCGTGGCCGGCCGCCCGGCTGCGGGACGGCGACCGGGTCGAGGTTCTCACCGCGGCGCAGGGAGGCTGAGATGTTCGGCGAATCCCGGCTGATCCTGGGCACCGGCGGGGCGGAGAGCCTCGCCGCGCTCGAGGCGGCGATCGTCGCCTCGGGCACCGAAATGGTCACCGTCGCGCTGCGCCGGGTCGACGCCGCGGGTCCCGGTCTGCTGCCGATGCTCGACCGGCTGGGCCTGCGTATCCTGCCCAACACGGCCGGCTGTTACACCGCGACCGACGCTGTGAAGGCCGCCCACCTGGCCCGCGACGCGTTCGAGACGGATCTGGTGAAGCTGGAGGTCATCGGGGACGAGCGGACCCTGCTGCCGGACGGCGTCGAGCTGTTGCGGGCGGCCGAGAGGCTGGTCGCGGACGGGTTCCAGGTGTTGCCGTACACGAGCGACGATCCCATCCTCGCGCGCCGGCTCGCCGACGTCGGATGCGCGGCGGTGATGCCGGCCGGGGCGCCGATCGGGTCGGGACTGGGCATCTCCAACCCCCATCACATCCGGCTCATCCGCGACAGCGTGGACGTGCCGGTGGTGCTGGACGCGGGCATCGGCACCGCCTCGGACGCGGCGCTGGCCATGGAGCTGGGCTGTGACGCCGTACTGATCGCCAGTGCGGTCACCCGGGCCGTCGATCCGGCGCGGATGGCCGCGGCGATGCGGCACGCCGTCGAGGCCGGGCGACTGGCCTTCGGCGCCGGCCGGATCCCCAAGCGCTACCACGCGCTCGCGTCCACATCGGACGAAGGGCGGCCGGCATGGTGATCCCGTCGGGCGTCGTCGTGCTCACCGACCGCCGGCTCGCGGCGCGGCCGCTCGTCGAGGTGGTCGCGGCCGCGGTCCGCGGCGGCGCCGAGTGGGTCATCCTCCGCGACAAAGACCTGGGGTACGGCGAGAGGTACGCCCTCGCGGAGAGCCTGCGCGCGGTGGTTCCGGTGGGACGACTCGTGATCGCGGGCCCCGATCCGCTCGGTGGCGACGCCGTGCACCTGTCGGCCACCGATTTCGTGCCGCCGGGTGTCAGCCTGGTCGGCCGCTCCTGCCATGGCGTGCCCGAGCTGTCCACTGAGGACTACGTGACGTTGTCGCCGATGTATCCCACGCCCACCAAGCCCGGCTATGGGCCCGCGCTGGGGCCGGATCGGGCGGCGGCCCTGGCCGGTGAGGTGCCGTGGCTGGCCCTCGGTGGGGTGCACTCGGCGCAGCGGGCCGCTGCTTGCGCGGCTGCCGGGGCGCGCGGAATCGCGGTGCTGGGTGCGGTGATGGGCGCAGAAGATCCCGAGTCCGTCACGCGGGGCCTGGCCCGGGCCTTCGCGCAGGCGTCGGCAGGGGTGCGGGCATGACGCCGCGGGTGGTGCTGACCATCGCGGGCTCTGACAGTGGGGGTGGGGCCGGGATTCAGGCCGACCTCAAGACGTTCGCCGCGCTCGGGGTCTACGGCGTTTCGGTGCTGACGGCGGTCACCGCCCAGAACACGCTCGGCGTCACGGCCATCCATCCGGTGCCGGTGGACGTGGTGGCGGCCCAGCTGGACGCGGTGCTGATGGATCTGGCGCCCGATGCGGTGAAGGTGGGCATGATCGGGGACCCCGCGGTGGCCGAGCTCATCGCGTCCCGGGTCGGTGAGCTGCCCAACCTCGTCGTCGATCCGGTGCTGGTGGCCACCAGCGGGAGTCGCTTGTCCGGAGTGGACGCGGTCACGCCGCTGCTGCCGTACCGCTGCGTTCTGACGCCGAACCGGCAGGAAGCCGGCGCCCTGCTCGGTCACCGGGTGACGACGGTGGCCGAGGCGGCCGGCGCGGCCGCCGAGCTGGCGGCCCGCGGTCCGGGGGCCGTCGTGGTCACCGGCAGCGAATCCGCCGTGGACGTGCTGCACGCGGACGGGGTGACCACCGTGCTCGACGGTGACCCGGTGCCCAGCGGCAACAACCACGGCTCGGGGTGCACCTTCTCGTCGGCGATCGCGGTGCGGCTGGCCCAGGGCGATCCGCTGCCGGTCGCCGTGCGCGCCGCGAAGGACTACGTGGGGCGGGCCCTCGCCGGCTCGCGCGACTGGAAGCTCGGCGCGGGACCGGGCCCCCTGGACCATTTCGGCTTCTCCCACTGACAGACGACTGACCGGCTGTACCGGCGATCGGCGGTTCCGTGCTGCCGAATGCCGCCCTGTTTGCCCCTATATAGGAGGAACCATGAGGCGCAAGGTGTACGTCGAGGGCTCCCGTCCGGACCTGCGGGTGCCGTTCGCCGAGATCGACCTGACCGGGGACAACCCGCCGGTCCGGCTGTACGACACGTCCGGTCCCGGCAGCGACCCGGAGGTCGGCCTGCCGCCGCTGCGCGGGCCGTGGATCGCCGAGCGTGGTGACGTGGCCCCGGTGGCCGGTCCAGGCACGCCGCTGGCCGGCACCCGGCCCACCCAGCTCGCGTACGCCCGGGCCGGGATCGTCACGCCGGAGATGGAGTTCGTCGCGATCCGGGAGAACGTCGAGCCCGAGGTCGTCCGCGAGGAGATCGCGGCCGGGCGCGCGGTGCTGCCGGCCAACGTCAACCACCCGGAGATCGAGCCGATGATCATCGGGTCGCGCTTCCTGGTGAAGATCAACGCCAACATCGGTACGTCCGCGGTGACCTCGTCCGTGGCCGAGGAGGTCGAGAAGCTCACCTGGGCCACCCGGTGGGGCGCCGACACCGTCATGGACCTGTCCACCGGCAAGCGCATCCACGAGACCCGCGAGGCGATCGTGCGCAACTCCGCGGTGCCGATCGGCACGGTCCCGATCTACCAGGCCCTGGAGAAGGTGGACGGCGACCCGGTGAAGCTCTCCTGGGAGGTGTTCCGGGAGACCGTGATCGAGCAGGCCGAACAGGGCGTCGACTACATGACCGTGCACGCCGGGGTGCTGCTGCCGTACGTGCCGCTGGCGGTGGACCGGGTCACCGGCATCGTGTCGCGCGGAGGGTCGATCATGGCGGCCTGGTGCCTGGCCCACCACCGGGAGAACTTCCTCTACGAGAACTTCGCGGAGCTGTGCTCGCTGTTGGCCCGCTACGACGTGACGTTCTCGCTGGGGGACGGGCTGCGCCCCGGGTCCATCGCGGACGCCAACGACGCGGCGCAGTTCGCCGAGCTGCGCACGCTCGGGGAGCTGACGCACGTCGCCTGGGAGCACGGGGTGCAGGTGATGATCGAGGGGCCGGGTCACGTGCCCATGCACAAGATCAAGGAGAACGTCGACCTGCAACAGGAGCTGTGCGGCGGGGCCCCGTTCTACACGCTCGGCCCGCTGACGACCGACATCGCGCCCGCGTACGACCACATCACCTCGGCCATCGGGGCGGCGATGATCGGCATGTTCGGCACCGCGATGCTCTGTTACGTCACGCCCAAGGAACACCTCGGACTGCCCGACCGGAACGACGTGAAGGCCGGGGTGATCGCGTACAAGATCGCCGCGCACGCCGCCGACCTGGCCAAGGGGCACCCGGGTGCGCAGGAGTGGGACGACGCGCTGAGCAAGGCCCGGTTCGAGTTCCGCTGGGAGGACCAGTTCAACCTGGCCCTCGATCCGGAGACCGCGCGGGCGTACCACGACGCGACGCTGCCGGCGGCGCCGGCGAAGACGGCCCACTTCTGCTCGATGTGCGGCCCCAAGTTCTGCTCCATGAAGATCACCCAGGAGCTCAAGGAGTACGCGGCCCGCGGCATGCAGGACAAGAGTGAGGAGTTCGTCTCCGCCGGCGGCAAGGTCTACTTGCCGATCACTCAGAGCTTGTAGAAGTTGACGTAGTGGTCGGGGGTGAACCAGGTCTCCCGGGTGGACCGGTTCACCACGATCCGGTACGCGTCCCGCGCGGCGCCCCGTGCCCGCGGGTACACGTCGTACTCGCTGTAGGTGGCGTTGGCCGGCAACTGGCGCTCACGGTTCTGGAACGTGCCACCGGTGTAGTTGTACTGCCCGTACGGCCAGCTGTACCAGCCCGCGCCGGTCGGCCAGCCGAGCGAGCTCCAGCCGGTGCGCGCGGTCCGGGCCGCCGAGCACCGGGACGAGGTGCAGGTCGAATAGACCGTGGCCGCGGCGGCGGCGGTGTGCGTCGGCGCGACCACAGCGGGGGCGACGAGGCTGCCGCCGGTGAGGGCGAAAGCGATGGCGACCGCCGACAGCAGGCGGCGCAGACGGGACGGGCGGGGTGCGTCAACGGGCATGGCGGACTCCGTAGCGTCGGGGGCCCGTCCAGGCCGGGCCGTGCCCCCATCCTGGAGCCGCCGGGCCGGGCCGCGGTACATCCCCGACGCATCATTCCATCGGCGTTCGGCTATGCGTCGGCCCGTGCTCGCCGGCTATTTGCCCAGGCCGCTGACCCAGTCCACGTAGTCCTCGTCCTTGCCGCCGCCCTTGGGCCGGCGCTTGCCGTCCGGGGTCCCGTCGACCGGGCTCGGTGCCGTCCCGGTCCGCGGGGCCGGGGTGACCGGCAGCGGCGGGCTGACCGGATCGGGCTGCGGCAGCGGCGCGCTGATCGGCGTCGGTTCCGGGGTCAGCGGCTCGGCGGACTTGCCGCGGCCGAACGGGCGCAGGCCACGACCCAGCCGGCCGCCGGCACTGCGCGGCTGCTCCGGGACAGAGGTGCCGACACCGGGCGGCAGCGGCCGGGTGGCGGGCTCGGGGACGTACGGCTTCGGCTCGGGGCGGGGTGCCTGGGCGGCCGGGGACCACGGGGCGCCGCCGGACCGGGGAGCCGTCGCCGGCTCGGGCCGGCTGAAAGCGTCGAACGGGGCCGGCCCCTGGTCGTCGGACCGGGACCGGCCGGCGGTATCCCCGGGCCGGGCGGCATCGGGGGCCGAAGGGCCGCTCGGTGGGGCGGCGGGGAACTCGCCGGTGCGGCCGGTGAAGGCGTCGGCGAAGCTGGAACGGCGTCCGCGGCGACGGGGCTTCTCCGGCTTGGTCGCGATCGGTGGCGGTCCGCCGAGGCCGGCGCCGAGATCCGCGGGGGCGGCCGCGGTCGACCCGGAACCGTGATCTGAACCCCGGCCGGGCGCTGACGTGTGAGCGGATCCCGAGCCGTGCCCGGATCCTGAGCTGTGGCCGGGCGCTGAGCCGTGACCGGGCCCCGAGCTGTTGCCGGGCCCGGAGCCGTGGCCCGGCTCCGGTCCATCACGATCGGGCCCCGGACCGTGATCAGCCCGGCCCCCGAAAAAGGGACCGGCGCCGACGGAGGGACCGGCGCTGTGGGAAGGGCCGGCGGGGTCGGCCGCGGGGAAGGCGGGCGTGGGCGCGTCGCCGGGGCGGCCGCGCGGGGGCAGGTCGAAGACGCCGGTGTCGACCGGGCGCAGCGGCTGATCGACCGCCGGCCCGCCACCTGCCGCCGCGATCGCCGACTCCGGCTGGTTGGTCCTTCTGGGCAGGGGTGGCTTCTCCGGCTCCTGGCCGTCCAGCTCGCCGTCGTCCTCCGGCTCGGGGCCGCGGCGCAGCACCGCGGCCAGCACCGACCCGAGCACCCCGGCGCCCGTGGCGGTCATCGCCGCCCAGTACGGCACCACCTGGTAGCGGTCGTTGCCGCCACCGGGACCCGCGATCAGGTAGGCGATGGTCAGCAGCGCCGGTCCGGGCAGCCCGGCCAGCGCGATCGTCAGCGTCGGCAGCTCGCGCCGCCGGGCCGTCCAGCCCAGCAGCGCGCCGATCACCAGGGCCAGCGCGGGCATCGTGGCCAGGGCCGTCCGCTGGGTCACCGCGGGGGACAGGAAGCCGGCGTCGAAGACACCCAGCCGGATCGCGGGCAGCGGATCGCTCGGCGCCAGCGACGGCGCCACCGACACCAGCGCGATCGCCCACACCGCCGCGCTCATCGTCACGAGACTCCACCGGGCGACCGTCTGGGCCAGCGCGGCCCACGCGGCGAACACGCCGACCAGCGTGCCCAGGCCGGCGCAGATGGCGATCACGACCACCGGGTTCACGCCTGCGACCTGCGCGGTCCGGGCCGGCTGCATGGTCAGCGGCACCACCACACCCGCGCCGATCGCGGCCGAGATGGCCAGCGCCAGCTCAGTGCCCGGACCGACGACCGGTGTGACCGGCGACCAGCGTCGCAGCAGCGCGGCCCCGGTCAGGGCGCCCACCACGGCGGCCAGCATCGGCACCCAGGCGACCCAGGCCAGCTGGGCCGTCCACTGATCACGCGTGGTCACGTCCAGGACGCGGGTGAGCCGTACGATGCCGAGGCCGTACGCCAGTCCCAGCTGGCTCGCCCCGGCCAGCGCGCCCACGCCGAGGGTGGCGGCCAGCAGCTTGGCCCACGTCCGAAATGCCATGCCGGGCAGGGTACGGAATGGTCCGTGCCGCGGCCAGTCCAGAGCCTGCTTCTTAAGGCAGGCCAAAATTCCGCTCAGCCGGCCTCGGCGCCGGTCTTCAACTCAACGATGCGACCGACATACACAGTGTCACCGGCGTTGGTCAGCATGTGCGTCTGGCCGGGCTCGCGGTAGACCACGCTGCCGGTCTCCTCCTCGACGTCGATGCGCTCGCCCGCCGCGGTGTGGATCACGTTCTTGGCGCCCTGCACGGCGATCACCACGTACGCCAGGCCGTGGTGGTGCAGTGGCTGCGTCTCGCCCGGCGCCAGCGTGATGTGCCAGACGCGCACCCGGTCGTTCTCCAGCAGAATCTCCTGGCCGACCTGGCCCAGCACCTGCTCTGTCATAGCTCTCCCACCTGAGGCAGGACCCGGGACGCGATCAGCTCCACGTGCTCCAGGTCGGACATGTCGATGACCCGCAGGTGCACCCGGGTGGCGCCGATCGCGGCGAACTCCCCGATGCGCTGGACCAGGGCGTCCGGCGAGCCGACCACCGGGTCCTCCGGCGGTAGTGCGCTGGGCACGTGCAGGGGAGCGGCCCGGCGCTGGGCTTCCTCGTCGGTGCGGCCGAGGGCCACGACGATCCCGGCTGACAGCGTGACGCTGCGCCCGTACCGCTTGCTCGCGGCCCGGACCCGGTCGAAGGCCGCCGCCGTCTCCGCCACCGTCTTGAACGGCATGTTGAACTCGTCCGCGTAGCGGCCGGCCAGCTCCGGGGTGCGTTTCGCGCCGCGGCCGCCGACGATGATCGGCGGCCCGGGCCGTTGCACCGGCTTGGGCAGCGCCGGCGCGTCGAGCAGCTGGTAGTGCTTGCCCTCGTAGGAGAACCGGGCACCGTCCGGAGTCGACCACAGGCCGGAGATGATCGCCAGCTGCTCCTCCAGGCGGTCGAAGCGCTCGCCCAGCGGCGGGAACGGGATGCCGTAGGAGGTGTGCTCGCGTTCCAGCCAGCCGGCGCCGAGTCCGAGCTCGATCCGGCCCCCGCTCATCGCGTCCACCTGGGCCACCATGATGGCCAGTGGTCCGGGCAGCCGGAACGTCGCCGAGCTGACCAGGGTGCCCAGCCGCAGCCGGGAGGTCTCGCGGGCCAGCCCGGCCAGGGTCAGCCAGGCGTCGGTCGGGCCGGGCAGGCCCGGGTCGGCGCCCATCGACTGGTAGTGGTCGGCGCGCAGGAAGCCCTCGAAGCCGCCGTCCTCGGCGTGCCGGGCCAGCCGCAGCTGGTCGTCGTAGGTGGCGCCGCGGTGCGGCTCGGTGAACAGGCTGACGCGCATCGGCGGATCCTTCAGGCCATCAGGAGTTCGTGCAGCTCGGCGCTGCACCGGGCGACCTCTTCGAGGTGCGCGCCCCGGCCCAGCGTGCGGGGCCGCGGGATGTCGATGTCGATGATCTCCCGGATCCGGCCCGGGCGCGGGCTCAGCACGACCACCCGGTCGGCCAGCAGCACCGCCTCGTCGATCGAGTGGGTCACGAAGACGATCGTGGTGCCGAGCTCCATGTGCACCCGCTGGAGCTCGCCGGAGAGCTCCTCACGGGTCAGTGCGTCCAGCGCGGAGAACGGCTCGTCCATGAGCATGACCCGCGGCTCGGCGATCATCGACCGGCACAGGGCGACCCGCTGCTGCATGCCGCCGGAGAGCTCGTGCGGCAGCCGCTTCTCGAAGCCGGACAGCCCGGTCATGCTCAGCAGCTGCTGAGCGCGGTCACGGTGCTCCGCTTTCTTGGCGCCGAAGATCTGCATCGGGAGCAGCACGTTGTCGAGCACCGTGCGCCACGGCAGCAGGGCCGGCTTCTGGAACATCATCGCGATGTCCCGGCGGGGCTTGGTCACCCGTTCGCCTGACACCTGGACCTCGCCCGCGCTCACCGGCAGCAGGCCCGAGATCAATCGCAGCAGTGTGGACTTTCCGCAGCCAGAGCGGCCGAGCACGGCGACGAACTCGCCGTCACCGACCGCCAGGTCGATGCCGCGCAGGGCCTCCACCGTGCCGGATCGGCCCGCGAAAGTCCGGGAGACGCCGGTGAGACGGATCATCGTCGGGTGCTCCCGATAGTTTCGGATCGATGCGCTGACACTGTAGCCAGCCGTTGCCTCATTGCCGCGACCACCCCGTCCACAAGGGCTTCTGAGACATACCTGTCATCGATGATCGGCCCGGGGTCCCCTACGCTAACGCCCGAGTTCGCGCACACCACCATGCGGCGCCGGTGCACCCTCCGCCCGACGCCGACTGCCTCGACACCCCCTCGGTTGGGAAGGAACACGGTGCACAGAAGAACGTTCACCCGCACGCTCGTGGCCGCCGCGCTGGCCACGACCCTCGCCGCCGCAGCCGGTTGCAGCGACGACGGGGATGACAAGAGCGCGTCCGGCGGCACGCAGACGCTGGAGAAGATCACCTACCTGACGTCGTTCGGCACCTTCGGCCGCGACTCGTACGCATATGTGGCCAAGGAGAAGGGCTACTTCCGCGACGCCGGCTTCGACGTCGAGATCAAGCCCGGCGGCGGCAGCGGTGAGGGCATCAAGCAGATCGTCGCCGGCACCGCGCAGTTCACGCCCATCGACCTGACCGGCGGCCTGCTCGCCGCGGGCGGCGCGGCCAAGGCCACCGGCTTCACCGCCGTGGGCGCCGTGCAGCAGCGCACGATGGCCGCGATCATGTCGCTCGACGGCTACGGCATCGCCTCGCCCAAGGACCTCGAGGGCAAGACGCTCGCCGACACCCCCGGCTCCGTGGTGCGCAACCTGTTCCCCACGTACGCCAAGCTGGCCAACGTGGACGCGTCCAAGGTCAACTTCGTCAACGGCAACCCGCAGACGCTGTTCGGCACGCTGGCCTCGCACAAGGTGGACGGCATCGGCCAGTTCGTGGTCGGCAAGCCCACCATCGAGGGCATCGCCAAGAAGCCGGCCGTGCTGCTGCCGTACAGCGACTACCTGCAGGACCTCTACGGCAACGTGCTGATCACCAGCACCAAGTACGCCAAGGACAACCCCGAGAAGGTCAAGAAGTTCACCGCGGCTCTGCTCAAGGGCCTCGAGGACTCCATCACCAACCCGGACGAGGCCGGCACCCTGCTCAAGAAGAACGTGCCGACCGCCGACCCCAAGTCGGCCGCGGCGGAACTGACGCTGATGGCGCCGTTCGTGCGGTCCGAGGCCTCCGGCGTGCCGGTGGGCGCCCTGGACAGCCAGCGGGTCGCGCGCAGCATCGCCATCCTGCAGGGCTCCGGCCAGATCCAGGCCGGACTGACGCCCGAGCAGGTCATCAGCTTCGACCTGGTGCCGAACGCCTGATCCGGCCGGGCCCGGGGCCGGTCATAGCCGGCAGGCCCCGGGCCCCGACCAGGGGAGCGAGAAAGACTGATGACTGACGTGGCGACAGCGCCCGCACCGGCGCCGGCGGACCGGGCGGGATCCACCCGCCGCCGTACCCTCGCGGCCGTGGCCTGGCCGCTGCTCGGCCTGGCCGTCGCGATCGGCCTCTGGTGGGCCGGCACGACCCTCTTCGCGATCAACACGGTCGTGCTGCCCTCACCGCCCGCGGTGATCGACGGCTTCAACCGCTACCGCCAGTTCCTCGTCGACGAGGCCGGGCACACCACCGCGGCGACGGTGGAGGGCTTCCTGCTCTCGGTGGCCGTCGGCGTGCTGCTCGGGGTGGCCATCGCCGCGTGGGGTCCGTTCGAGCGGATGTTCTCCCCGCTGCTGGTGGCCTTCAACGCGGTGCCCAAGGTGGCCCTCGCGCCGCTGGTGCTCATCTGGTTCGGCTACGGGCGCACGCCGATCCTGGCGATGGCGTTCATGGTCTGCTTCTTCCCGATCGTGCTGTCCACCGCGACCGGCCTGACCAGCACCCCGGCCGACCTGGTGGAGCTGGCCCGCTCGATGGACGCGTCCCGGGTGCAGACCTTCGCCCGGATCCGGCTGCCCGCCGCACTGCCGCAGATCTTCGTCGGGCTCAAGGTGGCGATGCCCCTCGCGGTCATCGGCGTGGTGGTCGGCGAGATGCAGTACGGCGAGAGCGGCCTCGGCACCATCATCGTGCAGACCAGTGGCCAGGGGGACACCTCGACGGCGTTCGCGGCCATCACCCTGCTGGCCCTGATCAGCATCGTCCTCTACTACGTGCTGGTCCTGGTGGAACGGCTCGCGCTGCCCTGGGTGCGCGCCACGACCTCGCAGCGCTGATTCCGCGTACGAAGAAGCCGGCCGACTCGCGTGAGTCGGCCGGCTTCTCTGTGCCCGGGTGGAGATCAGCTCAGGAGCCGCCAGCGGCCACTGCGGGCCACCAGCAGGGTCAGCGCCTGCGGCATCAGTCCGGAGTGGTTGTCCGGGGTGAGCCGGATCGGGCCGGCCAGGCCGTCGGTCTGCGAGGTCTCCAGCACGTCGCGGATCCGCTGGCGGTCGCCGCCGACCTTGGCCACCGCGTCGGCGATCAGGTCGACCGCGTCGGCCGCGAACGCCGCCACTCCCGAATAGCTGCCGTAGCGCGCGGTGTAGTCGCGGAACCACTGCTTGCGGGCCGCCTTGGCCGGCGTCGTGGCGATCACGTCGTCGATGGCCAGGATCTGGGTGAAGACCATGGTGGTCTTGTCGGTGGCGGCCGCGGCCGCCTGCGGCAGGAAGAGGTCACCGGCGGCGGCGGCGTCGAAGTAGACGCTGCCGGTGAAGCCGGCCGCCTTGGCGCTGGTGGCCGCCAGCGTGGCCAGGTCCGAGCCGGCCAGCACGACGAGGGCCTCGGGGTCGGCGTCGGTCAGCGTGCCGACCGTCTGGCTGATCTCGGTGGCCGTCGGCTTGACGGCGCGGTTGCCGGACAGCGTGATCTTGGCCGCCTTGAGCTGGTCGACCATCTTCTTCTGCGCGGCCCGGCCGTAGAGGTCGTCGGCGTAGAGCAGGGCGGCGGACTTGGTCTTCTTGCGGGTCAGCTCGGCCACCACGGCGGCCACGCTGTCGGTCGAGTTCGGACCGAGCTTGAAGACGTACCGGCGGCTCTGCACCGGCGTGGTCACCTCGTCGGCGGCGGCGAGCGCGATGGTCGGGATCCGCTGGTCGTTGATCGTCTTGGCCGAGTCGACGGCGCACTGGCCGCAGGAGCCGGCGATCACGGCGGCGACCGCCGGGTCCGCGGCGAAGGTGCTGATGTTGCGCAGCGAGGCGGTCGGGTCCGACCGGTTGTCCTGAGTGCGCAGCACCAGCTCGCGGGAGCCGAGCACGCCCGAGGCGTTCACCTGGTCGATCTTCAGCTGCAGGGCCCGGGTGTACGCGTAGTCGACCGCGGAGCCCGAGGCGTCCAGGTCGGCGCCGATCACGATCTGCGTCTTGTCGCCGGTCTCGGGGTCCGAGTCGCAGCCCGTCAGCGCGGCGACGGCGAGCGTCGATGCAGCCACGGACGCCGTCAGACGGCGGGGGAGCCTCACTGCGGGTGCCTCCTAGGGGGCGGAGCCCGGGATTGAACCATCCCGGTGAACGCAACGTTGTCCGGTGTGGACCGCGCGAACACGGACAGTCCGTCCGTTCGATCGCGCCAAACCTTGCCAACGTGAAGGTCCCTGGTCAAGCTGCGCCGCAGACGGCCCACGGGATGACTTTCCCACATAGTGGTTGGAATCTTGATGGATCAGCGTCACTGCACCGACACGGAACGTTGCCATGGTTACATTCGTGCACGTCAACGCCTACGCAGTGTCGATTGTCGAGCCGAACGGTTGATTGTCAGCGCGCCGTGAACAGTGTTTCCGGAACGTCGCAGACTTCCCAAACCGTTGCCGTCTCTGATGAAATCGCGGCCGTGCCGCGTGTGGCACGAGCCCTGTCGCGTGGATCGGCTATTCCCGGGCGGCAGTATCGGGGTGGGCGAAGAGATGCGGGGATGACCAGCGAGGAGATGTCGTGAGCACCGGTTCTTCGACCCAGGCTTCGACCTACCCCGCTCGTGCCGCCGGAAACCCGGTGGGACCCAGCGCGGACGCGGGCCGGCCGAGCGGCTCGGGGACCCGGGAGCGGCGCGGGCGCATTCCGCGCCTGCGTGACGCCCGGATCCGGTCCAAGCTCGCGCTGATCCTCTTCGTGCCGCTGGTGGCCGTGCTCGCGCTCGCCACGGTCCGGCTCGTCGACGTCGGTGGCTCGGCGCTCGACGCCCGGCAGGTCGAGGACCTGACCGAGCTCTCCACCGACGTCTCCGACCTGACGCAGTACCTCCACAAGGAGCGGATGGCCGCGGCGCAGTATCTCGCGGCTCCGGACACCAAAGCGGACGGTTACAACGCCGCGATCGCCCTCAGTGATCAGCGCATCCAGCGGTACACGGCCGACCGCCGCGAGCTCGACGAGCCGCCCCCCGCGGTGCAGGACCGGCTCAACCGCATCGACCAGCACCTGCAGACGATGGACGCCACCCGTAAGAAGGTGACCGACCGCGACGAGATCGCCGTCTCCGAGGTCGTGCTGCGGTACGGCGTCGTGCTCACCGACCTGGTCGGCTACGGCGAGGTGCTCAGCCAGTACGCCGGTGAGGGCACGGTCGCCGACAGCCTGCGCGCGGTCTCCGCGTTCGCCCGGGCCAAGGCCGGCACCGCCGAGCAGGAAGCAGTCGCGTTCGCCTCCCGCGCCTCCGGTGACGTCAGCGTCGAGCAGCTCTCGGTCCTGACCGCCACGGAGACCAGCCAGCAGGAGGCGCTCGAGAGCTTCGCGCTGGTGGCCACCCCGCAGCAGCGCGCCCTGGTGGACAACACGGTCACCGGCGACGCGATCAACCTCGCCGACCAGTACGCCACCCGGCTCAACCGCTCCGACCCGATCGCGCCGGTCGAGCTCACCCAGTCCTTCGGCGCGGTCGTCGACCTGATGCGCTGGGCCGAGCAGCGGCTCGAGACCCAGGCGCTGCAGCAGGCGTCCGACGAGAGCTCCGCGGTGGGCCGCCAGGCCGCGATGGAGGCCGGCCTGGTGCTGCTGACCCTGATCATCGCCATCGCCCTGGCCGTCGTGCTGGCCCGCTCGCTCAACCTCTCGCTGCGCCGGCTGCGGGAAGGCGCCCTGGCCGTGGCCAACCGGGACCTGCCCGAGGCGGTCGCCCGGCTGCGCGACGTGCGCAACCTCGGCGACGGCGGCGCCGACGACATCGTCCGGCAGGTTCGCGACCCGATCCGGCTCAGCAACCGCGACGAGGTCGGCCAGGTGGCGCAGGCGTTCAACGTCGTGCACCGCGAAGCGGTCCGGATCGCCGCCGAGCAGGCCGCCCTGCGGACCAGCGTCTCGGCGATGTTCCTCAACCTGGCCCGCCGCTCGCAGAGCCTGGTCGACCGGATGATCGGCGAGCTCGACCAGATCGAGCGCGGCGAGGAGGACCCGAAGCGGCTCGCGCAGCTCTTCGAGCTCGACCACCTCGCCACCCGGATGCGCCGCAACGACGAGAACCTGCTGGTCCTGGCCGGCGCCGACTCCAGCCCGCCGCGCCGCGAGGACGCCCTCGTGGTGGACGCGCTGCGCGCCGCGCAGTCCGAGGTCGAGCTCTACAACCGCATCGAGTTCGGCACCGTCGACACCGACATCTCGATCACGGCCGTGGCCGTCAACGACGTGGTCCGCCTGGTCGCCGAGCTGCTCGACAACGCGACCCGCTTCTCGCCGCCGAACACGGTGGTGGTCGCCGACGGCCGGCGCATCCGCGACTACGTGGTGATCCAGGTCGAGGACCGCGGGCTGGGCATGTCCGAGGAACAGATGGACTCCCTGAACCGGCGGCTGGCCGAGACCCCGGACGTCGACGTGGCCGCGTTCCGGCTGATGGGCCTGGCCGTGGTCAGCCGGCTGGCCAACCGCTACGGCATCCGGGTGGAGCTGCGGGCCAACATCGAGGGCGGCACGGTCGCCCAGGTGATCCTGCCGAACCACATCGTGGTGCTGCCCAGCAACCGCCCGCTGGACCCGCCGAGCCGCGGCAACCGCCAGCTCGACGCGGCCCCGGCCAACTGGAACGACCCGATGCCGCTCGGCCGGGGCAGCGCGGCGACGGCGACCCTGCCGGCCATCGCGCCCGAGCCCTGGGGGCAGCAGCGCTCCGACGACGGCCTGATCCGGGCCGGTGCCGGCGGCTTCTCGAGCATCAGCAACCCGCAGCAGCCGCAGCAGCCGGCCCACCCGCAGCTCCCGCGGCAGCCCTCGCAGCTGCCGGGGCGCAGTGAAGGCACGCCCACCCCGGATCGTCCGACGCTACCCAAGCGTGGCGAAGCGCCGCCGAGCACCGACCGGCCGCCGCTGCCCACCCGGGTCACGCAGCCGGCCGAGTCCGCGCCGGTCGCCGGTTCGGGTTTCGGCTCCCCGAGTTCGCCGACGATGGCGTACCCGACCATGAAGGCCGCGGCGCCCGACCGGCAGATGCAGCAGAACTACGCACCGGCCTCGGGCTTCGCGACGCCGGACGGTGGCACGGTGCCGGCCCCGCGGCAACCGGCCAGCCCGAACCCGAACGGCTGGGGTGCCGCGCTCGCCGCGATGCCGCCGCCGCCCCCGCCGCCGGCCGCCCAGACCGAGGATCGCGGCGAGACCTCGCCGATCTTCCTCGAGATGCAGCAGAGCTGGTTCAAGGGACACGCCGGGCCGATCTCCGAGGAGTGGAGCATGCCGACCGCGGGCTACGCGCCTCCGCCGAACCAGCCGCCCGCCGCGGTGCCCGCCGCGAGCGCGACGGCGGCCCCGGCCACGGCGGTCCCGGCTCCCACCCCGGCGGCTCCGACGGCGCCGGTCGCCCCACCGGCACCATCGGCCCCGGTGTCCCCACCGGCACCGGTGTCGCCGCCGGCCCGAGCCGAAACGACGACTTCCCACGCCCCGAACGCGAGGCAGAATGGTTCGCGACCGGCGGACGCCGGTCCGGACAGCGGTGCCCAGGTGCCCCGGCCACGCAAGTCGGCCGAGGATGCCTGGCGTACCGCCGCCGACGAAGGATGGCAGCGGGCGATGGCCGCGGCGGAACCCTCCGTCACCGACACCACCCGTTCCGGACTACCCAAGCGGGTGCCCCAGGCCCAGCTCGTCCCCGGTGGCGTGCAGAGCAGCCCGCGCAACCAGAACCGTCGCAGCCCGGATGAGGTACGTGGCCTCCTCTCCGCGTACCACCGCGGTGTGCAACGTGGGCGTACGGCCGGCAGTGAAGAAGCTGCCGCGGGCGCCCCTGCTCCGAAGGAGAACTAACAGTGACCAGGCCCCCCACCATGCAGGACATGGGCTGGCTGCTCAGCAACTTCGCCGACAGCGTGGCCGGCATCGCGCACGTCGTCGCGGTCTCCGCCGACGGCCTGCTGCTGGCCTCGTCGCGGGACCTGCCGGCGGACCGCGCCGACCAGCTCGCCGCGATCACCTCCGGTGTCGTCAGCCTCACCGACGGTGCGTCGCGGATGTTCAACGCCGGCGCGGTGCAGCAGACGATCATCGAGATGGACAGCGGGTACCTCTTCCTGATGTCCATCAGCGACGGGTCGTCGATGGCCGTGCTGGCCGCGCGCAGCTGCGACGTCGGCCAGGTCGGCTACGAGATGGCTCTGCTGGTCGAACGGGTGGGTGCCGCCCTGGTGCCCGCACCCCGTGAGGCCGTCGCGCACCAGGTCTGACCCGTACGACCCCGCAACGCTGCTGATGTGTGCCGGAAGGAGGTGACCGCACGATGGGACAGCCCAGTGACCCCCGGGGCAACCTGGTCCGCCCGTACGCGGTCACCCGGGGCCGGACCGAGCCGCGTCGCGACATCCCCATCGAGGCGGTCCTGGTCGCCAGCCAGGCCGCCGTGCAGGAATCCCGGTTCGCCGGGCATGACAAGTACCGCATCGCCGTGCTGTGCGAGCCGCGGGCGCAGTCGTTGGCCGAGATCGCGGCCTACAGCCGGCTCCCGCTGGGAGTCGCCCGGGTGCTCGTCGCCGACATGGTCGCCGACGGGCTGTTGACGCTGCACAGTGCCGCTCCCAAGGAAGGCTTCACGGAGCGGATGGATCTGCTGGAAAGGGTGTTGAGTGGACTTCGCAAGCTCTGAGCGGGCGGGGGCGCAACCCAAGGAGATCACCTCCGCGAAGATCGTCATAGCCGGCGGCTTCGGCGTGGGCAAGACGACCCTGGTCGGTGCGGTCTCCGAGATCGAGCCGCTGACCACCGAGGCTGTGATGACCTCGGCGGGACAGGGGATCGACGACGCGTCCAAGGTGCCCGGCAAGGAGACCACCACGGTCGCCATGGACTTCGGCCGCATCACCATGGCCGACGACCTGATCCTGTACCTCTTCGGCACGCCCGGCCAGACCAGGTTCTGGTTCATGTGGGACGAGCTGATCCGGGGTGCGGTGGGTGCGGCGGTCCTGGTGGACACCAGGCGGATCTCCGACGCCTTCGCGCCGCTCGACTATTTCGAGAACCGTCACCTGCCGTACCTGGTGGCTTTGAACTGCTTCGACGGCGCTCCCCGGTACGAACCCGAGGAGGTTCGCGAGGCCCTGGCGATCGCGCCGCACGTACCGCTGCTCATGTGTGACGCCCGGCACCGCGACTCGGTGAAGTCCGTGCTGGTCGGGGTCGTGGAGCACGCGATGGCGACCCTGGTCGCCGAGCAGGGCAGAGGGTTCCCCGCGACGGTGGGGTGACCCGGCATCTTCTTCCGCGTGGCGGTCCGTCTGGGTGTGCGGGCCGCCGCGTTCTGCTCCCGGGCCGGCTCGTTCCGCGCTGCCGGGGAGCTTGTTTTGCTCCGCCGGGGAGGGAACCGCTCAGGCGGGCAGGCGGTAGCCGCGTTTGACGACCGTCTGGATGACGCCCGGCGTGCCCAGGCCCGCACGCAGGCGGGCCACCGCCATCTCCACCGCGTGCTCGTCCGCGCCCCGGGGCAGGGTGCGCAGCAGGGCCGCCCGGGACAGGACCCGGCCCGGCGTGGCGGCAAGCGCTCTCAGCACCGCCATCGGCGCCGGCGCCAGCGGCTTCAGGTCGCCGTCGACGATCGCCGCGTGGCCGCGCAGCGTGAGCTTGTGCCCGGCCACCTCCAGCGACAGCGCCCGGCGGGGGAGCTCGTCCACGATCGTGCGGACCAGGGCGCTCAGCCGGGCGCGGGCCGGGGTGACCACCGGGATGTCGTGCCGGCGCAGCGGCGCCGCGGTCACCGGGCCCACGCAGGCCGACAGGACGTCGACGCGCAGACTCTCCAGCAGCGGCTCGGTGCTCGGGCCGGCCGCCCGCAGCAGCGCCGCGACCGCCGGCGCCGAGGTGAACGTCACCGCGTCCACCAGGCGTCCGGTGATGAGGTCGACCAGGCGGTGCAGGGGCGCGGGGTCCACCGGAGGCGCCCAGCGGTAGACCGGGACCTCGATCACCTGCCCACCGGCCGCCTGCAGCGCCTCGGTGTATTCCGGCTGACTCTCGCCGTGCAGCTGCATCGCCACCGTCAGACCCGCGAGGCCGCGGGCGGTCAGGTGCGCCACGACCTCTTCGTAGCTCTCACCCTCGGGCGACCACTGGTCCTGCAGGCCGGCGGACCGGATCGCGGCCCGGGCCTTCGGGCCGCGGGCGACCAGGTACGCCCGGGAGAGCACCGCCCGCAGCGGCTCGGCCAGCCCCCAGCCCTCCGCCGCCTCCAGCCAGCCACGCATGCCTATCCCCGTGTTGACCAGCACGATGTCCGGGGACTGGGCCAGGCAGGCCCGGGTCGCCGCGCGCAGCTCCGCGTCGTCGGCGATCGGGACGATGCGCAGCGCGGGGGCGATCACCACCCGGGCGCCCCTGTTCTCCAGGAGGCCGGCCAGCTCGTCCCGGCGGCGGTCGGAAGTCACGCCTATCGTGTAGCCGGACAGCGACGCCGTGGGCTCCGCGAGCGCTGCTGCGGTGATCACGGTCCTTCGCGCGCTGCCGGCCCGTTCCGTCATCCGGCGGCCCGCCCTCCCCACACTGAGGTGCGGGGAGGGTTGCCAGAAAGCCGCGGCGTGGCCGGCCGGTCCACCGAAGGGCACGCTCGGAGACCGCCGTCCTCAGCGTCGACCCGCTCCCATGTCACGCCTGCGTTCTCCGCCGTACCTCCGACCGGCACACGCCGCGGCTTCCCGGTGCCGAGCCGGTCAACCGGCTCAGCGGGCACCGCCAGGTCCGTCCTCAACCCTGGCGGTGGTTCATGGGTGGTGCGCCCGGGCGCGCCGCCGGGCCGGAGCCCTGGCCGCATCGTCGGGGTGCCCGCACCACTTGCCATGTCCGAAGCCTGCCGGGGGGTAATTTCGGCTCTGCGTCCCGTATGTTTCGAGCCTGCTAAGAGGCATTCACGTCAGCGGGTCATCACCGTGGGTGGAATCACCCGGCCCCATGTCGGCGCGCCGCGGGCGACCGCCTAAACTAGGAGCGCTACGTTATCCGGTCCCGTCTGCACGACGGGCCCACCGCCCGTTTTGACCGCGCGCCGCACAGGCGGGTATTGTTGCCTGCTGTTGTGCGACAGCTGCGAGCACGCCCGTTCGGGTAGGCTCGATGTTCGTGCTTGACGCGGCCAGCGCGCGCCCCCAGACCGACGACGAGACAAGGTAATTCTGTGCGTACGTACAGCCCGAAGCCGGGTGAGATCGAGCGTCAGTGGCACATCATCGACGCTTCCGACGTCGTTCTGGGCCGGCTCGCCACCCACACCGCCACCCTCCTGCGTGGCAAGCACAAGCCCACGTTCGCCCCGCACGTCGACACCGGCGACTTCGTGGTGATCATCAACGCGGGCAAGGTCGCGCTGACCGGCAACAAGCGGCAGACCAAGGTCGCCTACCGGCACTCCGGCTACCCGGGTGGTCTGAAGCAGGTCGGCTACGAGGAGCTGCTGAGCAAGCGCCCCGAGCACGCGGTCGAGCTGGCCGTCAAGGGCATGCTCCCGCACAACAAGCTGGCCCGCCAGATCATCAAGAAGCTGAAGGTCTACCCGGGCGCCGAGCACCCGCACGCCGCGCAGCAGCCGGTGCCGTTCGAAATCAAGCAGATCGCGCAGTGAGCGCGGGCGAAGGAAACAGCATGACCGACATCGTCGAGCCCGAGGTCGCCGAGACCGTCGCGGAGCCCGCCGCCGCCGAGGAGCCCACCGCTGAGGTTCCCGCCGAGGAGCCCACCGCCGAGGCCCCCGCCGCTGAGGTTCCGGCCGCCGAGGTTCCCGCCGAGACCGTCGTGGTCGTCGAGGCCGCCCCCGCCGCGGTGCGTGCCCCGCGCCCGGGTGACCGTCCGATCCAGACCGTCGGCCGCCGCAAGGAGGCCATCGTCCGGGTGCGTCTCATCCCCGGCACCGGCAAGATCACCTGCAACGGCCGTGACCTCGAGGCGTACTTCCCGAGCAAGGTGCACCAGCAGCTCATCCGCGAGCCGCTGGCCACCGCCGAGAAGCCCGAGCAGTTCGACGTGATCGCCAACCTGCGTGGCGGCGGCATCACCGGCCAGGCCGGCGCGCTGCGCCTCGGCATCGCCCGGGCCCTCATCACGAACGACCCGGACGACCGCCCGGCCCTCAAGAAGGCCGGCTTCCTCACCCGTGACTCGCGGGTCAAGGAAAGCAAGAAGTACGGCCTCAAGAAGGCCCGCAAGGCTCCGCAGTACTCGAAGCGCTGATCGCAGCGCTCGTCTTGCACCACGTCTGACCGGACGGCCGGGTGCGCCCCTCGTAGGGCGTGCCCGGCCGTTCGCGTTTCCCTCTCTCACAACACGGCACCGGCCCACCGCACCCGGACAGGGGCGGACCGGCGAAAGGAACGACCGCCATGGGGCGACTCTTCGGCACTGACGGCGTACGCGGGCTGGCGAACGGTGACCTGCTCACCCCGGAACTGGCCCTGTCGGTCGCGGTCGCGGCTGCCCGGGTGCTCATCGAGAGCGACGCCAGCCATCAGCCGCTGGCGATCGTCGGGCGCGACCCGCGGGCCAGCGGCGAGATGCTGGAAGCGGCGGTCGTGGCCGGTCTGACCAGCGCCGGCGCCAACGTCGTCCGGGTCGGCGTGCTGCCCACGCCCGCGGTCGCGTACCTGGTCGGCCAGGCCGGCGCGGACCTCGGCGTGATGCTGTCGGCGTCGCACAACCCGATGCCGGACAACGGCATCAAGCTCTTCGCCCCGGGCGGCCAGAAGCTCCCGGACGAGCTGGAGGAGAAGATCGAGGCGGCCATCGCCGACGGGCACGGCCTGGTCGGACGCCCGACCGGGGCCGGCGTGGGCCGGGTGCACGACCTGCTGGACGGCGCCGAGCACTACGTCAAGCACCTGCTCGAGTCGACCCCGCACCCGCTGGCCGGGGTGAAGGTCGTGGTCGACTGCGCGAACGGCGCGGCGAGTGAGGTCGGCCCGACGGCGTACGAGGAGGCCGGCGCGGAGGTCATCGCGATCCACGCCGACCCCGACGGCCTCAACATCAACGACAACTGCGGCTCCACCCACCTGGAGGCGGTCCGCGAGGCCGTCCTGGAGCACGGCGCCGACCTGGGCCTGGCCCACGACGGCGACGCCGACCGCTGCCTCGCGGTGACCGCCGCCGGCGACGTGGTCGACGGCGACCAGATCATGGCCATCCTGGCCCTGGCCATGCGCGAGGCGGGCACCCTCACCGAGGACACCCTGGTCGCCACGGTGATGAGCAACCTGGGCCTGCGCCTGGCCATGAAGGACGCGGGCATCAAGCTGCTGGAGACCAAGGTCGGCGACCGTTACGTGCTGGAGGAGCTGGCGGCGGGCGGCTACGCGCTGGGCGGCGAGCAGAGCGGGCACATCGTGATGCCGGCGTACGCGACGACCGGCGACGGCGTGCTGACCGGCCTGCACCTGATGGCGACGATCGCCAAGACCGGCAAGTCCCTGGCCGACCTGGCGTCGGTGCTGCACAAGCTGCCGCAGGTGCTGATCAACGTCCCGGTCAAGGACCGGCAGGCGGGCGCGGCGGCCCCGACCGTGCAGGCGGCGGTGGCGCTGGCGGAGGACGAGCTGGGGGAGACCGGACGGGTGCTGCTGCGCCCGTCGGGCACCGAGCACCTGGTGCGGGTGATGGTCGAGGCCGTCACCGAGGAGCAGGCGCGGACGATCGCGGAGCGGGTGGCGGACGAGGTCCGGTCGGCCAGCCCGGCTTGAGTTGTCGACGAGCGGCGGGCCTCGGGCCCGCCGCTTCTCAGGCGAGGGTGCGGAGGCGCTTGGCGGCTTCGTCGATGACGTCCTCGCGTTTGCAGAACGCGAAGCGGATGAGCCGCCGGCCCTGCTCCTTGTGGTCGTAGAAGACCTGCGTGGGCACGGCCACGACGCCGCAGCGCTCCGGCAGCGAGCGGCAGAAGTCGACGCCGTCCGTGCCGCCCAGCGGGGTGATGTCGGCGGTCACGAAGTAGGTGCCCTCGGACGGCAGGACGCCGAAGCCCGCATCCGTGAGGCCGGCCACGAGCCGGTCCCGCCGGGCCTGCAGGCCGTCGCGGAAGACGGTGAAGTAGGAGTCCGGCAGGGCGAGGGCGACGGCCACCGCCGGCTGGAGGGGTCCCGCGTTCACGAACGTCAGGAACTGCTTCACGCGCATCGCCGTCGACACCAGCGGCGCCGGGCCGGTCGCCCAGCCGACCTTCCAGCCCGTGCAGGAGAAACTCTTGCCCGCCGAGGAGATCCGCAGGGTGCGCTCCAGCATGCCCGGCAGTGTGGCGAGCGGGATGTGCGGCGCGGCGGCGTCGGTGAAGACCAGGTGCTCGTAGACCTCGTCCGTGACGGCGTACACGTCGTGCTCTTGGCAGAGTCCCGCGATCAGCGTGAGCTCGTCGCCGGTGAAGACCTTGCCGGTCGGGTTGTGCGGCGTGTTCAGCAGGATCATCCGGGTGCGCGGCCCGAACGCGGCGCGCAGTTCACCCTCGTCGAAGCCGTACCGCCCGTCCGGGCCGGGCCGCAGCGTGACCGGCCGCCGGACCGCGCCGGCCAGGGCGATCGAAGCCGCGTACGAGTCGTAGTACGGCTCGAAGCACACAACCTCGTCGCCGGGCTCGCACAGCCCCAGAATGCTCGCGGCGATCGCCTCGGTGGCGCCGGCGGTGACCACCACGTCGGTGTCCGGGTCCCGGTCGAGGCCCCAGAACCGCTGCTCGTGCGCCACGATCGCGGCCCGCAGCGCGGGGATGCCCGGCAGCGGCGGGTACTGGTTCGCGCCCGAGCCGAGGGCGGCGGCGGCCGCGGCCAGCATCTCCGGTGGCCCGTCGGTGTCCGGGAAGCCCTGCCCGAGGTTGACCGAACCGGTGCGCACGGCCAGCGCGGACATCTCCGAGAAGATGGTGGTGCCGAACGGGCGCATGCGCCCGACGAGCGGATCGGCCGGGGTCGACGTCGTCACGACGCCAGCCTACGACCGTCCGCTCGGGTGCCGCTGCCCGCCGCGGGTCAGAACATCAACTTGGTGCAGGCGGCGGTGATGAAGCTGCCCTGGCTCGTCTTCTGGGCCACTTTCTGGCCGTCGACCTTGGCGCTGCAGCTCAGCTTGCCCTCCGAGGTCGCGCCCCGGACGGCGATGACCGAGACCAGCGAGGAGCCCTTCATCGTCACCGTCTTGCGCCACGGCAGCGTGGCGTTGCGGACCCGCTGCGGGTCGCCGCCGAGCTTCTCCACGTACACGATCTCGGCCGGTCCGTCGCCGGTGACCTCGTACTCGACCTTGAGTTCCTGGTCCGGGTCCACGTCCGGCAGGTTCGGCAGCCCGGTGGGCAGCTCGGTCGGGAGATCGGTGGGCAGTTCCGTGGGCAGGCCGGGCACGTCGGTCGGCAGGTCCGGCACCTCGGTCGGGAAGTCCGGCAGCGAGTCGATCTTCTCCTGGGCCTTGTCGGTGGCCCGGTTCACCAGCAGCACGGCCGAGGTCACGCCGCCCGCGCACAGCAGCAGCACCACTGCCACGAGCACGGCGATCAGCGGGACGTTGCTGCGCTTGGGCGGCGGAGGAGTGGCGCCGTATCCCGGCTGGCCGTGGCCGGGCTGCCCTGGGCCGGGTGGGCCGGGTGGGCCGTATCCGGGCTGGCCCGGGCCGTATCCGGGCTGGCCGTAGCCGGCCTGGCTGTACTCGGGCTGGCCCTGGCCGGGCTGTCCGTAGCCGGCCTGGCCGTACTCGGGCTGGCCGTAGCCGGGGGAGGGGCGTAGCCACCCGGAGGGGCGTAGCCGGGCGGCTGGTAGGCCGGCGGCGGGAACTGGCCCTGCTGATCCGGCGGCGGGTAGCCGGCCTGCGCGTCGTAGTGCGGCTGCGGCTGGCCGGACTGGGGCTGGCCCGGCTGAGGCTGACCCGGCTGGGCCGGGAACTGTGAGGTCGGCGGATAGCCGTCCGGCGGTCCGCTGCTCTGCGCGTTCGGCTGCGGCAGCGGGGCGTAGCCCGGCTGGAACGACGGCGCCGGCGGGCGCGGTGGCTCGGCCGACAGGGAATCGCCCGACGGGGACGACCAAGGCTGACCGGATACGGGTTCTTCCGCGGGGTACGGCCGCGTCGGGTCAGAAGGCGGTGGGTAGCTCAATCGTCTCTCCAGAGCAGGCGTCCGCCCGACGGTACGCCCTCGACGCCAGGATCGGATCACCCGGTCGTGTCAGCCGTACGCCTGACCTGGCCGAGGGTTCGGGCGCGACCGGCCGAACGGCTCTTTCGATCACGTCCGATGCGCGAAAGTATGGTTCTTGCGCAGCGGCCGTGAGCGGAAGTCCGCTACGCTGCCCCCCATGTGTGGGATCGTGGGTTACGTCGGCAGTCGGCCGGCTCTGCAAATCGTCCTCGACGGGCTCCGCCGGCTGGAGTACCGCGGTTATGACTCCGCCGGCATCGCCGTCATCGACGACTCGGTCATCCTGACCGAGAAGAAGGCCGGCAAGCTGGCGAATCTGGAAAAGGCGCTGGTCGAGCGGGCCGGTGACGGCATCTCGGTCGGCTCGACCGCGATTGGGCACACCCGCTGGGCCACCCACGGTGGCCCCACCGATCGCAACGCCCACCCGCACCTGTCGGCCGACGGCCGGGTCGCGGTGATCCACAACGGCATCATCGAGAACTTCGCCCGCCTGCGGGCCGAGCTCGAGGCGACCGGCGTCGAGTTCGTCAGCGACACCGACACCGAGTGCGCCGCGCACATGCTCGCCGCCGAGATGCGGGCCCTGCGCGCCGCCGGTGCCGAGGAGGGCCCGCAGCTGCTCGCCGAGGGCATGCGCCGCGTCGTCCGCCGGCTCGAGGGTGCCTTCACCCTGCTCGCGATGGACGTCGACGTGCCCGACGCGGTCGTCGCCGCCCGGCGTAACTCGCCGCTGGTCGTCGGCCGCGGCGACGGGGAGAACTTCCTGGCCAGCGACGTGTCCGCGTTCATCGAGCACACCCGCGAGGCCGTGGAGCTGGGCCAGGACCAGGTCGTGCTGATCACGCCGGCCGGCATCGAGATCACCGACTTCGCCGGTGCCCCCGCGACCGGCAAGGAATTCCACATCGACTGGGACGCCTCCGCCGCGGAGAAGGGCGGCTACGACTACTTCATGCTCAAGGAGATCGCCGAGCAGCCCCAGGCGATCGCGGACACCCTGCTCGGCCGGCTCTCCGAGCGCGGCGAGATCGTCCTGGACGAGGTCCGCCTCACCGACCAGGACCTGCGCGACGTGGACAAGGTCTTCGTCATCGCGTGCGGCACGTCGTACCACGCGGGCATGGTCGCCAAGTACGCCATTGAGCACTGGACCCGGCTGCCCTGCGAGGTAGAGCTGGCCAGCGAGTTCCGCTACCGCGACCCGATCCTGGACCGCTCCACGCTGGTGATCGTGATCAGCCAGTCGGGCGAGACGATGGACACGCTGATGGCCCTGCGCCACGCGAAGGAGCAGAAGGCCCGGGTGCTGGCCATCTGCAACACCAACGGCTCGACCATCCCCCGCGAGTCCGACGCGGTGCTCTACACCCACGGTGGCCCCGAGATCGCCGTCGCCTCGACCAAGGCGTTCCTGACCCAGCTGGTCGCCTGCTACCTGATCGGGCTGCACCTGGCCCAGGTCCGCGGCGTGATGTACGCCGACGAGGTCGCGGCGGTCGTCTCCCGGCTGCGCCGCACCCCGGACAACCTGCGGGAGCTGCTCGCCGACATGGAGGACGTGCGGGCGCTGGCCCGTGAGCTCAAGGCCGCTCCGACGATCCTGTTCATCGGCCGGCACGTGGGCTTCCCGGTCGCCCTGGAGGGGGCGCTGAAGCTCAAGGAGCTGGCGTACATGCACGCCGAGGGCTTCGCCGCCGGTGAGCTCAAGCACGGCCCGATCTCGCTGATCGACGACGGCACCCCGGTGGTGTGCGTGGTGCCGTCGCCGGCCGGCCGCGGCGTGCTGCGGGACAAGGTCGTCTCCAACATCCAGGAGGTACGCGCCCGCGGTGCCCGCACCATCGTCATCGCCGAAGAGGGCGACGACGCGGTGGGTGCCTACGCCGACCACCTCATCACCGTGCCGCGTACGCCCACCCTGCTGGCCCCGCTCATGACCACCGTGCCGTTGCAGATCCTCGCCTGCGAGATCGCCGCGGCCCGCGGTCACGACGTCGACCAGCCCCGCAACCTGGCCAAGTCCGTCACCGTGGAATGACATCGCCCCGCCCCACCGCGATGCCCGCGAGCGCGTCCAGCGCCGCGCTGCCGGGCTCCCAGTAGCCGAGGTGCCCGGCGTCCGGCTCGCTCGCGAACACGCGGGCGCCGAACGCCGGGTCGCTCGGATTGGTGCCGAAGAACAGGTCGTCCTCCGGCCGGGTGAAGGCCAGCAAGGCGCCACCCGGCACGGCCTGGCTGAGGGTCAGGTCCTCGACCAGGCTCCGCGGGGAGACGGCGGCCCATTGGATGACGTCGGAACGCGAGGTCGAGGACCACACCCGGTCCGCCGGCACTCCCAGCTCAGCCGCGGAGTCCACGCCCACGCCGGGTGAGCCGACGAAGACCACGTCGTCGGTGGCCAGGCCGGGCTGCGCTGCCGCGGTGCCCACGACCAGCGATCCGTAGCTGTGCCCGAGCACGGTCTGGTGCGCCGGTGCGCCGAGGTGAGTGGCCCGCAACCCGTCCTGGAACTGTCGTAGCCCGATGGCCCCGGCGGTGGCCTGGGACCGGCTCGCGGCCTCGTGCACGAAGTCCGGAGCGTCGTAGCCCAGCCACATGACGGTGCTGGTGGCGTTCTGCGGGGCCACTTCGGTCGCGCGGGTGGCGATCCGCTCGGCGCGGGCCAGCTCACCGCCGTACGAGGCCAGGTCGGCGGTCATGCCGGGCACCTGGGTCAGCACGTGCCGGGCCCGGTCCGGATCGCCCAGCGCGACCACGGCCCGGCCCTCGCCCGCCGGATCGATCTGCAGGAGATAGGCGCGCGGCCCGTCGCCATCGGCGAGCCGGTCCCGTAGCGCATCGAGGCCGGGGATTCGGGGCGGCAGCTCGTCGAGGGTCAGCCTGTTCGCCAGGTCCCGGAGGCCGGCCGGTATGCCGTCCAGCGGACCCAGCCGGCCCGGCTCGGTGGCGAGCAGCCAACGGCGCTGCGCCGGAGTCAGCGCCTCCCACCACTGCCGCACCTGGGCCGGCGTGGCGGTGCAGGACGGCGGATCACCCGTCGGCGGGCTTGCTGTCCCGCTCGTGTCCAGCTCAGTGAGCCTGCTCGTGGCTGCGCCGTCCGCCTCCGCCGCGATGGCCAGCGCCGTGGTGATGGCCGCCGCGGTGTCGCGTACGGCTGATGCTGGATCTCCGCTCACCGTGCCGTTGTCGGCGACCGTGACGCCCGCCGGGATGCCTTCCAGCATTGACCTGCTCCTGGCCAGAGCCGCGGCGAACTCGCTCAGCGCCTGGTCGGCGACCCAGCAACCCAGCCGGAACAGGTTCAGCCGGCGGATCAGCGTGGCGAGGTGCGCCGTGGCGGCGTCGGCGGCCGAGCCGGCCCAGATCGTGCGCAGGCAGGTGGCGTGGGCGCGCAGTTCGGCGGCCCAGCGCCCGGCCGTCGCGGCCCAGGCCCGCCACGCGGTGGCTGTGTCGCGCCAGCGACCGGGATCGGTGGCCCGCAGCTGGGGAAAGGTCACGGTCATCGGACGGCTCGGAGTCGCGCCGCGCCCCGGTCGTCCGCGTCGTCGTAGTCGTCCGCTGCCGCGGCTGCCTGCCGGGCCGCCGCCGAGATGTCGTCCGCGAGCGCCCTGAGCTGCACCTGAGCGGCGTCGGCGGCGGCCGCTGCGGCTTCGGTGGCTGACCAGGGCGGACCGGTCGGCGGTGGGGGCCGATCAGTACTGATCCGCGCGGCTGTCGCGGACAGCGCCCGGGCCCAGGCGCGGACCGCGGCGGCATCAACCTCGAGCTCGGACGTCATCGGCAACCTCCAGATCGCAACGGGTACGGCCGACGACGTTAGGGGAGTTCGGCCCCTCGGATTCGCCCCTGTGGACAAGCCGTCGCGGCGTACCCGGGTTGTCCACAGGCCTGGCGCACGACCGGCCGCCGGGGATCGCGGGCCGATAGGGTTGCTCGTGTGATCGTGTCTGTGGGGATCGACGTCGTGCTGGTGGACCGGTTCGCCAAGGCGCTGGAGCGCACGCCGCTGCTCGCCGACCGGCTCTTCACCGACTCGGAGCGCATGACGTCCTCCGGCAACCCGCGGTCGCCCGAGTCGCTGGCGGCGCGGTTCGCGGCCAAGGAGGCCGTCGCCAAGGCGCTCGGTGCGCCGGCCGGGCTGCGCTGGCACGACTGTGAAGTGGTCACCGATCCCGACGGACGGCCCTGGCTGACCGTCTCCGGTACGGTCGCGGCGGTGGCGGCCGAACGGGGCGTCAGCCGCTGGCACTTGTCGCTGTCGCACGACGGCGGCATCGCTTCCGCGATGGTCGTCGCGGAGGCCTGACTTACCTGGGGGTTGGAGCATGCGGCAGGCCTGGCGCGTGGCAGACGTCCGCGCGGCGGAGAAAGCCCTGATGGCGACTCTGCCGTCGGGCACGCTCATGCAGCGCGCGGCGGCCGGTCTGGCCCGCCGGTGTGCCCTGCTGCTGCAGGAGTCCGGCGGGGTCTACGGCGCCACGGTGCTGCTGCTGGTCGGCAGTGGTGACAACGGCGGCGACGCGCTCTACGCGGGTGCCACGCTCGCCGCGCGCGGTGCGGGTGTCCGAGCCGTGCTGCTGCGGCCCGACCGGGTGCACCTCGCCGGCCTCGCCGCCCTGCGCCGCGCGGGTGGCGTCACGGTCACCGACCTGCCCGGCCGGGTGGATCTGGTGGTCGACGGCATCGTCGGCATCGGCGCCAGCGGCGGTCTGCGGCCGGAGGCGACCGCGCTGGTCGAGCGCCTGCCCGAGCTGCGCGGCCGGGACGGGGTGCGGCCGCCGGTCGTCGCCGTGGACGTGCCCAGCGGGGTCGCGGTCGACACCGGTGACGTGCCCGGTGACGCCGTGCACGCCGACGTCACCGTCACTTTCGGCTGCCTGAAGCCCGCGCACGTCGTCGGCCCGGCCGCGACCCTGGCGGGTCAGGTCGAGCTGGTCGACATCGGCCTGGGTGCGACGCTGCACGCCGACCCGGCGGTACGGGTGCCCGACGCCGCTGACATCGCCGCCTGGTGGCCCAGGCCGAACGCCACCTCCGACAAGTACAGCCGGGGTGTCGTGGGGGTGGCCACCGGTTCTGCGACGTACCCGGGGGCTGCTGTGCTGTCCGTCACCGGTGCCCTCGCCGGCCCGACCGGCATGGTGCGTTACGCGGGCAGCGCCGACCGGGAAGTCCTGCGCCAGCACCCGTCCGTGGTGGCCGCCAAGCGGGTGGCCGAGGCGGGCCGGGTGCAGGCCTGGGTCTGCGGATCCGGCCTGGGCACCGACGACGCGGCCCGCACAGAGCTGCGCAGTGTGCTCGCCACCTCCCTGCCGGTCCTGTTGGACGCCGACGCGTTGACCCTGCTCGTCGACGGCCAGCACGCGGCTGACCTGCGCCGGGACGCGCCGCTTGTGCTCACACCGCACGACGGCGAGTTCGCGCGGCTGGCCGGCGAACGCCCCGGAGCCGACCGGATCGCGGCAGCCTGCCGGCTGGCGTCCTGGACGAACGCCGTGGTGCTGCTCAAGGGCGACCGGACGATCGTGGCCACGCCGGCCGGCGAGGCCTGGGCCAACCCGACCGGCACGGCGGCGCTGGCCACCGCCGGCAGCGGAGACGTGCTGGCCGGTCTGCTCGGCTCGCTGCTCGCCGCCGGTCTGCCCGCGGAACGAGCGGCGATCATGGCGGCGTACGTGCACGGGCTGGCCGGGCGCCGGGCCGAGCGCGAGGGCCCCGTGACGTCGCAGGATGTGGCCGCGGCACTGCGGCCGGTCCTGGCGGACCTCCTGTGACACAGGTTTTGTCATACCGCTCAGTAGGCTGGTGAACATGTGGCAGGCCGAGGTCCGGGTTGATCTGGACGCTATCCGGGACAACGTCGCGACGCTGCGCGCCGGCACCACCGCCGAGGTCATGGCCGTGGTCAAAGCCGACGGCTACGGCCACGGGATGCTGCCGGTGGCCCGGGCCGCGCTGGCGGGCGGGGCGACGTGGCTGGGCGTCGCCACCCTGGACGAGGCGTTGACGCTGCGCCGGGCCGGGCTGACCGTGCCGGTGCTGGCCTGGCTGCTGGCTCCCGGGCTGCCGCTGCACGACGGCGTTTCGGCTGATGTCGACCTCAACGCGGGCAGCCTGGGTCAGCTCGACGAGTTGGTCACGGCGGCCCGGCGGGCGCAGCGACCGGCCCGGGTGCACCTCAAGCTCGACACCGGGCTCGCGCGCGGCGGTGCCACTCCGGCAGAGTGGCCCGCCCTCCTGGAGGCGGCGGCGAAAGCGCAGGCCGACGGCGAGGTGGAGATCGTCGGCGTCTGGAGCCACTTCGTGTACGCGGACGCTCCCGGCCACGAGACCGTTGATCATCAGCTCGCTGTGTTCGCCGAGGGCCTGGCAACCGCGGAGCAGTACGGCATCGAGCCCCGATACCGGCACATCGCCAACTCGGCGGCCACGCTGACCCGGCCCGACGCGCACTACGACCTGGTCCGGCCGGGGGTGGCGATCTATGGGCTGTCGCCGTTGCCGCCCGAGCACGAGACGGGACTGCGTCCGGCGATGACTGCTCGGGCCCGGGTCACGCTGACCAAGCGGGTGCCGGCGGGGCAGGGCGTCTCGTACGGGCACGCGTACCACACGTCGAAGGAGACGACGCTGGCTCTGGTGCCGCTCGGCTACGGCGACGGGGTGCCCCGGCATGCGTCCAATGTGGGGCCGGTTTCGCTGGGTGGGCGCACTCGTACGATCGCCGGCCGGGTGTGCATGGACCAGATCATCCTGGACTGCGGGGACGACCCGGTGGCGGCGGGTGACGTGGCGGTGCTGTTCGGGCCCGGAGATGACGGCATGCCCACAGCCACTGACTGGGCCGAGGCGATCGGCACGATCAACTATGAGATCGTGACCCGCTTCGGCGGCACGCGTGTTCCTCGCGTCTACGACGGCACGGCCGGCGTCCCGACGGCCGGCGAGACAGGGGAGGGTGCGTGAGTCCCGCAAAGCCGTCGGCGAAGCCGTCCGCAAAGCCGTCCGGGAAGGTCGCTCCGCGGCGACGCGCCAAGCAGGTCGGGATCGTCGGGGCCGCCATCGGTCTCGCCGCGGCCGGTCTCGCCACCGCCTTCGCCATCGAGCGCGCCCTCGTGCGCAAGTCGCTGAACGCTCCCGGGGACCCCCACTCCGAGGAGGAGTTCGGCGACCAGCCGTTCGACCGTCAGCTCATCGTCACCGCCGCCGACGGCACCGATCTGCACGTCGAGATCGTCGAGCCCAAGGTCGCCGGGGCCAAGCCCACCGTCGTCTTCGTGCACGGCTTCGCGCTCGACATGGGCACCTTCTACTTCCAGCGGCAGGCGCTGACCGAGCTGGGTGAGAACAGGCTCGTCTTCTACGACCAGCCCGGGCACGGCCGGTCCAGCCGGCTGCAGTCCGGTGACTACGACATCGCCGCGCTGGGCAAGTCGCTCGCCGCCGTGCTCGACGAGACCGTGCCGGACGGGCACATCATCCTCGTCGGACACTCGATGGGCGGCATGACGATCATGGCGTTCGCGGAGCAGTATCCGGAGTGGTTCGGTGAGCGGGTCACCGGTGTCGTGCTGATGTCCACCTCGGCCGGCCTGATCGACAAGAGCAAGCTCGGCATTCCGTCGCTGGTCGCACGGGCCAGTGCCCCATTCTTCCCGATCTGGGGCGGGGCCGCCCGCATCGGCGGCGGCGCCATCGACAAGGCCCGGATCGCGGTCGGTGACCTGGCCTGGCTGCTCACCCGCCGGTACGGCTTCGGCGACGCCCGGCCCAGCCCGGCGCTGGTGACCTTCGTGGAGCAGATGAACTCGAAGACCTCCGTCGAGACCCTCACCAAATATCTGCACACGCTCTACTCGCACAACCGCTTCCCGGCGCTGTCCGCGTTGCGGGGCGTGCCAGTGCTGGTGCTGGTGGGCACCAAGGACTACCTGACCCCGGTGGCCCACTCCGAGGAGATCCTGCGGCACCTGCCCGAGGCATCGCTGGTGAAGATCGAAAACAGTGGGCACGTGGTCATGCTGGAGAAGGCCGCCGAGGTCAACGCCGCGCTGATCCCCTTCCTGGAGAAGATCTCGTGACGGCGACCCGGCTGACCACAGTGGAGGACACCCAGGCCTTCGGGCGCCGTCTCGCCGCGGTGCTGCGCCCCGGGGATCTGCTGCTGCTCACCGGCCCCCTCGGCGCGGGCAAGACCGCGTTGGTGCAGGGCATCGGCGCGGGGCTCGGCGTGCATGGGGCCATCACGTCGCCGACGTTCGTCATCGCTCGGGTGCACCGGCCCGAGCCTGCGCGGGGCGGTTCGGTTCCGCTGGTGCACGCGGACGCGTACAGGCTGGGTGACGCGACCGATCCGCGCGCCGAGATCGACGACCTCGACCTGGACGCGTCGGCCGACGACGCCGTCACGGTGGTCGAGTGGGGTGCCGGCCTGGTGGAGCAGCTCAACGACGAATACCTGGCCGTCCGGATCGACCGGCTCGACGACGACACCCGGGTCATCGACCTCGTCCCCCACGGCGGCGACTGGGCCGCCCGACTGGAGAAGATGTGAACCTGCCCGACATGCTCCCGCCCGCCTGGCGTACGGAGCTCCGGCCGTTCCTCGACGAAACGGCCACGGCAGCGCTCGGCGCCTACGTCGGCGAGCAGTACGCGACCAACACGGTCTATCCGCCTGTCGAGGACCTTTTCGCGGCGTACCGCCTGTGCCCGCCCGAGCAGGCCAAGGTGCTGATCCTCGGTCAGGACCCCTATCACGGGCCGGGGCAGGCGCACGGCCTCAGCTTCAGCGTCCGGGAAGGGGTGCGGATCCCGCCGTCGCTGCGCAACGTGTTCAAGGAGCTGGCCGAGGACGTCGCCGTGCCGCCGGCCACCAGCGGCGACCTCACCGGCTGGGCGCGGCAGGGGGTGCTGCTGCTCAACGCGGTTCTGACCGTACGCGCGGGAGCGGCGGCGTCCCACGCGAACAAGGGCTGGGAGGCGTTCACCGACGCGACGATCCAGGCGCTGAACGCCCGCGACGAGCGGGTGGTGTTCCTGCTCTGGGGCAGCTATGCCCGGAAGAAGGCGGCGCTGGTCAGCAACCCCGCGCACGTGGTGCTGGAGGCGGGTCACCCGAGCCCGCTGAACCCGAAGGGCTTCCGCGGCTCCCGTCCCTTCAGCGCGGCGAACAAAGCGCTGGCCGACGCGGGCCGCCCGCTCATCGACTGGAACCCCCGAGCCTGACCCGCCGTCCGTCCGGCCGTCGATGCGCTCACCGGTGCGCCGGCCGGCGTGCCGGGCCGGGCGGCAGCTGGCGTGCCGGGCCGCGCCCGGCTCCGCTCATGCCGTCCCAGGCAGTTAGGGTTCTCAGGTGCTCGTACTCGCTCTGGACACCTCCACCCCCGCGGTCACCGCCGCTCTCGGGGAGGTTTCCGACAGTGGCATGAAGGGGATCGCCGAGCGCCGCACCGTCGACCCCCGGGCCCACGGTGAGCGCCTCGCCCCCCAGATCCAGCTGGTGCTCGACGACGCCGGTGTCCGGCCGCGTGAGCTTGTCGCCATCGTCGCCGGTGTCGGCCCCGGCCCGTTCACCGGCCTGCGGGTGGGGCTGGCGACCGCCGCCGCCATGGGGCAGGCGCTGGGCATCCCCACGTACGGGATCTGCTCCTTGGATGCTCTCGGCCGGGCCGCCGGGCCGGGCCGGGTCCTGGTCGCCACCGACGCCCGCCGCCGCGAGGTGTATTTCGCCACCTATGCCGACGGCGTCCGGGTCACCGGTCCTGATGTTGCCAAGCCCGCTGACGTCCTGGTCGCGGCCGATCGGGCCGTCGGTGAGGGCGCTCTCAAGTACAGCGAGATCTTCGGGATCCCGATCGACGACCGGCTTCTTTTTCCCTCCGGGGAGGCGCTTATCGCCTTGGCCGCGGAGCAGGTCCGGCAGGGGGCGCCGGGGGATCCGCTGACCCCTCTCTACCTTCGCCGGCCGGATGCCGTCGAGCCCTCCGTGCGCAAGGCTGTGCTGCCCTGATGCGTCTCACCCGGTTCCGGTGGTGGCACATCGCCGAGGTGCTGCCCATCGAGGAGGACCTGTTCGGCGCCGAGAAGTGGTCGGCTGCCATGTTCTGGAACGAGCTGGCGCAGCGGCATTTCTATCTTGTCGCCGAGGAGGACGAGAAGGTCGCCGGTTATGCCGGTCTCGCCATCGTCGACCAGCAGGAGTGCTGGGTGCAGAACATCGCCGTCGACCGGCGGGCCCAGCGTGGTGGCATCGGGCGGCAGCTGCTGGAGGCGCTGCTCGCCGAGGCCGGTCAGCGCAAGGTGCTGCTGGAGGTCGCCGTCGACAATGCGCCTGCTCAGCGGCTTTATGCCGGCTATGACTTCGAGCCCGTCGGTCTGCGGCGCGGCTACTACCAGCCCAGCAACACCGACGCCGTGGTGATGATGCGCAATGCCTGACGAGCCCCTTGTTCTCGGGATCGAGACCTCCTGCGACGAGACCGGCGTCGGCATCGTCCGCGGGCACACCCTGCTCGCCGATGCGCTCGCCTCCAGCGTCGACCAGCATGCCCGCTTCGGCGGGGTGGTGCCCGAGGTCGCCAGCCGGGCCCATCTCGAGGCGATGGTGCCGACCATGCAGCGGGCGCTCGACGACGCCGGGGTCACCCTGGCCGACATCGACGCGATCGCCGTGACCGCCGGTCCCGGTCTCGCGGGGGCACTGCTCGTCGGGGTCGCCGCCGCCAAGGGGTACGCGCTGGCCGCCGACAAGCCCATCTACGGCGTCAACCACCTCGCGGCCCACGTCGCCGTCGACACCCTCGAGCACGGACCGCTGCCCGAGCCGGCCATCGCCATGCTCGTCTCCGGCGGCCACTCGTCGCTGCTGCTGGTCGACGATCTCACCGCCGGGGTCACGCCGCTCGGCGCGACCATCGACGACGCCGCGGGGGAGGCCTTCGACAAGGTTGCCCGGCTGCTCGGGATGGGTTTCCCCGGCGGCCCGGTGATCGACCGGACGGCCCGCGACGGCGACCCCGCCGCGATCGCCTTCCCGCGCGGCCTCACGTCGCCCAAGGACCAGCTCAAGCACCGGTTCGACTTCTCCTTCTCCGGGCTGAAGACCGCCGTGGCGCGCTGGGTCGAGGCCCGCGAGCGCAGCGGTGAGCCGGTGCCGGTCGCCGACGTCGCGGCCAGCTTCCAGGACGCCGTCTGTGACGTGCTGACCAGCAAGGCCCTGGACGCCTGCCGGGAGCACGGCGTCGAGACGCTGATCATCGGCGGTGGAGTCGCCGCCAACTCGCGGCTGCGGGTGCTGGCCGAGGAGCGCGCCGCGAAGCTCGGCATCCGGGTGCGGGTGCCGCGCCCCGGCCTGTGCACCGACAACGGCGCCATGGTCGCCGCCCTCGGTTCGCATCTCGTCGCCGCCGGTGTCGCGCCCAGCCGGCTCGACCTGCCGGCCGATTCCGCCATGTCATTGACCTCGGTCACTGTGGCGGGGTAGGAATCAGCATGATTGCTCGCATGTGGGAGGTACGGGCCCTGGGCAGCGGCTTCGACGAGCTGCTCAGCTGGGTCTGCGACGTGGCCCTGCCGCAGGTCGAGGTCCTGCCGTCGCACGTGTCGAGCGAGGTCTACTCGTCGACCGACCACCGCATCGTGGTCATCTCCCGCTGGCGGCACACCCCGGCCGACCTGCCCACGCCGCCGGCGCACCTGACCGCCCGCGCACCGCACGCCTGGGATTTCACGCCCGTCGATAGATAACGTGCTTCCCCGTGACGGCGCAGTTTCGTACCGTCAGGGGAGAATGCGCGAGCTGCCGCCTGCCGACCCCGGCATTCCCGACGACCGGTCCGCCACCCGCTACCTGGGCTGGCTCGCCCGGCGCACCTGGCCATCCACCACCGGGGGCGCGATCTTCGGCATCATCTGGATGACCTGCCAGGCGCTGGTCCCGGCGGTCATCGGCCGGGCCATCGACGCCGGGCTGACCCACCGGGACGGCGACGCCCTGCTCACCTGGAGCCTGCTGCTGCTCGGCATCGGCGTGGTGCAGGCCGCCACCGGCGTCACCCGGCACCGGCTGGCCGTCTTCAACTGGCTGGCCGGCGCCTACCGCACCGTCCAGGTGGCTGTCCGGCAATCGAACCGGCTCGGGTCGGCCCTGCCGCGCCGGCTGCAGGCGGGCGAGGTCGTCGCCATCGGCACGGCCGACATCAGCCACATCGGCGGAGCGTTGGACATCACCGCCCGCGGGGCCGGCTCCCTCGTGGCAATCATCACCGTGACGGTGATCCTGCTGTCCACCTCGCTGCCGCTGGGGCTGGTCGTGGTGCTCGGGGTGCCGCTGCTGATGGCAGTGGTCGGCCTGCTCATCCGGCCACTGCACCACCGCCAGCAGGCGTACCGGGAGCAGCAGGGCCGGCTGACCGGCCGGGCCGGCGACCTGGTCGGTGGGCTGCGGGTGCTGCGCGGGGTCGGCGGCGAGCCGGTCATGTCCGGCCGCTACCGGACCGAGTCGCAGCGGCTCCGGGCGGCGGGCCTGCGGGTGGCGTCCGTGGAGGCGTTGCTGGAGGCGGCCCAGGTGCTGCTCCCGGGCATCTTCCTGGTGCTGGTGACCTGGCTGGGGGCCCGCTTCGCCCTGTCCGGGCAGATCACCCTCGGGCAGCTGGTCTCCTTCTACGGGTACGCGGCGTTCCTCGTCGCGCCACTGCGGCAGCTCACCGAGACGCTGGACAAGCTCGCCCGCGGTCACGTCTCCGGCCGGCGCGTGGTGCGGATGCTGCGGGCCCGCACCGACCTGCCCGACCCCGTACGCCCGGCACCCGCGCCGGGCCCGGGAGAGCTGGTCGACAGCGTGTCCGGGGTGGTGGTGCGGCCGGGAACGGTCACCGCGATCGCCGCGGCCGTGCCGGCCGACGCCGTCGCCATCACCGATCGGCTCGGCCGCTACGTCGGCAGTGCACCGGGTGCGGCGGCGACGCTGGCCGGCGTACCGCTCAATGATCTTGATCTGGCGACCGTGCGCGAACGGATCCTGGTGGCCGACAACGAAGCCCGCCTGTTCTCCGGGCCGCTCCGGGACGATCTGGATCCGACCGGCACCGCGCCGCTGGCCGACGCACTGGCGGCGGCCGGCGCGGACGAGATCGTCGCCGCGCTGCCCGCCGGGCTGCGCACCGAGGTCGCCGAACGGGGCCGCACCTTCTCCGGTGGCCAGCAGCAGCGGCTGCGGCTGGCCCGCGCGCTGATCGCCGACCCCGAGGTGCTGGTGCTGGTCGAACCGACCAGCGCGGTCGACGCGCACACCGAGGCCCGGATCGCCGCCCGGCTCGGACCCGCCCGCCGCGGGCGCACCACGGTCGTCTGCTCCACCAGCCCGCTGGTGCTGGACCGGGCCGACGTCGTCCTGTACGTCGAGGACGGGGTGGTGGTCGCCGAGGGCACCCACCGGGAGCTGCTGGCCGGCCACCCCGGCTACGCGAGGACGGTGTTGCGGGAGTGAGCAACGCGCTGCCCGTGGCGGACACCCGCCAGGTCCGCCGGTACGCCCGCACCCTGTTTCGCCGGCACCCACGCCCCCTGCTGCTCGCCGTGTCGCTGCACGCCGTCGCCGCGATCGCCGGACTGGCCGGGCCGCGGCTGCTCGGTGAGCTGGTCGAGTCGTTGCAGCACGGCGCCGGCGTCGGCACCGTCGACCGGATCGCGCTGACCATCGCCGGGTTCATCGTGGTGCAGGCGGTGCTGGTCCGGTTCGCGTACCTGGCCTCGGCCCGGCTCGGCGAGGGGGTGCTGGCCGAGCTGCGGGAGGAGTTCGTGGACCGGGTGCTGGCCGTGCCGCTGTCCACCGTGGAGCGGGCGGGGACCGGTGACCTGCTGACCCGTACGTCGCGGGACGTCGACGCGCTGTCGCGGTGTGTGCGGCTGGCGGTGCCGGAGACGATGATCGCGCTGCTCACCACGGTGCTGACCGTGGGCGCGCTCATTGTGGTGAGCCCGTTGCTGGCGCTGCCGCTGCTGACCGCCGTACCGGTGATCGGGCTCTCCGCCCGCTGGTACCTGCGCCGGGCCGGTCCGGGCTACCTGCGTCAGAATGCCGCGTATTCGCAGGTGACCGACGGTCTCGCGGAGACCGTCGAGGGTGCCCGGACGGTGGACGCGCTGCGGCGGCAGGACGATCGGATCCGGCGTACGGACGCCGACCTGCGCCGCTCCTTCCGCACCGAGAAGTACACGCTGTTCCTGCGCACTGTCTGGTCGCCCATCGTGGAGACCGGATACGTGCTGCCGGTCGTCGGCACGCTGCTCATCGGCGGCTGGTTCTGCCTGCGGGGCTGGGTCAGCCTGGGCCAGGTCACCGCGGCCGTGCTCTACGCCCAGCTGCTGATCGACCCGCTCGACCGCTTCCTCGGCTGGCTGGACGAGCTGCAGGTCGGCGCCGCCTCGCTGGCCCGCCTGCTCGGTGTGGCCGAGACACCGGGAGCGGCACCGGAGGAGGACGCGGTTCCGCGCGGCGCCCGGATCGTCGCCGACGACGTGCGGTTCTCCTACGTCGCGGGGCGGGAGGTGCTGCACGGCATCTCGTTGACCATCGAGCCGGGGGAGCGGCTGGCGATCGTCGGACCGTCCGGCGCCGGCAAGTCGACCCTGGGCCGGTTGCTGGCCGGTGTCTACGCGCCCGGCGCCGGCTCGATCACGGTCGGCGGCGTGCCGCTCGCCGGCCTGCCGCTGCACCGGCTGCGCACCGAGGTCGCGCTGGTCAGCCAGGAACACCACGTCTTCATGGGTACGCTGCGCGACAACGTCGCCATGGTCCGGCCCGGTTGCCGGCCGCACGAGGTCCGCGACGCGCTCGCCGCCGTGCACGCGCTGAGCTGGGCCGACGCTCTGCCGGCGGGGCTGGACACGGAGGTCGGCACCGGCGGGGTGACGCTGTCGGCGGCGCAGGAGCAGCAGGTGGCGCTGGCCCGGCTGGTCCTGGCCGACCCGCACACGCTGGTGCTCGACGAGGCGACGTCACTGCTGGACCCGCGGGCCGCCCGCGACCTGGAACGGTCGCTGGCCGCGGTGCTGCGCGGCCGTACGGTGGTGGCGATCGCGCACCGGCTCTTCTCGGCCCACGACGCGGACCGGGTGGCGGTGGTGGAGGACGGCCGGATCACCGAGCTGGGCTCGCACGACGACCTGGTGGCGGCGGGTGGCTCCTACGCGGCGCTGTGGGCCTCGTGGCACGGCGCGCCACCGGTCACCGCAGCGCCACCCCGGGCAGCGCCAGGGTGATCAGACAGCTCACAACAGTGGATCGGCCAGCAGCCGTTCGAAGGCGAGTTCGGCCGCGCCGATCAGGGCCGCGTCCGTGCCCAGCTCGGGGGTGCGCAGCCGGACGTGCTCGCGGCAGGCGGGCAGGGCGACCTCGTTGAGGCGGCTGCGGATCTGGGCCGCGGCGACCAGGTAGACGTCGCGCAGGGTGCCACCGAAGATCACCGCCTCCGGGTTGAAGATGTTGATCAGGTTGCCCACGCCGAGTCCGATCCAGTCGCCGACGTGCCGGACCGCCTGCTGGGCCTCCCAGTCACCGCGCATCGCCGCGTCCACCACGTCCAGCACCGCCTCGCGCCCGCTCAGGTGACCGCGCCCGGCCAGCTCCAGCAGCGCGAACTCGCCGATCTCGGTCTCCCAGCAGCCCCGCGACCCGCAACTGCACGGCCGGCCCTTCGGGTTGACGACCATGTGGCCGACCTCGCCGCCGTAGCCGCCGTGGCCGGTGACGCGCCGGCCGCCCGCGATGATGCCGCCGCCGACGCCCACGTCGCCGTACAGGTAGATGACATTGTCGCGGCCCGCCGCCGCGCCCCGGCTGTGCTCGACCAGCGCCGAGACGTCGGCGATGTTGCCGACGATCAGCGGGCCGACGTCACCGATCTCCTCGCTCAGGGCCTCACCGACCGGTTCCTCGACCCAGCCGATGGTCGGGGCCAGCCGGACCATGCCGTCGTCGCGGCGGACCATGCCGGCCACGGCCAGGCCACCGCCCACGTAACGGGCGCCCTCGGGGACGTCCAGCCGCATCTCGTGGATGAAGCCGGCCAGCGGCTGGATCGCGTCGATGACCTGCATGCCGCGCGGACGGTCGGTCTCGCGCCGGTCCAGGATCTTGCCGCCCAGCCCGACCCGGGCGGCCCGCAGCCGGTCCACCTCGATCGCCAGCGCGTACGCGTAGACCTGGGACGACTCGGGCCGGACGACCAGCGAAGGTCGTCCGGCCCGGCGGGTCTGCTGCGGCGGGCGCTCGGTGACCAGCCCGGCGGCGGCCAGATCGGTGGTCAGCGCGCCGATGGTGCTGCGGTTCAGGCCGAGCTTGGTGGTCAGCTCCGCTCGGGACGTAGCGCCGTGAATGTGGACGTACCGCAGCAACGTCCCCAGGTTGTGCCGGCGTACCTCCTCCTGGCTGGGGCCCGCTCGCATCAGGTGGCTGCCCCCTTACCGTGACCGTGAGGCTCGCTCATCGGTTCCCGGTGGCTGCCGCTCTCCGCCGCGACAACGCGTCCACGCTGGCGGCCAGAAGCAGGATAAGACCTGTGACGACGAACTTGGTACCGGCGCTGTACCCCATCAGGCCCATGCCGTTGTCGATCACCGCGATGACGGCCCCGCCGATGACCGCGTCGAGCACCCGGCCCTTGCCGCCGAAGAGGCTCGTGCCGCCGATGACGGCCGCGCCGACCGCGTACAGCAGCACGTTGCTGCCACCGGAGTTCGGGTCGACCGAGTTGGCCCGGCTGGCGGCGATGATGCCGCCGATCGAGGCCATGAACGAGCCGATCACGAAGACCGAGATGCGGATCCGGTCGACCGGGATGCCGGCGCGCCGGGCCGCCTCGGTGTTGCCGCCCACGGCGTACACGTGCCGGCCGTAGGCCGTCCGGCCCAGCACGAAGGTCCAGATGATCAGGAAGACCGCGATGATCGGGGCCACGATCGGCACGCCCTTGACCGACCCGCTGATCAGCGGGTTGATGCTGCGCTCAGTGGTCAGCACCGCGACGGCGGCGAACAGGATGACCGCCAGCGCGATGATCCGGCCCAGCACGATGCCCACCGGGTCGGTGACCAGGCCGCGGACGGCGCGCCCGCGGAGCCGGGCGAACTGCAGGGCGGCGTACCCGGCCACGGCCAGGATCGCGAGCGCCCAGCTCACCACGACCGACATGTTCTTGTTGGCCAGCGAGAGCACGAACGTCTCCCGGATGGAGATGTTCTTGCCGCCGCTGAGCAGCACCAGCAGGATGCCCTGGAAGGCCAGGAACGCCGCCAGCGTGACGACGAAGGACGGGATGCCGACCTTCGACACCAGGAAGCCCAGTACGAAGCCGATGGCCAGCCCGGTGACCAGGGAGACGAGGATCGCGGGGGCCCAGTGCCAGCCGTGGGTGGTCAGCAGGATGGCCATGACCGCGCCGCAGACGCCGCTGGCGAAGCCGGCCGACAGGTCGATCTCGCCCAGCAGCAGCACGAAGACCAGGCCCATGGCGATGAAGATGACCGCCGCGCCTTGCGAGAACAGGTTGGCGAAGTTGACCGCGCTGAAGAACGTGGGACGGGCGATACCGAAGATCAGGCACAGCACGATCAGGCCGAGGATGGCCGGCAGGCTGCCGATGTCGCCGCCGCGTACGCGGCCCCAGTAGTCGTGCAGGTGGCTGGCGACCGTGGGCTTGACCACCTGGACGCCGGCACTCGTGGTGGTGGTTGTTGTCATCGGTCCGCTTCTCCCGCAGGCGTGATGTCGGCGAAGCCGGAGGCGGCCGGCTTCTCGGGCGGCAGGCCGAGGTTGCCGCTGCGTCCGGAGGTGATGAGTTCGACGATCTGGGAGTGGGTGACGTCGGTGGTTTTGACCTGGGCGGCGGTGCGGCCGAGGTAGAGGGCGGCGACGCGGTCGGAGACGGCGAAGACGTCGTTCATGTTGTGGGAGATGAGGACGACGCCGAGGCCGTTGTCGGCGAGGCGGCGGACGAGTTCGAGGACTTGTGCGGTCTGGGCGACGCCGAGGGCGGCGGTGGGTTCGTCGAGGATGACCACGCGGCTGTTCCAGAGGACGGCTTTGGCGATGGCGACGGTCTGGCG